>NZ_DLMO01000123.1:385-15966 GCF_002479325.1 Brevundimonas sp. UBA7534
CTAAACGTCCCGAGATTGATGCGCGGCTGAAGCCGCCGGCGTGGTACAAGGGCGCATGACCGAAGAGAACACGCCGAGCGCCGCCGACAAGCTGAAGCGGGCGCTCGCCGCCAAGAAGGCGCTGAGAAGCGGCAAGACCGGTCATGGCTTCAACGCCCAGTCGGGCGCCAAGGCCGAGGAAAGGGCGGTCGCCGCGCGTAATCAGGCGATGGCCAAGCCGGCGTTCCGCCGGGCGTCGAAGCGCGGCTAGAGCGAAATCGGTCGAGTTGGACGCCGTCCGGCTCGGCTCAGATTTCGCTCTAGGATCAACTGAAGCCTGATCCACGGCATCTGCGGAATCGCGAAGCGACTCAACCTCAGCTGATCAGGCTTTAGAGCCCCAAGCGTCTGGCCTTGCCGGCGATTTCCAGCAGAAGGCGTTCGGCGATCAGCTGATCGGGCATCCCCGTCGTCTTGGTCGCCACGTCGGCGGTGTTGATGCTGTCCAGCGTCTCGTCCAGCGCCTCCAGCCGCCAGGAGCGGGCCTGCCGCAGCATTTCGGCCTCCTGTTTCCAGAATACTCCCGCCGCCTTGGCCGCCTCCTTGGCGTTCGCTCCGTTCGCCTGCAGGATATTGATCCGCCTGAGCTTTCCCAGATGTATCGCTGCGGATCGCACGGCCAGCACAGACGATTCCCCCTCGGCGAGGGCGCGCCTCAGCGCCGATTGGGCCGGGCCGGGCCGGGCGCCGAAGGCCTGGAGCGCCGCATCCGACAGGGAGGCGTCCGGCTCCACGCCCAGATGCGTCTCCAGCTCCTCCAGGTCGATGCTGCGGCCCGAGCCGGGGCCGACGAACAGGGCCAGGCGCTCGATCTCCTGGCGCATCAGCCCGCGTTCGCGCGGCAGGCGGGCGACGAAACGATCCAGGGCGTCGGAGGTCAGGCCCACCTTGTCGGCGGCCAGCGCCTCGCGAACCATGCGCGCGACGTCGCCGGTCTCGTCCTCGTAGCAGACGATGCCGACGGCGCCGGTCTCCTTTTCGGCGGTCTTGCGAAGGGCGGACTCTCGGCCCAGCTGGTCGGCCTCGACCACCAGCATGGCGTCGGGATTGTAGCCGCCCTCGGCGTGGATCTTCACCGCCGCCGCCACGGCCTTGTCCACCCCGGCCTTGAAGGTCGACAGGCGCACGCGCACCAGACGCCGTCCACCCATCATGGACAGGGCCGTCAGCGCCTCTTCCAGCCTGGTCTCGTCGCCGTCGATGTCGCTGTCGGTCAGGACGGTGACGTTGAACGGGTCGTTCAGGTCGGGGGTGACAGTGCGGCACAGGATCTCGGCGCGCTCGGCGACGCCGGACCGGTCCTTGCCGTGGATCACCGCCGCCCGCACCGCCGGATCGGGCGCCTTCAGGAAACGATCAATCTCGGGACGTTTAGAGAGGATCATCGGGGGCGGCTCACCGGCCGGCCAGCGCCTGCATCAGGTCCAGGCGGATCAGACGGGCCAGTTCTGCGGCGGCGCGCTCTTCCCCGTCCTGCTGGGCGGCGATGGCGGCGTAGGGCTGGTCGGCGGCGGCGTAGGTGGTGGTCACCGTCTCGGTCCCCGTCAACGGCGTCCCGCCCGAAGCCGGCGTCAGGATCCAGGTCGCCTTGACCGTCAGCTCATAGCGGGTGGCCGTGTCGTCGATCCGGCGGCCCAGGGAGCGGCGGTCCTGCTCGACGCGCGTGTCCAGACGATAGAGCGGCGCGGCGCCGCGATCCCAGGCCAGGGCGTCCTCCAGCTGTTCGCGCAGGCGATACCCCAACCGGTCGTCCTGGGTCGTGACCGCGATGCGACGCAGCGACGAGCCCACGCCTGGATCGGCGTAGAGCGGTGTGAACCCGCAGGCCGAAACCAGCGGGGTCGCCAGCAGCAGCGCCAGAAGGGCGCGCCGCATCAGCCGGCCACCAGGTTGACGATGCGGTCTTTGACCACGACGATCTTCTTCACGCTCAGACCCTCCAGTCGCGCCTTGACCGTCTCGTCGGCCAGGACCAGCGCCTCGACCGCCGACGGTTCCATGCCGCGCGCCACGCGGATTTCCGCCCGGCGCTTCCCGTTGATCTGGATGGGCAGGACCACCTCGTCATCGGCCGCCAGAGCAGCGTCCCACACGGGCCACGGCGCGTCCAGAACCATCCCTTCTTCACCAAGGCGGGTCCAGCATTCCTCGGCCAGATGGGGGGTGAAGGGGGCGATCAGCCGGGCCAGGGCCGACAGGGCCTGACGACGCGCGTCGCCGCCGGCCTGAGCCGTGTCGCGAATGACGGCGACAAAGGCGTACAGCTTGGCGATGGCCGAGTTGAAGCGGAAGCCTTCGACGCCTTCCGATACGGCCTTGATGGCCTTGTGCGTCTCGCGCAGCAGCTCGGCGTTGGCCTTGTCCTCGCCGGCGAAGGCGGGGTCGTAGGCGTCGAACAGCGACCAGGCGCGCTGGACGAAGCGGCTGGCGCCCTCCACCCCGCCGGGGGTCCATTGCACGTCCCGCTCGGGCGGACTGTCGGACAGGACAAACAGGCGGCCGGCGTCGACGCCGTGGCTCTCCAGGATTTCCGCCGGGGCGACGACGTTCTTCTTGGACTTGGACATCTTCTCGATGTCGCCGATCGTCAGGGTCTCGCCGGTCGACAGCTGACGCGCCGCGCGGACGCCGCCGTCATTGCTCAGCTCGACGTCGGTGGGCTCGACCCACTGGCCGTCGGGGCGGCGATAGGTCTCATGGACCACCATGCCCTGGGTGAACAGGCCGGCGAACGGCTCCTTGACGTTCATCAGGCCGGCGTCGCTGAGCGCGCGGGTGACGAAACGGGCGTAGAGCAGGTGCAGCACCGCATGCTCGACCCCGCCGATGTACTGGTCGACCGGCAGCCAGCGGTCGGCGGCGACCTTGTCGATCGGCTGAGCGGCCTTGGGGTCGGTGAATCGAGCGAAATACCAGCTGGAGTCCACAAAGGTGTCCAGGGTGTCGGTCTCGCGCGTCGCGTCGGCGCCGCACGACGGGCATTTGACGTGCTTCCACGTCGGATGCCGATCCAGCGGATTGCCGGGAATATCGAAGGTGACGTCCTCGGGCAGTTCGACCGGCAGCTGATCGGCCGGAACCTCCACCGGGCCGCAGGCCGGGCAGTGGATGATCGGAATGGGGCAGCCCCAGTAGCGCTGACGCGACACGCCCCAGTCGCGCAGGCGATAGATGGTCGCGCCCTGGCCGGTTCCGGCCGCCTCGACGCGACGCACCGCCTCGGCCTTGGCGGCCTCGATGTCCAGCCCGTCGAGGAAGTCGGAATGGAAGATCGTCCCCGGACCGACATAGGCCTCGTCGGCCACGGCGAAGTCGTCGCCGGCGCCCTCGGGGCGCACCACGGGGATGACCGGCAAGTCGTACTTGCGGGCGAAATCCAGGTCGCGCTGGTCGTGCGCCGGGCAGGCGAAGATGGCGCCCGTGCCGTACTCCGACAGGATGAAGTTGGCGATCCAGACCGGAACCTCGGCGCCGGTGAAGGGGTGGAGGACCTTCAGCCCGGTGTCCCAACCGATTTTCTCGGCCTGTTCGATGTCGGCCTGGGAGGTGCCGCCCTCGCGGCATCTGGCGACGAACTCGGCGACGCGCGGATCGGCTTCGGCCAGTTGTTTCGACAGGGGGTGATCGGGGGCCAGGCCCAGGAAGCTGGCGCCGAACAGTGTGTCGGGGCGGGTGGTGTAGATCTCGACCCCGGCGTCGAACCCTTCGGGCGCGGGTCCGGCGAAGGCCCAGGTCATCTGCAGGCCCTTGGAGCGGCCGATCCAGTTCTCTTGCATCAGCCGGACCTTCTCGGGCCAGCGGTCCAGCGTCTTCAGCCCGTCGATCAGGTCGTCGGCATAGTCGGTGATGCGCAGGAACCACTGGTTCAGCTTGCGCTTCTCCACCACCGCGCCCGAGCGCCAGCCGCGCCCGTCGATGACCTGCTCGTTGGCCAGGACGGTGTTGTCGACCGGGTCCCAGTTGACGACGCCGTCCTTGCGATAGACCAGGCCGCGCCGATACAGCTCCAGGAACCAGGCCTGCTGCTTGCCGTAGTATTCCGGGTCGCAGGTGGCGAACTCGCGCGACCAGTCCAGCGACAGCCCCAAGAGCTTCAGCTGCTCGCGCATGGCGGCGATGTTGGAATAGGTCCAGCCCTTGGGGTGGATGCCGCGCTCCATGGCCGCGTTCTCGGCCGGCATGCCGAAGGCGTCCCAGCCCATCGGGTGCAGAACGTCGAAGCCCTGGGCGCGCTTTGACCGCGCCACCACGTCGCCCATCACATAATTGCGGGCATGGCCCATGTGGATGTTTCCCGAAGGATAGGGAAACATTTCAAGCACATAGTACTTCGGCCGTCCGGTGTCCCTCGTGACGAAGGCGTCGGCCTGGGCCCAGCGGGCCTGCTGGCGGGGTTCGGCGGTCTTGGGTTCGTAGCGGGCCACGGTCGTCCTGAAATCGAAAAGGGCGCTGCCGCCCTCCGGCTCAACTAGCCCGAAGGACGACAGCGCCCAAGAAATTTTGCGTCGCGTCGCGAAACGGGCGCTAGGCGCTCAAGCAGCCCAAGGGCGATAGCGCGGAAACAATGGCGCTAAAGCAGCCCAAGGGGCGGTAGCGCCAAAGGGAACGCCGGCGCGGACGTCAGCCCGCGTTGGCGAGGTTCAACTGCCGCGCGCGGGTCAGGATCGCATTCTCCAGGTCCGCTTCGGTCTGGGCGGCGACCGGGGCCCCGGTCCACTGGCCGTCGGCGCCCTTCACTTCCTTGGTCACCGTGACGTTCAGCGCATCGGCGCGCAGGCGGGTGTCCAGGATGAAGACGGTCGCCTTGAAGCGCTCGTTCGGCGTCTGGGGATTGATGTACCAGTCATAGTTGATGACGCCGCCCCAGGGATCGGCGTTGGCCAGCGGCATGAAGCTGAGCGTGTCCAGCGAGGCGCGCCACAGATAGCCGTTCACCCCGATGCCCTGTTGCACGTCGACGCGCTGGGTCTTGCGGTCCTTGCCGCCGACGAAGGGGATGCTGGAGCAGGCCGACAGGGCCACGCCGGACAGGAGGGCGACGGCGACGCCGCGAACCAGGGCCGTGTTGAGGCGCATCAAGGATAGTCTCCGTAACCATAAGGACCGTGCGGGGGTCTGCCCCGCACGCGCGCGGCTCCGCGCGGGAGCAGGGCTCTATAACACGGTGAAAAGGGGCGATGACAAGGCGAAGCGCGCGGCGCGCCCGCGCCCGTCGGCGTCAGATCGAAGCCCAAACGCCTCGCCGTGGTCCGATTCCCGTGACGCTCGCGCCACATCGCACTGCAACAATGACGGGGAACCGGGTTATGCGGACGACGTTGCGTTGACCGGGCGGGCCTCTGATGTCTAATCGCGGGGTTCACGGTCGTATAAGGCCGGTTCAGGATTTGTCGGTGCGTCGTCGGGCGCGCCTGAAGGGTTGGAAATGCGTCTTGGCGCTTTCATCGCTGTCGCCGCCGTGATTTCGGTCACGGCCGCCGCGGGTTCCGCTGCGGCGCAGTCGCGCACGCCTTCGGTGTCGCTGACCGAAGCCCAGCAGGCCCAGCGCAACGCCCCCGCCCAGCAGCGTCGGGGTCTGCGCCTGAACGACAACGGCCGCTGGGGCCTTGATTTCAACCTGAACCAGCCTGTCGGTCGCGAAACCGACTGGGGCGATGTCGAGGCCGGCGCCTATTATCGGCTGAACGATCGCCTGCGCGTCGGCGCCGCCGCCGCCGTGGCCTCGCCCGAGGCCGATCCGGCTCGCGCGCCGGAAACCAACGGCCGCGCCCAGCCGCGCGTGCGTCTGGAAACCATCTTCAAGTTCTGATCAGGCCGGGGCCTGAAAGGCCGCCTGGATCGCCGAAACCGCCGCCAGACCGCAGGCGCCTGACGCGACCAGCGCCCCTGCATTGCCGACCGTGATTCCGCCCAGCGCATAGACGGGCCGGCGTGCAGCGTCGACCCGGCCGCGAAAGCCCTCCACGCCCAGCGCCGGCCGGGCGGCCGAGGCTCCGCCGGCGGGAAAGACCGGCGACAGCACCAGGGCGTCCAGTCCTTCGCCGGCGACAGGGCCGCCGTGCCAGGCGGCCGTCAGCAGCCAGTCGGGATGGACCGCGCGCATCGCCTGCGCCTGGCCCGCCGCGCGTTCGGGCAGGTGCAGGCCGTCGGCCTGGACCGCCTCGGCCAGGGCCGGGTCAAGGCCGACCAGAAGCCGGACCCCGGCGCGGCGCGTCGCCTCGCGCAGGCGGCGGCCGGTCTCTGCGGCATCGTCGCGCCCGAAGGCGCGATAGACCACGCCGGCCCCGGCGGGCAGGCGGGCCGCCGTCTCCCACGGCCGGGGGGTGCGCTCGGGATCCGTGAAGAACAGCAACGGCGGCAGGCTGACAGCGCCCGCCTGGCGGTTTAGAGCCGTGGCGGCGTTCCAGAGCGCGCGCGCCTCATCGCTGTAGCCGTCCGGCAGGGTCATGACCGCTTCTTCCCCCGCTTCGTCATCCGCGTCCATCGCCGAACGGTTCGCCCTGGTGCGCGGCCGCATCGCCCAGGCCTGCCGCGCGGCGGGGCGCGATCCAGAGGCCGTCACCCTGACGGCGGTATCCAAGACCCAGCCGCCCGAAGCGATCGACGCGGCCCTGGCGACGGGGCAGCGCGTCTTCGGCGAGAACCGGGTGCAGGAGGCGCTAATGCGCTGGACCGACCGACGTCCGAACCTGCCGGACCTCGAACTGAGGCTGATCGGACCGCTGCAGACGAACAAGGCGGCGGACGCGGTCGCCCTGTTCGACGTGATCGAGACGCTGGACCGGGAAAGGATGGCGCGCGCCCTGGCCGAGGCGTCGGACAGGCTGGGCCGGACGCCGCGCCTGCTGGTCCAAGTCAATACGGGCGCCGAGCCGCAGAAGGCCGGCGTCCTGCCCGACGCGGCCGACGCCCTGATCGGCGCGGCGCGGCGGACCTATGGTCTGGCGGTCGAGGGACTTATGTGCATTCCGCCGGCCGATCAGGATCCAGAGCCCCATTTCGCCCTTCTGGCCCGGATCGCGGAACGCAACGGCCTGGGCGTTCTGTCGATGGGGATGAGCGGCGACTATGAGGCCGCGATCGGCTTGGGCGCGACCCATGTGCGGGTCGGAACCGCGCTGTTCGGGGAACGAAATCGGCCCTAATCGCCCTCTAGGCCGTAACCCGACGTGAATTCACGCCCCCAAGCCTTGGCGCGGGGGCCAAGCCTCGCCATTGTCTGATCCATGCCCACGCCCAAGACCATCCTGATCATCGACGACGACGACGACCTGCGCGAAGCGCTGGCCGAACAGTTGAACCTGCACGAGGAGTTCAAGACCCAGCAGGCCTCGACCGCGACCGACGGCGTGCGCATGGGCCGCGAGATTCGCGCCGACCTGATCCTGCTGGACGTCGACCTGCCGGACATGGACGGCCGCGAGGCCTGCCGCCTGCTGCGCAAGGACGGGGTGTCGACCCCGATCATCATGCTGACGGCCCAGTCGGCCGATGCGGACGCCATCCTGGGGCTGGACGCCGGGGCCAACGACTACGTCACCAAGCCCTTCCGCTTCGCCGTGCTGCTGGCGCGCATCCGCGCCCATCTGCGCAGCCACGAACAGTCCGAGGACGCCGTCTTTTCCATCGGCCCGTACGAGTTCCGCCCGGCGGCCAAGGTGCTGATGGACGCCAAGGGCAAGAAGATCCGGCTGACCGAGAAGGAGACCAACATCCTGAAATATCTCTATCGCGCCGGGGCCAAGCCCGTGTCGCGCGAGGAGCTGCTGACGGAGGTGTGGGGCTATCACGCCGGGGTCACGACCCACACGCTGGAAACCCACATCTATCGCCTGCGCCAGAAGATCGAGCCCGAGCCGGGCCAGGCGCGCCTGTTGCTGACCGACGCAGGCGGCTATCGGCTCCAGCCCTGATCAGACCGCCTCGCCGCGCAGCAGGCGGGGCAGATCGCCGGTCGCGCCCCCGGCTTCGTGCATGAAGGCCCGACGCAAGGGGCCGATGCGGTTGACCGCCGCCATGCCCAGGTCACGCGCCAGCCGGATCGGGGCGATGTCGTTCGAGAACAGGCGCACAAAGGCGTCGAATCCCGCCGCCAGGGCCGCATTGTCGAACCGGCGCCAGCGGGCGTAGCGCTCCAGCACCGTCTCGGCGCCGATGTCCTCGCCCAGGCGCGCGGCCTCCGCCAGCACCTCGGCCAGGGCGGCGGCGTCCTTCAGCCCCATGTTCAAACCCTGGCCCGCGACAGGATGCACCCCGTGCGCGGCGTCGCCGATCAGGGCGATGCGCGGCGCGGTCAGGCGCTCGGCCAGGCTGAGCGACAGCGGATAGACGAAGCGCGGCCCCTCGACCGTCGCCCCATCGAGGAATTCCCCGAACCGGCGCATCAGATGGGCGTCGAAGGCGGGATCGGAGGCGGTCTTCAACGCCTCGGCCCGGCGGGTGGTCTCGGTCCACACCAGGCTGGCGCGCTGGTCGGTCAGCGGCAGGATGGCGAACGGGCCGCCCGGCAGGAAATATTCGTGGGCGACATTACGGTGATCGCGGCCCAGGCGGACGGTGGCGACCACCCCGCTCTGGCCGTAGCCCCAGCCGACGGTGTCGATGCCGGCGGCCTTGCGCACGGTGGAGCCGCGCCCCTCGGCCCCGACCACCAGCGGCGCGGTCAGTCGCGCGCCGTCCGCCAGGACGACGGTCGCCTTGCCCGGATCGGTCTCGACTGTCTTGACCGAGGCGGGCGCACGGACCCCAAGCCCCGCCGTCTCCACCGCCTTCGCCAGGGCCACGCGGATGCGGCGGTTCTCGACCATATAGCCCAGCGGCTCGCCGCCCGTGCGGTCGCCGATCTCCTCGGCGTCGAAGCGAAGGAAGGCGGGGGAGGCGGCCCGGCTGGCCGCGCCCGGCCGACGTCCGTCCGTGACCAGGATGTGGTCCATGCGGCAGGCATGGGGGCGAAGGTCGTCGCCCAGCCCCAGGGCCTCCAGCATACGGAAGGTCGAAAAGGCGATGGCGGTCGAGCGGCCGTCGAAGGTCGGCGCCAGTTGGGCGTCGAACGGCTGGAGATCGACCATCACGACCTTGAGCCCGGCCTGCGACGCCGCCAGGGCGAACGCCGCCCCGGTCAGCCCCGCGCCGGCGATGACGATGTCGTAGCGTTCGGTGTCGGCCATGAAGGGCTTGTCGCGCCGGCCGGCGCAAACGTCCAGAGCCAGTGTCCACGGCTCCGCTGGTAAACAGCCCCTTAACCCTGTCGATGCGACAAGGGCGGGACCGTTCTTCGCCGCAGGGTCCGCCCTTCTCATGTCCACCGCTCTCGCCGTCGGCCGTCAGGCCTGGATCAGCGCCCGCATCCTGTGGGACGCGCCGTTCGTGGTGCGGTTCCGGGGCGTGCTGCAGGCCTTGCTGGCGACGCTGCTGCTGGTCGCCCTGGTGTCCTGGAATCCGGCGGACGCCAGCCTGAACGCGGCCTCCAGCCTGCCGACGACCAACTGGCTGGGCGCGAACGGCGCCCTGTTCGCCGACCTTTTCATGCAGTCGCTGGGGCTGGCGGCCTGGCCCGCCGCCCTGCTGCTGGTCGCGTTCGGCCTGGCGCGCGCGATCGGCGATGTTCTGCAGCAGCGGTTGAAGCCGACGCCGCTGAAGGCCCTGGCCGCCACGGGCGGGGTGCTGTCGCTGTCGGCGGCTCTGGCGGCCCTGGCCGCGCCGGCGGCCTGGCCTCTGGCGGCGGGCCTGGGCGGCCTGTGGGGCGACGCCGTGACCGGCCTGGCCGCGCAGGGACTGGGCGCCCTGAAGATTCCCGGCGCCCGGATCATCGTCGGTCTGGTCTTTTTGGCCGCCGGGCTGTGGGCGACCGGATTCGCCATCGGCCTGAGGGCCGCCGATTTCCTGGACGCCCTGAACTGGGGCCGTTCGCTGCGGGCGCCGCCGCCGCAACCCGCCAAGGCCCCTCGCGCCAAGGCCGCTCGCGAAAAGGCGGCGCGGCCCGCGCCCGAGGCGCGTGTCGCCGCGCCGGCGGAAGCCGACCCGGTCGCGCCCGACCCTGCGCAGACCGCCTATGACGATCTGCCCCCCTGGGAGGAGGAGGCCGCGCCTGCGCCCGTCGCCCCGTCCGCCCGCGCCCGCGTCGAGGAACCGCGCGTCGCCGCGGTCAAGGCGCCCAAGGCCCGAAAGGACGTGGACGTCGACCAGCAGGCCTTCGACTTCGTGCGCCCCGAGGGCGCTTTCGACCTGCCGCCGCTCGGCATGCTGGCCAAGCCGAACCAGCGCGTCGCCTCGGTGGACGAGGAGTCCCTGAAACAGAACGCCAAGATGCTGGAGGGCGTGCTGCAGGAGTTCGGCGTGCGCGGCGTGATCGACCAGATTCGCCCCGGCCCGGTCGTCACCCTGTACGAGCTGGTCCCAGCGCCCGGCGTGAAGCACGGCCGCGTGGTCGCCCTGGCCGACGACATCGCCCGGTCCATGTCGGCGCGCGCCTGCCGCATCTCGGTGGTCCAGGGGCGAAACGCCATCGGCATCGAACTGCCCAACGCCAAGCGCGAGACCGTCTATCTGCGCGACCTTCTGGCCAGTCCGGAATATGACAAGAAGGGCCATCTGCTGCCCTTGGCGCTGGGCGAGACCATCGGCGGCGAACCCTATGTCGCCGACCTGGCGCGGATGCCCCACCTGCTGATCGCGGGCACCACCGGCTCGGGCAAGTCGGTCGGGGTCAACGCCATGATCCTGTCGATCCTGTACCGTCACAGCCCGGCCGAATGCCGCTTCATCATGATCGACCCAAAGATGCTGGAGCTGTCGGTCTATGACGGCATTCCGCATCTGCTGGCGCCGGTCGTCACCGATCCGAAGAAGGCGGTCGTCGCCCTGAAATGGACGGTGCGCGAGATGGAGGACCGCTATCGCCGCATGTCCAAGCTCGGCGTGCGCAACGTCGCCAGCTACAACGAGCGCGCCCGCGAGGCGCAGGAGAAGGGCGAGCATTTCGAGCGCACCGTCCAGACCGGCTTCGACGAGCAGGGCCGCCCGGTCTACGAGAGCGAAAAGATCCGTCCCGAGCCCATGCCGTATCTGGTGGTGGTGATGGACGAGATGGCCGACCTGATGCTGGTCGCCGGCAAGGACGTGGAAGGCGCGGTCCAGCGTCTGGCCCAGATGGCCCGCGCCGCCGGCATCCACCTGATCATGGCCACGCAGCGTCCGTCGGTCGACGTCATCACCGGCACCATCAAGGCCAACTTCCCGACCCGCATCAGCTTCCAGGTCACGTCCAAGATCGACAGCCGCACCATCCTGGGCGAGCAGGGCGGCGAGCAGCTGCTGGGCCAGGGCGACATGCTCTACATGGCCGGCGGCGGCCGCATCACCCGCCTGCACGGCCCGTTCGTCGAGGACCGCGAGGTCGAGGAGGTGTGCAAACACCTGAAGGCCCAGGCCGAACCCGACTATCTGGACCTCATCACCGACGAACCGGACGGCGACGGGGACGGCGGCTTCGACGAGGGCGGCGGCGGGTCCGGCGACGACCTCTACGACCGCGCCGTGGCGGTGGTGACGCGCGACCGCAAGGCCTCGACCTCCTACGTCCAGCGTCGGCTGCAGATCGGCTACAACCGCGCCGCCACCCTGATCGAGCGGATGGAGCAGGAAGGCGTGGTCAGCCCCGCCAACCACGCCGGCAAGCGCGACGTGCTCGCCGGCCCGCCGCCGATGGCGTGATCGCACAGCTCATCTCCCTCCCCCGCGGGGGAGGGTCGTCGCGCAGCGACGGGGTGAGGGCGGCAAGGCAAGGCCGCATTTCTCCAAGCTTGGACATCAGCGATGCATAGCCGAGCCGCCCCCACCCGTCCTCGCTCCGCTCGGCCACCCTCCCCGGAACGGGGAGGGTGAAAATCACGCGCAACCCTCCTCGCCCCGGCTCGTTCTCCACCCCGCTGTCTTCCCAAGCTTCAGCATTTCGATGAACAGGGCTTCATCGGAGCGCCGGAATATGGTCAGGCTCGCGTCATTCCGACGCCAAGCCGACCGGGCAAGACGGCAGGATCGACAACCATCCCGAACGGGAGACGACTGACATGACCGCACGCGTCCGCGCCCTCGCGCCCGCCCCCGCCGACCTCCAGCGCCGCCAGCTTCTGCTGGGCGCCGGGATTCTGAGCGGCGTCGCCGTTCTGGGCGGCCTGGCCGCGCCGGCCCAGGCCCAGTCGAACCTGTCGGCGGCCGACCGCGAGGTGGTGCAGCGCGCCCAGGCCTATCTGCAGGGCCTGACCTCGGCGCAGGGAACCTTCGTCGAGACCGGCCCCAACGGCCAGCGTCGCCAGGGCCGCTTCTATCTGCAGCGTCCGGGCAAGATGCGGTTCGAATACACCGATCCTGCCGGCCTTCTGGTCGTTTCGGACGGCTACAATGTGAAGCGCTACGACCCGCGCCTGAACAACTTCCAGCAGGTCCCGCTGGGGCGCACGCCGCTGTCCACCTTCCTGGCGCGCAACGTCCGCCTGGATCAGGGCGTGCGTATCGACCGGGTGACGCGCATGGACTCCGGCGCCTTCGCCATCGTGGCGCGCGACTCCAACCGCCCCAACGACGGCCAGGTCGTGCTGGCCTTCGCCGGCAACCCGATGCGACTGCACGAATGGACCATCACCGACGCGCAAGGGTCGCGGACGCGGACCCAGCTGACCTCGCTGCAGCCGGCCTCGGGCCTGGCCGCCAGCCTTTTCCAGCTGCGCGATCCCACCCGTCGCCCGGGCCGCAACTGACGAATCGACGTTATCGATCCGTGGCCGGAGAATCACAGGCAATAGTCAAAAATGATAATTTGACCTTTTATCCACGGCGTGACACTTTAAGCACAGGACGGCGGCGGCCGTCCGACCGCCACGGATGTCATCCCCCTCCCGGCGGCGAGAGAGACGAAACCTTCCCGAGCCCGGCCCTTTGCGGCCGGGCTTTTTTTAGGGGCTGAATCCCCGGCCGGGCCTGCTATTCGCAAGGGCATGACCCTTCGCCTCGCCACCTGGAACATCAACTCCGTCCGCCTGCGCATCGACCAGGTCGCGCGGTTCGTTCAGGAGCGCGCGCCCGACGTCCTGCTGTTGCAGGAGATCAAATGCACCACCGACCAGTTTCCGCGCGCCGCCTTCGAGGAGATGGGCCTGCCGCACCTCAGGGTCGCGGGCCAGAAGGGCTGGCACGGCGTGGCGATCGCCAGCCGCCTGCCTATCGCCGACAACACCACGCTTGAGGTGTGCAAGATGGGCCACGCCCGCTGCGTCTCGGCGCGGGTGGCCGGCGTCGACATCCAGAACTTCTACATCCCGGCCGGGGGCGACGTGCCCGATCGCGCCCTGAACCCCAAGTTCGATCACAAGATGGACTTCTACGAGCGGCTGACCGCCGAGATCGAGAAACGCGACCGCCAGGCGCCGCTGGTCCTGGCCGGCGACTTCAACATCGCGCCGGGCGAGAACGACGTCTGGAACCACCGCTACATGTCCAAGATCGTCAGCCACACGCCGATCGAGGTGGAGACGCTGAACCGGCTGCAAGATACGGGCGGTTTCGCCGATGTCCTGCGCGACCGCTTCCCCGAGCCGCAGAAGCTGGCCAGTTGGTGGAGCTACCGCGCCGCCGATTTCAGGAAGTCGAACCGCGGACTGCGCCTGGACCACATCTGGACCTCGCCCGGACTGACGCCCGCGGTGGTGAAGGACACGGCCCGCATCCACGACGATGTGCGAGAATGGGAGCGGCCCAGCGATCACGCCCCGGTCACCGTCGACCTGGACGTCTGACGGCCGCCGCGCAGATCAGTTCAGCCGCATCCTGACCCGTTCGAAGGTGGTGGAGCGCCGGGCCTCCTCGGCGCCGTCCAGGCCGCGCGCGCGCGACAGGGCCTCCATCGCCCCGGTCAGGGCGCCCTGTTTCTCGCGCGCCGAGGCCACGTCCAGCCAGGGGCGGTGGTCCTCCGGGTCCAGCAGGGCCCGGCGCAGGGCCGAGCGTTCGGCGCCGTCATAGTCTTGGGACCGGATGGCGCGGCTGAACAGCACGTTCTGCAGCCGGATCAGCGACTGCCGGTCGGTCACCGGCGCCATCAGTATGTCCAGCCGATCCGCCACGTGCGGTGTCAGCCCCGCCCGGAGCGCGCGCCGGGTCAGTTCGCTGGGCAGCACCAGCCGCCCCTGGCTGAACGGATCGAGCGCCACCGGCCCCTCGGTCGTTTCGACCCGCACCATGAAATGACCCGGAAAGTCCACGCCCGCCGCCTTCAGCCCGGCCGCCTTGGCCGCGTGGAGGTAGAAGACGGCCAGGGCCGCCGACAGGCCGCGCCGCCGCTCCGCCACGTCGATGATGTCGGTGTTCGACGGATGGTCGTAATGCAGCAGGTCGCCGTTCAGCCGGAGATCGGCGGCCATGGTTTCGGCCAGGGCGTCGTCGGGCCCTTCGCCGCCGATACGCTCGGCCAGCCGATCGCAGGCGTTGCGCGCCAGGGTCCGCACCGGTTCCGGGTCGCGGAACGGGTAGTCGTGGATGGCGCAGGCGATGGCGGCCTCGAGCAGGGGAAAGTCCGCGTCGCCGGCTTCTCCCGCGGTCGTCAGGATGGACTCGGCCTCGTCGCGGGTCATCCGCTCTCGATGCTCCCTTTCAGCCGCCGCGTTGGATCCCGCGAAGATGACGCGGAAAGCGGCCGGGGGCCAGCGCCACCATATCAATTCTCAATTCAAGCGGTTGCAGCGCGGGGCGATTGCGGCGAAGGGCCTCGGCCGCCGTCCGCAGCCGCTCGAACTGCGCCGGTTTCAGCGACAGGACGGCGGCGGCCAGCGTGGCGCGCCGCTTCACCTCGACCACCGCAAGCACCCGCCCACGACGGGCCAGAAGGTCGATCTCGCCACCCCGTCCCTTCAGCCGAAAGCCCAGGATCTGGTAGCCCTTGGCCATCAGCCAGGCCGCCGCGATCCATTCGGCCGCATGGCCGCTGCGGAAGGCGGCCCCGCCCCGGGCCTGGCGCCGCGCCGCCTTGAGGCGGCGAATCGGCGCGGGGCGGGGCAGGCGCTCGGTCACTTCCCCTGCAGTTCCAGGGCGCGGCGATAAAGGGCCTTGCGGTTCAGCCCCAGCGCCTTGGCGACTTCCGAGGCCGCATCGCCGGTCGACAGCCGGCCCAGGGCCTCGACCAGAGCGGCGTCGGCCTCGGCCTCCGATGCTTGCTCCGCCTCGCCCGGCCCGACGACGACGACGATCTCGCCCTTGGGCGCATCCAGCCGCGGATCGTCGGCCAGCTGGTCCAGGGGGCCGCGCACACACTCCTCGTAAAGCTTGGTCAGCTCGCGGGCGACGGCGGCCGGGCGCGGGCCCAGCACAGCCGCCATGTCGGCCAGACTGTCCTTCAGCCGTGGCCCGCTCTCGAAGAACACCAGGGTCTGACGCTGGCGCTTCACCTCTTCCAGCGCGGCGCGGCGGCCGGCGGTCTTGGGCGGCAGGAAGCCGGCGAACAGCACCCGGTCGGCGGGCAGGCCGGCGATGCACAGGGCGGCCAGCAGGCTGGACGG
>NZ_DLMO01000124.1 GCF_002479325.1 Brevundimonas sp. UBA7534
CCTCCGTCAGTGGTTCGGGCAGATTGCGTCGCCTTCGTTTGAGGCTAGGCGGATGGTTTCGACGGTGATGGCGAAGGGGGCGTTGGTTGAGAGGCCCCAGGGCTGGTCGACGGCGGCGATGTCGGCGCCGTGGTCGGCCAGGCAGGACAGGCGCACCTTCAGCGTTCCCCATTCGCCGACGGGCCGCGCGGCCATGAGGCGGGTGACGTCCACCGATCCCGCGCCCAGCGTCAGCCGCACCGGCCCCTGCGGCGCGGCGTCCACCCGGTAGCGGAAGCTGATCGCCATCTCGCCGTTCGACTGGCGCGTCAGGTCCACCGCCCCGCCGCTGACCAGGGCGTCGCCCCCGCCTGCCGCGAAGGTCAGCGACCGCGCCGATTCCTGGGCCGACCCGTCCGCCGGACGCGCCGCGACCCCGCCGCGCGGGCTGGTCCCGGACGTCTCCATCCCCAGCCGCCGCTCGCCGCCCGCGTCGCGCAGCGCCAGGCCCCACGGAGAGACGAACCGGCCGTCCACGAAGTAGCGGTCGATGCTGCCCGTCGCGCCCTGCACCCCGCTCTCCTCCGACAGCGTCCCGACCCGCCCCGGCCGGGCGTAGCTCAGGCCGTAGCCATAGGCGAACTGCGGGTCATAGCCCGGCTGGCCCACGTTCAGCGGCTCGCCCCGGGCGTCCTTGGGCCAGCTGAACGACAGCGTCCCCGAGAAGTCGTGGCGCGGCTTTGCGGCCGCATCGCCCACCAGGACGTCGGCGACCCCGCCGCCCTCGGTGCCCGGCAGCCAGGCCGCCACGAAGGCGTCCGACGCATTGATCTCCGGATTGGTCCACATCGGCCGGCCCGACAGGAAGACCGCGACGGTGGGCACCCCCGCCGCCTTCAGACGCTTGAGAGTCTCCAGCGGTTCGGTCGGCACGAAGTCCAGCGTGTCCACGTCGCCCTGGAACTCGGCATAGGGCGTCTCGCCGAACACCACGATGGCCACGTCGGGCTTCTGGGCGAACGATCCGTCCGCGCTCAGGGTCGCCTGGCCGCCGCCCGCCGTCACCGCCTCCCGGATCCCGCTCCAGATCGACTGGCTGTTGGGGAAGTCGGCGTTCCTGTTGCCCGTCCCCTGCCACGTCAGCGTCCAGCCGCCCGAGGCCTGGCCGATGTCGTCCGCCGCGGTCCCGGCCACCAGAACCCGCGCGTTCGACCGGATCGGCAGCACCCCCTCGTTCTTCAGCAGCACCAGCGACTTCCTCACCGCCTCGCGCGCCAGGGCCCGGTGCGCCGGCGAGCCCAGTTCATCGACATGGCCCTCGACCGGACGGGCGTCGTTGAACAGGCCCGTCTTGACCTTGACCCGCAGGATGCGCCGCACCGCCTCGTCCAGACGCGCCATCGGGATCTCGCCCGAGCGGACCTGGGCCAGGGTGTTCTCGTACAGCGGCTTCCAGCTGTCGGGGGCCATGAACATGTCGATGCCGGCGTTGAAGGCCAGGGCGCAGCTCTCGTTGGAGCAACCCGGCAGCTGGCCATGCGCGTTCCAGTCCGACACCACGAAGCCGTCGAAGCCCAGCGGCCCGCGCAGCACGTCCGTCAGGATCGTCTCGTTGCCCGAGTGCTTGACCCCGTTCCAGCTGGAGAAGCTGGCCATGATGGACAGCACGCCCGCGTCGATCGCCTGCGGATAGCCCGACAGGTGCACGTCGATCAGCTCGCGCTCGGTCCCGGCGAAGTCGCCCTGGTCCTTGCCCCCCGTGGTGCCGCCGTCGGCCAGGAAGTGCTTGGCCGATCCCGCGATATGGCCGGCTCCCAACGGATGATCCGCCGACAGCGTCCCCTGCAGCCCCAGCGTCATCGGACCGGCGTAGCTGCGCGCGATCTCCGGCGTCTCGCCATAGCCCTCGTAGGTCCGGCCCCAGCGATCGTCGCGCGGCACAGCCAGCGTCGGCCCGAAGGTCCAGTCGGCGCCGGTCACCGCCACCTCCAGCGCCGTGGCCTCGCCGATGCGCCGGATCAGGTCCGGGTCGCGCGCCGCGCCCAGGCCGATGTTGTGCGGAAACAGCGTCGCGCCCACGATGTTGTTGTGACCGTGCACCGCGTCGATGCCGTAGATCAGCGGGATCTTCGTCCCCGGCCGCTCAGCCGCCGCCGCGCGGAACGCCCGCGCCAGATCCACCCATGCCTGCGCCCCCGCCCGGTCGTCCCCGCCCGGCGCCGAACTGCCGCCCGCCAGGATCGACCCCAGCGGATAGGTCAGCAGGTCCTCCGGCGTGATCGAGCCGATGTCCGCCTGGATCGTCTGCCCGACCTTCTCCTCCAGTGTCATCCGACCCATCAAGGCCGTCACGAACGCCTCCGTCGCCGCATCCGTCATCGCCGCCGGAGACGCCGCGCGCGGCCAGACCCCCGGATGCGCCCGAGCCTCCTCCGTCACAACCGAAGACGACGGCGAAACCGCAGAGACGGGCGCCGCGTCGCGCGGCGCGGGAGCGGTGGCGCAGGCTCCGCCTCCGATCGTGACACCCAAGGCCAGGGCCGACGCCGAGGCCCGGCGAATGTTCGAAAGGCGAGTGATCATGGCGTCGCGTCCAGGCTGAAAGTCAAAAGACCGACGCGGCGCACAGGCCGCGTCGAGTTTGCTCAGGGTCACGTAACAACCGGACACGACAGCGCGGCCGCGAGAGACGCCCAGAATTCCAGAGAACCGATCGGCTCCCTCCCGCGACGGCGTTGTTCGCCATCTGATTTTTACAGAGGCAACTTGATCCACCCATGACAATGCTGTCAACTGAAAATGGTAGCGCTATCACAATAAGCGGCGCCGACAGGGAGACGAAGGGATGGCAGACCCGACACGCCGCGCCTTGGCCGGATGGAGCCTGGCGCTGACCGCAGCCGCATCCGGCGCGGCGCGGGCGAGCGACACAAGGCCGCAACCCTATGTCTGGCGCAATGTGAAGGTCGGCGCCGGCGGCTTCATTCCCGGCATCGTCTTCAGCCGCGTCGAACGGGGCCTGGCCTACGCCCGCTCCGACATGGGCGGCGCCTATCGCTTCGACGCCGCGACCGGGCGGTGGGAGCCGCTGATGGACGACAGCCCCCGCTCGGGCGATTTCGGGGTTGAGAGCATCGCCGCCGATCCCCTGGATTCCAATGTGGTTCATGCGGCCGTCGGCGTCAGTCGCAACGATCCCGGCGCCATGCTGCGCTCCAACGACCGGGGCCGCACCTGGAGCCGCGTCGAGGTTCCGTTCCGCATGGGCGGCAACGAGGACGGCCGGGGACTGGGCGAGCGGCTGGCGATCGACCCCAACGACAACCGCATCCTCTATTTCGGCTCGCGCCATGACGGCCTGCAGCGCTCCACCGACGGGGGCGCGAGTTGGAGGAAGGTCGACAGCTTCCCCCTGCCCGGCCTGGGCCTGCCGACCGGACGCGAGACCCACGGCGGCCTGAGCTTCGTCGTCTTCGATCCCCGCCAGGACGTGCCCGGCCGACCAACGCGGACGATCCTGGTCGCGGTCGCCGATCCGCACGACCACGCCCTCTATCGCTCCGACGACGCGGGGCGCAGCTGGCGGGCCGTTCCTGGCGGCCCCCGCCCGGAGTTGTCTGCGGCCAAGGCGGAGGTGGATGCGCGCGGCGTCCTCTATCTGACCTGCACCCTGGGGATCGGCCCCAACGGCGTGACGGACGGCGCCGTCTTCCGCCTGGACCTGGACACGGACAGCTGGACCGATATCACCCCGCCCCGCCCGTCCGGCGGCTTCATGGGCGTGGCGGTCGATCACCGGCAGCCGGGAACCCTGACGGTCTCGACGCTGAACCGCTGGCGGCCCGGCGACACCCTCTGGCGCACCACCGACGACGGCCGGACCTGGACCAGCCTGCGCGAACAGGCCGAGACGGACGTCAGCGCCACCCCCTATCTGAACTGGGGCAACGACAAGCCCGACTTCGGCTGGTGGATGGCCGCCCTGGCGCTGGACCCGTTCGATTCCGACCGACTGGTCTATGCGACCGGCGCCACCATCTACGAGACCCGCGACCTGTCGGCCGCCGACAGAGACGCGCCGACGCACTGGACGCCCTGGGTCGAGGGAATCGAGCAGACCGCCGTCATCACCCTGGTCAGTCCGCCGGTCGGCCCCCGGCTGCTGACCGGGTTCGGCGACATCTCCGGCTTCGCGCACGAGGATCTGGATCCGATCCCCCGATCTGCAGTTCACCACCCCCGTCTTCGCCAACACCAATCAGATCGACTACGCCGGCGCCGCCCCAACCGTCGTGGTCCGCAGCGGAACCCCGCACGAGGGCGTCGGGTCGGAGGGCCATGACGGATCGACCCTGGCCTGGTCCGACGACGCGGGGCTAAGCTGGAAGCCGCTGGGCCGCCCGCGCCCGGCCTCGGGCGGCGATGCGGTCTCGCCCGACAACCCGCGCATGGACCTGTATCGCGACGCGCCGATCCTGGTGTCGGCGGATGGCGCGGCCTTCGTTCTGGCGACGCCCCAGGTCGTCTGGTCGGCCGACCGGGGACGAAGCTGGACCCCGTGCATCGGCCTGCCGCCGCTGCTGCGCCCGGTCGCGGACCGCAAGGACGGACAGTTGTTCTACGCCGTGGACTTCCACACCGGCGACTGGTTCGTCAGCGTGGACGGGGCCCGAAGCTTCGCCCCCGTGCCCAGCCGGGGCCTGCCTTCGACGCTGGCCAACGACCGCCCCACCTGGCGCGAGGTCGCCTTTCCGCTGAAGGCGACGCCCGGTCACGACGGCGACCTGTGGTTCGTCTCCCGAGCCGGCCTGTTCCACAGCGCCGACGGCGGCCAGAACTTCGCGCGGATCGACGGCGGTCTGAACGTCGAAATGCTGGACTTCGGCAAGCCGCCCGCCGGTGCGGCCCATCCCGCGCTGTTCGCCATCGGCACGCAGGGCGACGTGCGCGGCGTCTTCCGATCCGACGACCGGGGGCGGTCGTGGATGCGGATCAATGATCCCGGGCACGAGTACGGTCGCCGCTTTCGCGCCATCGCGGGCGACCCCCGCGTGTTCGGCCGGGTCTATGTGGCCACCGACGGTCGCGGCGTGGTCTATGGGGAACCGCAATGAGCCTTTCCCGACGCGGACTTCTGGGGGCCGGCGCCTCCGCCTCCCTGCTGGGCGCCTGCGCGACCGCGCCGGGCGTGACGACGCGCGGCCCGTTCCGCGCCAGTTGGGACAGTCTGATCGCAGGCTATCGCACGCCCGACTGGTTCCGCGACGCGAAGTTCGGCATCTGGTCCCACTGGGGGCCGCAATGCGTGCCCGAGTTCGGCGACTGGTACGGCCGCCAGATGTATATCCAGGGCAATCCCTTCTACGATCACCACGTCGCGACTTACGGCCACCCCAGCCGCTTCGGCTTCATGGACTTCATCGACATGTGGAAGGCGGACCGGTGGGACCCGGAAGGCCTGCTGGACCTCTATCAGGCCGCCGGCGCCCGCTACATCGTCTCGATGGCCAACCATCACGACAACCTCGACCTGTTCGACAGCGTCCACCACGCCTGGAACGTGATGCGCGTCGGCCCGCGCCGCGACATCGTCGGAACCTGGGAGAAGGCGGTCCGGGCGCGCGGTCTGCGGTTCGGCGTGTCCAACCACGCCGCCCACGCCTGGCACTGGTGGCAGACGGCCTATGGCTATGACGCAGAGGGGCCGCTGAAGGGCGTCCGCTACGACGCTGCGCGCCTGACCAAGGCCGACGGCGCCGGCAAGTGGTGGGAAGGCCTGGACCCGCAGGAACTCTATACCGGACCCAGCTTCGCTCCGCCGGACGGGATCGACTCCATCGCCGCCATGAACGCCTGGCATGACGCGCGCGACGGTCAGTGGATCGAAACGCCGCCGCCAAACAACCCCGCCTTCACCCGCTCCTGGGTGCTGCGCCAGCGCGACCTGATCACGAAGTACCGACCGGACATGGTCTATTTCGACAACTACGGCCTGCCGCTGGGCCGCGATGGGCTGGAGGCCACGGCGGAATACTACAACGCCTCGCTTGAGTGGCGCGGCGAACTGCCGGTCGTGAACGGCAAGCGGCTCGAGCCGGAACAACGCAAGGGCATCACCGAAACCGTCGAACGCGGCTTCTCCGACGCCCTGCGCCTAGAGCCGTGGCAGACCGACACCTGCATCGGCGACTGGCACTACAACCGCGCCCGCTTCACCAACCACGCCTACGTGCCGGCCCACGGCGTCGTGCAGCGATTGGTCGATGTGGTGTCCAAGAACGGCAATCTTCTGCTGAACATCCCCCAGCGCGGCGACGGCTCCATCGACAGCGATGAGCGCAAGATCCTGGTCGACATCGCCGCCTGGATGCGGGTGAACGGCGAGGCGATCTTCGACACCCGGCCCTGGCGCCTCTATGGCGAGGGGCCGACCGAGGTGCAGGCCGGCATGCACGGCGAAGGCGCCGCCCGCCCCTGGACCGGCCAGGACATCCGCTTCACGGTCAAGGGAGACGCCCTTTACGCCTTCGCCCTGGACTGGCCGCAGGACCGCCGGATGGTCGTCCGGTCGCTGGCGGCCGGTTTGGCGGCACGGGTCGAGAAGGCGGAACTGCTGGGCGGCGACGCCCTGCCCTTCGTCCAGACCGATCAGGCCCTCATCATCGACCTGCCGGACAACCGCCCGGTCGCGACGGCTCCCGCAGTGCGGCTCAGCGGATCGGGCCTGACCTGATCCGCCCCGTCCGTCAGTCCACCGTCATCTCGAACGGAACCGCGGGCAGGCCGGCGGGGCCGTAGAGGTTGCAGACCGGGCTGTCGGCCCAGCAGAAGCGAGCCTTGACGTCCTCGGGCCGGGCGCCGGCCAGGACGACGTCCACGCCGTCCAGTCGGGCCTCCACGAAGCGGCACGCGCCCTCGGCTCCGCACAGTTCGAACCCGACCGGACCGCCCGCGCCATAGGCGGTCAGCGGCGCGGCGTAACGGATGCGCACCCCCTCGGCGGAACGGCGTGCGGTCTGCGGCTGGGGCGACACGGGCTCTACCCGCCCATCGAGACGCAGGGCCTCCAGCGCCAGCCGCCGCCCGACCTCCTGCTTGTTGGTGGGGTGGATGTCGTAGCGGTCGCCGATGTCGATGGCGACGGCCAGGCCGGCCAGGGGATCGGCGTTTGTCACGACCCGCTGGCTTTCGCGCAACGCCGCCCAAGCCGAGTCGCTCGGCCCTGCGGTCATCGGGCCGAAATTGGCCAGTTGCACCACCAGCATCCGCATCTCGGGGTTCTCGAACCGCGCGCGCCAGTCGGCGAACAGGTCCGCCAGCAGGCGACGATAGCCGGCCGGGTCGCCGACGTTGGACTCACCCTGATACCACGCCATCCCCTTCAGCCCGTAAGGCCCCAGCGGGTCGATCATGCCGTTGTAGAGGGTAGTCAGGCCGCTGCCGCCGATCCAGGGCGTGCGCGGCGGATTGGGCAGGTCGGTCAAAGGCGCGGCGACCTTGTGCTTCCACCCCGTCAGCTGAACCGAAGACCCGTCGGCGAAGCGGATCGCCTTGTCCGACGCCGGCCCCCAGGCCCCGCCCCCGCCATTGGTGTCCAGAACGCCCACGGCCATCACATTGCGTCCGGCCTTCAGCGTCCCCGCCGGGATCGCATAGGTGCGGGGCGTGTCCCAGCCCTGCTGTCCGCCGACGAAACGGCCGTTGACCCAGGTGGCGTCGGCGTCGTCGACGGGGCCCAGATTGATCGTCGCCGCCTGGCGCGCCTGGGCGGCGCTCAAGGTGACTTCGGCGCGCAGCCAGACGATGCCGTCGAACGTCTCCAGCCCCGGCACGGTCGCTTCCCAGAAGCCTTCCGAAGGTATGGGCGCCCAGTCGGCGTCGTTCAGCTCCGGGCGGTTCCAACCCCGCTGCGTGCCCGGGTCGTGCGCCGCCCACCAGTTCGTCGTCACCGTCTTCCATGCGGCCTCGCCATCTTCGGGAGAGCGGGCGTAGGCGGCCAGGGCGTCCAGCCCCTGACGATAGGGTTCGTTGGCGGCCAGCGTCGGGCGCGTCAGCCAGTCCTCGATGACCGACCCGCCCCAGGAGGCCGAGATCAGGCCGACCGGCAGGTCCTCGGCGCGGCGCAGATCGCGCCCCATGAAGTAGCAGGCGGCCGAGAAGTCGCGCACCGAGGCGGGCGTCGTCGGCGCCCAACGGCCCACCGTTCCGGGATCGTCGGACGGCGCCGGCAGGCTGGATCGCGCGACCAGAAACAGCCGCAGGTTCGGGTCGTTCGCCGCCGCGACCTCGGTTTCCGTATTGGCGACCTTGCGGACCTCGAACTCCATGTTCGACTGGCCCGAGCACAGCCAGACGTCGCCGACCATGACGTCCGACACGCTCTGCGTCACGCCGCCCGAACGCGCCTCCAGCACATAGGGGCCGCCCGCCGTCAGCGCGGGCAGGTCGGCGCGCCAGCGTCCCTGCGCATCCGCGACGGCCTGGGCGGTGTTCGCCCCCAGGGCGACCGTGACCGTCTGCCCCGGCGTCGCCCTGCCCCACACCGGAACCGCCCGCTCCCTTTGCAGCACGGCGTGATCCTGGAACATCGGGTCCAGCAAGGCCGATGGCTGGGCCAGCACCGGCCCGGCGAACAGGCTGGTCAGGGAGACGGCGGCGAGCAGCAGGTGACGCATGACGGTTCTCTCGAAACGGCTCGCCCGCCCCGGCGAACCGGAGCGGGCGCTGACGGTCAACGACGGACCGAGACTTCCTGGCCCGAATAGCGGACCGTGCGGACCACGCCCTGGTCCCAGTTCTCGGCGTTGCGGCTGGGACCGGAGACGAAGCGGACGTTGATCGTCCGCTCGGCCGCCATGCCCGGATAGGTCCCCTGCCTCGCGCCGATCATCAGGGTGCGCGCCCGGTCGTTCCAGCTCAGCGGAATGGTGGCGAACTCGCCCCGCTCGTAGCCGTAGGTCGTGCCCGCGTCGTCATACAGGGTGAAGGCCCCGTCAGCCCCGGTATAGACGGTCAGGGTGATCGGCCCGTCCAGCTTCTCGGAGGTATATTGCACCTCCGGCCCGGTCGGCAGGATGGCGCCCGCGCGCGCATAGACCGGGATCTTGTCCAGCGGCGCCGCGACCGTGGCGGACCGTCCGCCCTGGTATTTCTGGCCGGTCTGGATGTCGTACCACGCCGTTCCCGCCGGGAAATACACGCTGCGTTCACGCGCCCGGTATTCGGTCACGGGCGCGACCAGCAGGCTGGAGCCGAACATATATTGGTCGGCGATGTCGCGGACGTTCGCATCGCCCGGGAAATCCATCGCCAGGCCGCGCATGATGGCGCCGTCCTTGCGCCAGGTGTCGCCCGCCAGGGTGTAGATGTAGGGCAACAGCCGATAGCGCGTCTTCATCTGCGCGGCGTAGGCGGCGTAATAGTCCGTGCCCGGCTCGGCCAGATTATAGACCTCGCGCAGCGGGAACTCGCCGTGCGACCGGAAGATCGGCGACCAGGCGCCGAACTGGAACCAGCGCAGCTGAAGCTCGTCCCACTCCGCCTTGTCCTCGGGCTTCATGCCCTCGGGGTTGGAATACCGGCTCTCGACCGAGAAGCCGCCGATGTCGTGGGTCCAGTTGGCGATGCCGGAGAAGCCCGCGTTGACGCCGGCCGAGATCTGGTCGCGCAGATTGTCCCAGCGCGCGACCACGTCGCCCGACCACAGGGTCGAGCCGGTGCGTTGCAGGCCGCCCCAGGCCGAACGGGTCAGGATGTAGGTCCGCTCGTCGCCCTTCTCCTCGCGGAAATGGCGATAGACGTTCTCGGCGTTCACCAGCGGATAGGAGTTGAAATACTCAGCCGCCGGACCGGCCGCCGTCGGCCCCATTCGCAGGGTCCGCTCGGGGATGTCCAGGTTGGAGTGCATGTCCGGCTCGACCGAATCCAGCCACCAGCCGTCGAAGTCCATGCCTTTGAAGCTGTCGGACATCTGCTTCCAGTACAGCTCGCGCGCCGCCGGCAGATAGGGGTCGTAGAAGCTGTTGGCGTAGCCCGGTCCCACCCAGTCGCGCGCGCCGACGTCGACGTTGCGCGTGTACATCCCGCCGATGGCGTCCAGTTCCTTGTAGTGGTCGGTGGTCGGATAGAATTTCGGCCAGACCGAGATGATGATGTTGCCGTTCATGTCGTGAACGTCCTTCACCATCTGTGTCGGGTTCGGATAGCGGGCGGGGTCGAAGTCGTGGCTGCCCCAGGCGTTCTCGGGCCAGTAGAACCAGTCCTGCACGATGTTGTCGATCGGCAGGCCCAGCTCGCGATAGCGACGCATCACGCCGACCACCTCGTCCTGGGTGTTGTAGCGCTGCCGGCTCTGCCAGAAGCCGTAGGCCCAGCGCGGCAGCATCACCGACTTGCCGGTCAGGCCGCGATAGTTGGCGATCACCTCGTCCAGATCGTCGCCGCCGACATAGTAGTAGTCGATGGCGCGGCCGACCTCGGACGCCAGGCTCAGCGCGCCCTGGTCGGCGGCGGGCAGCGGGTCCATGTGGCGCAGGGCGATGTAGCCGTCTTCCGGCGTCCATTCGATCTTGATGGCGACCGGCTTGTCGGCGGGCAAATCGACCTGGAACTCGTGGTCCCACGGATTCCAGTTCTGGCGCCAGTTCTGCTCGACCACCTCGCCGTCGATCGTGACCTTCACATAGCCCGACGAATAGAGGCGGAACTTGTGCAGGCCCGCCGTCGGGCTTTCGATCGTTCCGTCCCAGACGACATTGACGCCCGCCTGTCCGGACTTCCCCATGTCGCCGGTCTGAACCGGGGTGCCGGGCTGCGACTTGAAACCGACGGGCCAGCGCTGCTGATCGCGGATGAACTCGTAGTTCACCTCGCTCTCCGGCCGCTGGAACTTCAGTTCGCCGTCTTGGTAATAGCTGGCCGTCAGGCCGCCGAAGGCGCCGCCGGAATCGCGCACGATCAGGCGATCGGACAGCATGCCGTAGGGGCGCGGATCGCCGAAGCGGGTGATGGCGTTGCTGTCCCACAGCACCCCGTAGTTCCGGCTGGAGACGACGAAGGGCACGCCCACGTCCATGTTGTGCTGGGCCAGGGTCACGTCGTGCCCCTTGTAATTCATCACCCCCTGCTGATGCTGGCCCAGCCCGTAGAAGGCCTCGTCGGCCGGGCTTTCCCAGACCTGGCGCGTCGCCAGGAAGCGGTGCGGCCCGTTCTGGTCCTCGACCGTAACGGGACTCAGTTCGCGGCTGCCGGGGCGTTCGGCGACGACCTCCTTGCCGTCCTCGTCAAGGAAGCGCACCGCGCCGGTCTCCAGCGAGACCTCGGCGCTGGCTTCGGCGGTCTTCAGGACCAGCCTGCCGTCCAGCGTCTGGACGTCGAACGGCGTGATCGTGGACGGCTGGGCCACCACCTGAAGGCTTTGCGGCAGGGTGAAGTCCGCACCCGGGACGGCGGTGACGCGGATGGTCTCGGGACCATAGACCTCCAGCCGCACGCGGCGGGCGGCGCCCTGTTCCGGTGTCACGATCACGCCCGAGGGGATACGTTCGAAGACGGCCTGCTGCAGCGCGGCCGCCGAGGTCGCCCCCATCAGGGTCGCGGTCAGGGAAGCCGAGGCCGCGGCGGCCAGGAACAGGCGGCGGGCGAGAGTGAGGGTCATGTGGGCGCTCGCTTTCGTCGAGAAATCAATAGGTCGCGGTGACCACGCGCAGCAGGCGCGGGCGGTCGGTGAAGTTCAGTCCGTAGTCGGTCTGGTCGCCGTTCCAGATGCGCTCGAAGACCCAGTTTCCGGCCTCGTCGAAACGGCCTTCCTCGTAGCGCACGACCATGCGGCGGCCGGTCCCCTCGCGGGGCATGAACTCGACGCGGGCGTGCTGAGCCGCGACGATGAACTGGCCGGGCTCGATCTCGGCGACCAGGGCGCCGCCGTTGGGGATTTCCGTGCCCGGAACCTCGTCCAGCGGCCCCAGCCAGGTCCAGTCGGGCTGGCCGAACTGCCAGCGGCGATAGGCGACCGAGATGGTCCAGTCGCCCATCTCCAGCGTCTGGGTCGAACGGTCGTCCGGTTCCGACACGCCCCGCACCTTGCCCTCGAACGCCAGGCGGGCCCAGACGCGCTGCCACGGCGCGATCAGGCGATAGGCGTCGCGGAACGGCGTCAGCGCCGCCTCGTCCACCGCCTTGGCCCCCAGCGGATAGTTGGCGTAGCCGGTGTAGTCGATCCCGAACGGCGACCAGCCGATCCCGCCGCGTCCCAGCACCGAGAACAGATAGCGGGCGTAGGGGACGTCATTGCCGGTTTCGGCCACGAACAGGGCGTTGTCGGAACGGGCGTAGCGGTCCAGATGCCCCTCATAGGTGCGGGAGTCCCGATTGTAGATGTCCGGGCTCAGCATCTCGATGGACGGCGCCGCCGCCTTCCAGACGTCGAACACCGGCCAGACCGCCCCCCCCGAGGCGTAGCTGGTCGGGGATGTGCGTTCGTGCGGGTCGGGCAGCGCCGCGTTGACGTACATCGGCAGCGGGTATTCGCGCTTGCCCGCCTCGGCGACCGTGTTGACGTAGGCGGCGATCGACCAGGCGTGGAAAAACTCGTCCGCCTCCTCGCCGAAGACCTGGCGCCAGCTTCCAGGCGGCTTGCCCAGGCGTTCCAGAAGCGCGGCCGGAACCAGCCCGTCGAAGGCGGCCTGGGCGGCGGCCGAATGATCGCGCACCGAGCCGTAGGTGCCGACCTCGTTCTCGGGCTGGACCATGATGACGGTGCGTTCGCGCTCGTCGATCCGGCGGATGTGGCGCATCAGGGCGGCGAAGGCGCGCGCGTCGGCGGCTTTCGTCTCGGCCCCATAGGGCGACATGGCGTAGGATTCCGTCCCGTCCGCTTGGATCAGGTGCGGAAAGCGCGCCGGGTTCAGCTTGACCCAGGCCGGGGCGTATTTGGGCGAGGTGTTCTTCCAGGTGGCGAACCACAGGATGACCAGCCGAACCTCGTTGCGCCGCGCCTCCTGGACCAGATGGTCGACGAAGGAGAAGTCGAAACGCCCCTCCTCCGGCTCGATCTGCTCCCAGGCGATGGGAACCTGCACCGTATTGGCGCCGACGTAACGGATCGCCGGCCAGGCCTCGGCCAGCGGCGCCGGATAGTTGGTCGAGTTGTTGACCTGGGCGCCCAGCATAACGAACGGTGCGCCGTCCACCATCAGGGCGTGGCGGCCGTCGCGAGAGACAAGCTGCGGAATGGGCTCGCGCGCCAGGGCCGGCGCCGCGATCAGCGCCGTCAGGGCGCCGGCGGCCAGAACGGTTTTCAGGCGTTTCGAGAGCAACCCCATCGGCGCCTCCCAACGTCGATAGCGTAAAAAGGGATGGGGCGCCGGCGAACCGACGCCCCGTACCGATCCCGCTGCAGGATCAGAAGGCGGCGCGCAACACAACGGCGATGCGCCGATCGGTGTCCACCCAGTTGTAGGGCGGCTTGCGGGTTTCGCTGCCGACCTTCAACACGGTCCGCTCGTTCAGGATGTTCGTCGACTGCACGCCGATCTTCAGGTCCGGCGTCAGGCTGTAGAAGATCGAGCCGTCCAGCTGACCATAGTCGCTGGCCCAGACCGGAGCGTTCACATTGGCCGCCGAGGTCGTGAGCAGGTACTCTTCGCGCCAGTTGTAGGCCAGACGCGCCGAGATGCCGTATTTTTCGTACAGCAGCGCGGCGTTGTAGCTGGTCCGCGACATGCCCTCCAGCGGCAGGTTGTCGTCGCCGGCTGCGCCGTTCTGTTCCGGGTCGAGGATGTTCTGGCTGGTGTTTCTCCCGCCGTCGGAGTCGATGTAGGTGAAGTTGCCCTGGACGCCGAAGCCGCTGAACGCCCCCGGCAGGAAGTCGAAGAACTGCGAATAAGCCAGTTCGAAGCCATCCACCGTACCTTCCGCGCCATTGGTGTAGCGCGTGACCAGGAAGTCGTAAGTCACGCCGCCGTTCGTGATCGACTGGGTCTCGGTGCCGGTGAAGATGTAGTCCTTGATGTCCTTGTGGAAGGCCGCGAACGTCAGGCTGCCGGTGGGCGCGAAATACCACTCGAGGCTGGCGTCGTAGTTGGTCGCGGTGATGGGCCGCAGTCCCGGATTACCCCCCACGCCGGTGAACGGCGTCGTCGGGTCCAGCGTAAAGCCGTCGCTCAGGAAGTTGATCGACAGGTTGGTGAAGGGCTGCAGCTGATACATCTCCGGCCGCACCATTGCGCGCGACACGGCGACACGCAGTTGCAGGTCGTCGCGCAGGAAGCCGCGCAGGTTCAGGCTGGGCAGCCAGTTCGTATAGCTGGTTTCCACCGGTTGGCCGTCCAGTGAGCCTCCGTTGACGAACTGGACCGCCTGATTGAAGGCCGTGCAGTCGGCGGTCGGATTGTCCACCGACGGGCAGGTGCCCTGAAGCACCGGCAGGGTGGTGACGGTGTTGGAGGTCGTCTTGGTGTCGACCGCGCGCAATCCGATGTTGCCGTCGAACGCACGCCCGAAGAAGCCGGTGTCGCTGCCGAAGCGGGCGTACACATAGGCCGCCTGGGTCTTTTCGGTTAGCTCGGTTATGCCGCCGTTCCCGCCGCCCAGCCGATAGCTGTCATAGTCGTCGCTGAGGGGAACCCAGCCCCAGCCCGAGCTCTCGGTGTTCTTCAGGATGTCGTAGGCGTAGGCCGTGCCCTGGTTCAGCAGGCTTTCGGCGGGGAACCACGCCACCCCGGGAACCGGCGCGTCGCCCCGGAAGAAGTTGTCGAACCGATACAGCGTCGAGGCGTCCGTGAGACGAGGATCCTGCGTCCCGCCCGGATAGCCCGTGTCGTCCAGATAGACGACCGCGCCGCCCCCGTTGCCCCAGTACTGGTTGGACAGAAGACCCCAGTTATAGCCGGTCTGGCGGTTGGTGTAGTTCTTCTCGGTCCCTCGGACGCCGAAGGCGACCGACCGGAAGAAGGAGGAGCCCTCGTCGAAATCGTACCGGCCGTCCAAGCGACCGGCCAGTTCGTCCGCCTCGTTGTCCTCGATGTGATCCATCGCCGCGGCCCACCAGTAGGCGGACTTGTCTTCCGGCGTGCCGCCGCTGGACGTGACGGTCGGAAGGTCGCCGTCGATGGTGATCGACAGATTCGGCCGGTTCTCCAGCTGCGTGAAAGCGGTCATCGAATAGATTTCCGCCGAAGACTTCACATACTGCAGATCGCCCGAGAACGACCAGTTGGCGTTCGGCGCGTACTGGACGTTCAGCGCCACGTCGCTGGTCTTCTTGGTGTCGTCGCCAACGCGGGTGTCGGTATTCCAGGTCGCGGACGGAATGTCGCCGCTCAGGAAGACGTTCTGATCGTCATAGCTGAAGCTGGAGTTCGGCGAGAGAATGCTGTCGGTGCCCAGGGCGTATTCGACGTTGTAGGCCTCCGCCTTCGACGCCAGCCCCTGCAGCGTGAACAGCCACTGATCGTTGGGCCTCCACTGCGCCGCCAGGGCGACCGCCGTGCGCTTCTGCTCCCAGTCGATCGTCCGCCATCCCAGATACTTGGGCACATAGACGGTCTCGCCCCCCGCGCCCGAGCCGTCCGTGCTGGCGTTGCCGGCGTCCAGCGTCACGGGATCGTAGCGGTCGACCGAGATGGAATCGGTGCGGTTGCCGACGTTCGATATGCTGACGTTGGCCAGCAGGCCGATCTCGCCCACGCCCGTCTGCCAGCGGTCGGTGGCCAGCACGCTGCCCGACCAGAAGCCGCGCTCGGACAGGTCGCCGTAGTTGTAGTCCGTGTTGATCGCCAACAACGGCTCGCTGTTGTCGAAGGGCACCCGGGTGCGCAGATTGGTGGTGCCGGCGATGCCGCCCTCGATCATGTTCGCGGCCACGTTCTTGTAGACGTCGACCCCCGCCAACAGGTCGGCCGAGACGTCCTCGAAGCTCAGGCCGCGGCCGTTCGACGCCGAGAAGATGTCACGCCCGTTGGTCTCGGATCGCACCCAGGACAGGCCCCGGATGAAGACGCCGCCGCCCTCGGCCGCCAGACGCGCGGGGTCCCGCGCCGCGTTGGTGCGCTGGAGCGTGACGCCGGGGATGCGTTGCAGCGCCTCCGAAACGGATCGGTCAGGCAGGGCGCCGATGTCCACCGCCGTCACGGAATCGACGATGACTTCCGAATTCTTCTTGATGGATTGGGCCGAGCGCAACTGAGCGCGAATCCCCGTGACGATGACTTCGTCGACGGTGGTGGCTTCATCGGACTGCGCGTCGGTCGGCCTGGCGTCCTGCGCCAGGGCGCCGGATGGCGAAGCCGCCGCGGCGACAGTGAGCAGCGAGGCGCCGCACAACAGCGCGACGCGGCGAACGTGACTTTGTCGAGACATCAGCCTCTGATCCTTCCTGTATGTCGCGTCCGCTGCTCGTCCGGCGGCGTGTGAGCGACGTCCCTCCCGAAGCGGCGCAAGGCTTGAGCCCATCGCCACCTTTCAAGGATGCACAAGTTTTCACGTGCTGAAAAGTAAATTCTGATAACGCTACCACAATGACGTTGCGCCTTGGATGCGCTACGGTTCGAGCAGGATCGGCGCCAAGCCGGCGGGGCGGGAAACATGGTCGGGCAAGAACGGGCGGGGGTGCGTCATGTGGCCATCGTCGGCGGCGGGACGGCCGGTTGGATGGCCGCAGCGGCCTTGGCGCGCGCGTTCGCTCGACGCGACCGCTGCGCTGTCCGCATCACCTTGGTCGAATCCGACGCCATCGGCACGATCGGCGTGGGTGAGGCGACCCTGCCGCCCATACGCCGCTTCATCCAGACCATCGGTCTGGCCGAGGACGACTTCATCCGATCAACCGCCGCGACAGCCAAGCTGGGCATCGCCTTCAAGGATTGGACCCGGCCGGGATCGGAGTATTTCCACGGCTTCGGCGACTATGGTCCCTCGGTCGGCGGGCAGTCCTGGCGCCAATATCTCTTCCGTCTCAAGGCTGCCGGCCGCATCGATAGCCTGGCGCCCTGGTCGGTGCCGACGGTCATGGCGCGGGCCGGGCGATTCGCCCCCCCCGTGGACGATGCGCGCTCGGCCCTCTCCCATTTCTCCTACGCCTACCAATTCGACGCCGGACTGTTCGCGCGTCGACTGAGGACGCTCGCGGAAAGCCTGGGCGTGGCGCGGCGGGAGGGACGGGTCTGTGGTGTCGAACGCGAGGCGACGCGCGGCTTCGTCCGCACGCTGAGGATGGAGGACGGCGGCGTCGTGGAGGCGGACCTCTTCATCGACTGCTCGGGCTTCAGGGGCTTGCTGATCGAACAGGAGATGAAGGCCGGCTACGAAGACTGGACCCGCTGGCTGCCTTGCGACAGCGCCGTCGCCATGCCTAGCGGTTCGGCCGGCGAGCCCGAGCCCCTCACCACGGCCAGGGCTCGCCACGCGGGTTGGCAGTGGCGGATCCCGCTCCAGCACCGCGTCGGCAACGGCTATGTGTATTGCAGCGATCACATCGCCGACGAGGCAGCGCTCGACGATCTGCTGAACCAGATCGAGGGGGCGCCGCTGGCGGAGCCGAACCGGATTCGCTTCGTCGCCGGTCGTAGACGCGAGGTCTGGAAGGGCAATGTCGTGTCCCTGGGCCTGGCTGCGGGCTTTGTCGAACCGCTGGAATCGACGAGCATAAATCTGATCCAGACCGGCATCGGGCGACTGCTCGAACTGTTCCCCGGCCCCGACTTCGATCCGTCCCTGGCGCGCGAGTACAATCGTCGTTCCGCCGCGGAGATCGAGCGCATTCGCGACTTCATCATCCTGCATTATCACCTCGCGCAGAGAGACGGGCCGTTTTGGGCGCAATGTCGCTCCACCCCGCCTCCCGACACGCTGATGGACAAGATTGAGCTGTTTCGCGCGCGCGGCGAGATCGCCTTGCTGGAAGACGAATCCTTCCGTGAAGACAGTTGGGCCGCCGTTTTCACAGGACTGGAGGCCTGGCCCCGGCAGGCGACGCCCTTGGCCTGTCTAGACGACCTGGACGCCGTCGAACGTCAGGCCAAGACTTTCGCGGCTCTGATCGAGCGCGCCGTAGCCTCCCTGCCCGCCCATTCCCGCCACTTCAACGGATACTCGGGATGACGCCCGCCCCCCTTAAACGCATCCTGATCGTCGGGGGCGGCACGGCCGGCTGGATGGCCGCCGCCGCCCTGATCCACGTGACACGCGGCACGGTATCTGTCGAACTGGTCGAGTCGGATGCGATCGGCACAGTCGGCGTGGGCGAAGCGACCATTCCGCCCATCGTGCTTTTCAACCAACTCCTTGGGATCGACGAGGACGAATTCATTCGGGAAACCGGCGCGACCTACAAACTGGGCATCCAGTTCAACGACTGGCTGCGAAAGGGCGAAGGCTATTTCCATCCCTTTGGCGTTTACGGGACGCGCATCGACGCCGCCTCCTTTCATCAGTACTGGCTCAGACTGAACAAGGCCGGGCTGGACGACGACCTCGGCGCCTATTCGGTCACGACGATGGCGGCTCGCATGGGCCGGTTCACCCGCCCTCTGCGCGACCCGCGCAGCATCGCCTCGCAAATGACCTACGCCTTCCATTTCGACGCGGGTCTATACGCGCGCTTTCTGCGACGGCGAGCCGAAGCGCAGGGTGTCGTGCGTCATGAAGGACGCATCGCCGACGTGATCCTGAGGGACGGTGACAGCTTCATCCAGTCCGTCCGTCTGGACGACGGGCGCGAACTGGCGGCGGACTTCTTCATCGATTGCTCCGGGTTCCGGGCCCTGCTGATCGAGGGCGCGTTGAAGACCGGCTACGACGATTGGACCCATTGGTTGCCGGCCGACCGCGCGGTGGCGCTCCCCTGCGAACGCTCTGGCCCTCTGAAACCCTATACGCAGTCCACGGCGCTGGACGCCGGCTGGTGCTGGCGTATTCCCCTGCAGCACCGAACCGGCAACGGCTACGTCTATTGCAGCCCGTTCCTGTCCGATGACGAGGCGCAATCCACCCTCAGGCGGCGACTTGACGGCGACGTCCTGGCCGAGCCGAATTTCCTGCGCTTCACGACCGGTCGGCGACGCAAGGCGTGGAACAAGAACTGCCTGGCTCTCGGCCTGGCGTCGGGCTTTCTGGAACCCCTGGAATCGACAAGCATCCACCTGGTCCAGTCCGGCATATCGAAGCTGCTTCTGCACTTCCCGGACACGGGGTTCGCCCAGGCTGACATCGACAGCTACAATCGGTTGATGCAGGTCGAAGTCGAGCGCATCCGCGACTTCATCATCCTGCATTACAAGGCCACGGCCCGCGACGATTCCCCGCTGTGGCGCCAGGTCGGCGCGATGGAGGTTCCCGACACGCTGAAACAGAAGATCGACCAGTTCCGAAGCCGCGGCCGGGTGTTTCGTTACGACGACGAACTGTTCCAGGAGGCCAACTGGATAGCGGTCATGCTGGGCCAGGGGATCATTCCCGAGCGGTACGATCCGATAACCGAGACCATCCCGCTGGACCACGTCCGCCAACGCCTGCACCAGATGAAGGCGGCGATCCGCCAGGGTGTCGAGCAGATGCCGGCTCACGAGGCCTTCCTGGCCGATCGTGCGGGCCCCTGAAACCTGCTCGTCGCCGTGCCGGCGGTTTCAGCCGACCGGCGGACCGTCCGACTGGCGGCGGATCAGGGCGAAGTCCAGCAGCACGTCCGCCGAAACGACCTCCGCCCCCTCGGCCTTGCCCCGGACGACGTCGAGCAGCGCGTTCACGCCTTCCCGCGACATTTCCGCGACCGGCTGGCGGATGGTGGTGAGCGGCGGCCAGACCGTGGTGGCCAGGGCCGTGTCGTCGAAGCCCACGATGGTCAGGTCGCGGGGCACGTCCAGGCCCTGCCGATGCGCCACCGCCACGGCCGCCGCCGCCATGTCGTCGTTGGAGGCGAACAGCGCCGTCGGGCGTTGGCGCAGGCTCAACAGTTGGTCCGCCGCGTCGAGCCCGGAATGGTATGTGAAATAGCCCTGCGCCACCAATCGTTCGTCGGTGGCGAGCCCGTGCTCGGCCAGGGCGTCGGCATAGCCCTGAAAGCGCAGTTCGCTGACCGTCTGGTTGGGATTGCCGCGCACGAAAGCGATCCGGGCATGGCCGAGACCGATGAGATGGCGCGTCATGGCGCGTGCGGCCGCGCGGTCGTCGATGCGGATCGAGGCGACGCCGGGCGCCGGCGCGCCCGATGCGATCGCGGCGGCGGGAAGGTCCGCGGCCTTCAAGCGGTCCACCACGCGCTGCGAATCGCACAGCGGCGGCGGCAGCAGCACGCCGTCCACGCCCGCCGCCAGCAGCCGCTCGACCGCCTCCGCCTCGCTGGCGTCGGAATCGCATTTCTCGACCAGAAGCTGCGCGCCCGCCCGGCTGCACTGATCCAGCCCGCCCAGGAGGAACTCGCTCAGATAGGCGGCGGACGGGTTGCTGTAGAGCAGGCCGATCTTCAGCGATTGGGCGCTGGCCAGGCTGCGCGCGGCCAGGTTCGGGGCATAGCCCAGTTCCTCGATCGCCCGCGCCACGGCCTCTCTCGTCGCCTCGCGCACGTTGCGCTCGCCGTTGACGACGCGCGACACGGTCATCGGCGAGACGCCGGCATGACGCGCCACGTCCTTGATGGTGCGACCGCCCCCCCCGCGCCGGGTGGAGCGTTTGGGTGCGGCTCCGGTCATGGCGTTCATTTAACCCCGCTGGGCTCGTCGCGTAAGCCGCCTTCAGGCGCCGATCGTCATCACCAGCCTAAGCGTCTCGCCGGGCGCCAGCGTCACCAGGCCCGCCTCCTCCGCTTCAGGGGCGTTCAACGCGTCGGGCCGGTGGCTCACCGGCTCCACGCAAACGAAGTCCGCGTCCCTTGGCGCATAGACGTGGACGCGCCGCACGCCGGGCGCCGTCAGGGTCGCGCCGCCACCTGCCCCATCCACGCGCGCCCGACCGTCCCAGTCTTCATAGGCGTTGTCGACGAAGGGCGCGTCGGACAGCGCCTCGCCCTGGCTCCAGTCCGCCAGTTCAGACGCGGGGACGAGGGCGCGCGGGATCAAGGTCTCGTCTGACAGCCAGACGCGACCCGCCGCCAGCGTCAGTCGGGCGTCGCCCGCGCGGTGGAAGTAGGGATGCAGACCCACGCCGGCCGGCGCCGGGCGCGCATCCGCATTGGCGATCTCCACCTCGACCCTCAGGCCGGCCTCATCCAGGGCGAAGCGCTGCGTGGCCTCAAAGCGCCAGGGCCAGCGACGATCGCCATCATGCCTGAGCGTCAGCACGGCCCGGTCGGCGCTCGCCTCGGCGACCTCCCAGGGCGACAGCCAGCCGACGCCGTGCAGCGCGTGAGGCTCGAACCCCGGCGTGGCCCCCAGGTCGAAGGCCCGCCCCTGGAACACGAACCGGCCGTCCCGGATGCGGTTGACGTAGGGGACCAGCGGAAAACAGGCGCTGTCCAGCGGGTTGTCGGACGCCTCCGGCATGGGCCGCAGGATCGGACGTCCGCCGACGCCGAGCGAGCGCACGACGCCGCCGCGGGGCGTGATTTCGGCGCGCCAATCCCCCGCCGTCAGTGTGATCCGGGTCGAGGCCGCGCCGTTCATCCGGCCGAATAGCTGGTCTTGATCTGGGTGTAGAACTCCACCGCCGCGAAGCCCTGTTCGCGCGCGCCGTAGCTCGACTTCTTGGAGCCCCCGAACGGCACGTGATAGTCGACGCCCGCCGTAGCCAGATTGACCATGGTCATCCCCGCCTTGGCGCGGCGCTGGAAGTCACGGGCGTATTTCAGCGACTGGGTGACGATGCCCGCCGACAGGCCGAACTCGACGCCGTTGGCGATCTCCAGCGCCTCTTCGTAGGACCTGACTCGGATGGTCGAGGCCACGGGGCCGAAGACCTCCTCGGTGTTGATCCGCATATCCGGCGCCGTATCGGCGATCAGCGTCGGCTGCACGTACCAGCCGGGCTTGTCCAGCTTCAGCCGGTCGCCGCCGGTGACGATCCGCCCGCCCGCGTCGCGCGCGATGTCGATGTATTTGTACGACGTCTCCCGCTGGCTCTCGCTGACGGCAGGGCCCATCTGGGTGTTCGGGTCCAGGGCGTCACCCACGCGCAGGGCCGCGACCTTCTCGGCCAGGGCGGCGACGAATCTGTCATGAATGCCGTCCTGCACGATCAGGCGACTGGAGGCGGTGCAGCGCTGGCCCGTGGCGAAGAAGCTGCCGTCCAGGGCGATGTTCACCGCCCGCTCCAGATCAGCGTCGTCCAGCACGATCAGCGGGTTCTTGCCGCCCATCTCCAGTTGCACCCGCGCCTGGCGCTTGACCGCCCCTTCCGCGACCGAGCCGCCCACGGCCTGTGAGCCGGTGAACGACACGCCGGTGATCCCTTCGTGCGCGACGATGGCGCGGCCCACATCGCCGTCGCCGACGATCATGTTGACCACGCCCTTGGGCAGGCCCGCCTCGTGCAGGACGGCGATCAGGGCCTCGGCCGTCGCGGGCGTCGGTCCGGCGGGCTTGATGACCACCGTATTGCCGAAGGCGATGGCGGGCGCGATCTTCCAGGCCGGGATGGCGATGGGGAAGTTCCACGGCGTGATCAGGCCGAACACGCCGACCGGCTGGCGATACGTCTGGACCTCCACGCCCGGTCGGGTCGAAGCTAGATTCTGGCCGTGCACCCGCAGGGCCTCTCCGGCGAAGTATTTCAGGATGCGGGCGGCGCGGACCGTCTCGCCGACGCCTTCGGGGACGGTCTTGCCCTCCTCGCGCGACAACAGGCGGCCGATCTGATCCTTGCGCTCCATGATCAGCGAGCCGGCCTTGTCCAGCACGTCGAAGCGCACCTCGGGCGAAGCGTTCGCCCAGCCGTCGAAGGCGTCCGTCGCCGCCGCCACGGCCTGGTCGACCTCGGCCGCCCCGCCCTTGGGCGTCCGCGCCACCACATCGCGGGTGTCGGACGGGTTCAGGCTCTCGCCGGGCCGGTCGCCCGCGATCCGCTCGCCGCCGATCCAGTGCGAGAGTTCCAGCGTGTCCGTCATGACAAGGTCCTTTCAAGAGACGCGGGCGACGGGGGAGCGTCGCCCGCTTTCGGGGAGATTGCAGGCTCGGCCGGCGCTCAGCCGGTCATATCTTCCAGCTCGCGGCCACGGGTTTCCTTCACCCACGCCTGGACCAGGAAGAAGGAGATCAGGGCGCTGACGGCGTAGAAGCCGTAGGTGATCACCAGGCCCAGCGTCGCCGCCATCCACGGGAAGCTGACCGAGATGGCGAAGTTGGCGATCCACTGGGCGAAGCCGGCGACGGCCAGGGCCGAACCGCGCATCTGATTGGGGAACATCTCGCCCAGCATGACCCACATCACCGGACCCCAGCTGAAGTTGAAGAAGACCACATAGGCGTTGGCGGCGATCAGGGCGACCAGACCGGTGCTGTCGTCCAGGTGCAGCGAGCCGTCGACCAGCGCCGCCTTTGAGAAGCACCAGGCCACGACGGCCAGGGTCACGAACATCCCCGCCGAACCGATCAGCAGCAGGGGTTTTCTGCCGATCTTGTCGATGACCGCGATGGCCGCCAGACAGGCGGCGATCGACAGAACCCCGGACAGGATGTTGATCTGCAGGGCGTCGTTCTCGGAGAAGCCGACCGACTGCCACAGCACCGCGCCGTAGTAGAAGACGATGTTGATGCCCACCAGTTGCTGGAACACCGCCAGGATCAGGCCGGCCCAGACGATGGGGCGAACCTTCCGGGTGGCGGGGTCCAGCAGGTCGGCGAACTTGGGCTTGTGGTCGGCCGCCAGGGAGGCGCGGATCTCGCCGACCTTGCGCGCTCCGGCGCCGGCGCCGAACAGTTTGGACAGCACAGCCTCGGCCTGGGCGTCCTTGCGCTTCACGACCAGGAATCGCGGGCTTTCCGGGATGGCCAGCAGCGCCAGCAGATAGACGGCGGCCGGAATGACCTGGAGCCAGAACATCCAGCGCCAGGCGGGAAAGCCCCACCAGAACTCCGCCGTCGAGGCGCCCGCCGTGCGCGCCAGCGCCCAGTTGGCGACGAAGGCGCCGGTCAGGCCGGTGATGATCATGATCTGCTGCACCGAGGACAGCCGTCCCCGGATCGAGGCCGGCGTCACTTCCGAGATATAGGCCGGCGACAGCACCGAGGCCGCGCCCACGCCCAGCCCGCCGATGAAGCGCGCGATGATGAAATGCGCCGAGGTGTCGGCCGCTCCGGCCCAGACGGCCGAGATGATGAACAGGACCGCCGCGATCTGCATCACAGTGCGGCGGCCGATGGCGTCGGCCAGCCGCCCAGCCGCGAAGGCCCCGAAGGCGCAGCCCAGCAGGATGGCGCCGACATTGAAGCCCGTGCCCAGCGCCGACAGATTGAAGGTGGCTTCCAGCCCGTCCTGCGTCCCGTTGATGACGCCGGAATCGTAGCCGAACATGAAGCCGCCGATGGTGGCCACCGCCACGATCAGGGCGATGAAGGCCATGTTGACGCGGTCCGACCCCGCGATGTCGGGGCCGGCGCCCCCCGTTGGTCCAGCCATTCGATGATTCCTCCCGAAGCCCGTCTAACGCGGGCGTGAAACCCTAGGAAACCCTACCGCCAGCCGGCGTCCACGAAATACTCGTGCCCTGTAATCAAACGTGCGTCGTCCGACGCCAGGAACAGGCCCAGCGCAGCGACGTCGCTGGGCTGCAGTCGGCCCTTCAGGCATTGGGCTGCGACGATCTCGGCCTCGCCGTCGGGGCTGTACCACTGCATCTGCCGCGGGGTCTGGACATTGCCCGGCACGATGCAGACGACGCGCACGCCGTCGCCGCCCAGTTCCCGCGCCAGGGCGCGGGTCATGCCCTCTATGCCCGCCTTGGCCGTCTCGTAGAGCGACAGGTCCGGCAGGCCCAGGTGCCAGCTGATCGACCCCAGGTTCAGGATCACGCCTGCGCCCCTGGCCCTCATGCCCGGCGCCACGGCCTGGGCGGCGAAGAACAGATGCCGCAGATTCACGTTGATCCTGTCGTCCCAATAGTCGGGCGTGACCTCGGCCAGGGCGTGACGATCGTCGTTGGCGGCGTTGTTGACCAGCACGTCCACCGCGCCGTGTTCGGCGATGACCTGAGCCAGACAGGTCTTCAACGCCTCCACATCCGTCAGATCGCACCGATGAAAGACCGGCGCGGGGGAAAGACCGCTCAGGGACCGTTCCAGCGCCAGGGATTCGTCCTCGGCGATATCCAGGAACACCACCCGCGCGCCTTGCCGGGCGAACCCTTCCGTGAATCCGGCGCCGATGCCCGAGCCGCCGCCGGTGACGACCACCAGCTTGCCCTTGAGCGACGGATAGATGGCGTTACTCAAAGAGCGCGCTCCCGCAACAGGCCGCGCGCGGCCAGACTGTACATCAGGTCCGCCACGCCGAAGGTCCACGGCGCGGCCTTGTCGGTCGTCGTCACGCGGTTTCGCAGCGTCCCCAGGCGCTCGGACGTCACCGTCACCTCGTCGCCGATCTTGTGGGTAAACCCCTGCCCCGGCGCGTCGCGATCTTCGACCGGCGCGAACATGGTGCCAAGGTAAAGGACGAAGCCGTCCGGGTATTGATGGTTCGCGTTCAGCGTCTGCCCGACCAGGTCCAGCGGATCGCGGCTGATCAGCCCCATCGACGATCGCCCCTCCAGCACGAAGCCGTCCTGGCCCCGAACCGTCAGCGAGACCGTCGCCCGGCGCACGTCGTCCATCGTGAAGTCGTCGTCGAATAGGCGCACGAACGGGCCCAAGGCGGCCGAGGCGTTGTTGTCCTTGGCCTTACCCAGCAGCAGGGCCGAACGCCCCTCGATGTCGCGGAGATTGACGTCGTTGCCCAGGGTCGCCCCCACGGCCCGGCCGGTCGGATCGCAGAGGATGGCGACCTCCGGCTCCGGGTTGTTCCAGGCGCTGTCCGGCCGCACGCCCACCTGATCGCCCCATCCGACCGAGGACAGGATCGGAGCCTTGGTGAAAATCTCGGCGTCCTTGCCGATGGCGACCTCCAGATACTGCGACCACAGGTCGTCGGCGATCAGGGCCGCCTTCAGCGCCATCGCCTGATCCGATCCCGGCCGGACCGTCGACAGGTCCGCCCCGACACGCTGCGCCAGAGTCTGGCGGATCGCCTGCGCCTGATTCAGGTCGCCGCGCGCCCGCTCCTCGATCACGCGCTCGACGGCCGAGACCGCGAAGGTCACGCCGGACGCCTTGATGCATTGCAGATCGACCGGCGACAGCACGACGCCGCCCGCGCCTTCGTCGCCGCGAGCGCCAAGAACGATCTCTTCCAAGTCGCCCAAATCACGACCCTGGATACGCCCCAGATCGGGCAGCCGCGCCGCCTCTGAAACGGTGGGAACCCGCTCCGACACGTCGATCAGCCGCCCGCCTCGAACCAGGGTCGGGATCGGTCCCCGTCCGATATCCACGCGGCCCAGGAAAAGGCCATCGCGCCAGTCGGCGGGCAAATCTTCGATGAGTCGGGTCATTTCCTCGCCGCCGCCGTTCTAGGCAGTCAATTTGGTAGCGCTATCATTCTCATCGCCGTTTCATATGTCAATGGGCTTGCCCTGGTGAAACATCCATACCCGCTGTTGCACAGCGTGATCACCGCCGTGGATCGCCACGTTGTGAACGTTCTCATTTCATGCTTCAACGCGACTCGAGAAGGGCGTCAGACTCTTCCGCTCAGGGAGGATATTGGAGAAGCGACGGATCGGGCCGCGGGCCGGATCGCGATGCTTCCTCGGTCGCACACCCGTCGCCTGGCGACGCGGCGCGGCTGTTCTCCTGACAACTGATGGCCGCGCGGGGCGGTCCGTCCAGGTCTTCAGGGGAGTTTCCATGCGTTCTCGTTCGTTTCGTTTCGGCGTCTCTGTGCTCGCCGTCGCCCTGGCGACGACGGCTCCGCTGGCCGTCGCGCCGACCGCCCAGGCTCAGGCACAGGCTCAGGCTCAGGCCCAGCCGGCGTCCGCCGCTCGCGCCCAGAGCGCCGCGGAACGGGCCCAGGGCCTGCTGGCGCGGATGACGCAGGACGAGAAGCTGCAGTTGATCCACGGCTACTTCCCGCCGTTGGCCGATCGGACGCCCGGCGCCCCGGTCGAGGACATGATCCCTTCCGCCGGCCACATCCCGGGCATTCCACGCCTGGGCATCCCCGACATCCGCGAAAGCGACGCCAGCCTTGGCGTCGCCAACCAGGTCGAGCAGAGGAAGGGCGACGTCGCCACCGCCCTGCCCGCCAGCCTGGCCACCGCCGCCGCGTTCGACCCCGAGATCGCCTACGCCGGCGGCGCCATGATCGGCGCCGAGGCCCGCGCCAAGACCTTCAACGTCCTGCTGGCCGGCGGCGTCAACCTGACCCGCGATCCCTGGGCGGGCCGCAACTTCGAATATCTGGGCGAGGATCCGTTGCTGGCCGGCGTGATGGCCGGAGAGCACATCCGCGGCGTCCAGTCCAACGCCATCGCCTCCACCATCAAGCATTTCGCCTTCAATTCCCAGGAAACGGGGCGGATGATTATGGACGCGCGACTGGACGAGGCGGCGCTGCGCGAAAGCGACCTTCTGGCCTTCCAGATCGCCATCGAGCGGGGCGATCCCGCCTCGGTCATGTGCGCCTACAACAAGGTCAACGGCGACTGGGCCTGCGAGAACGACTTCCTGCTGAACCAGGTGCTGAAGCGCGACTGGGCCTATGAAGGCTGGGTCATGTCCGACTGGGGCGCGGTCCATTCCACCGTCAAGGCGGCGATGGCCGGCCTGGACCAGGCGTCGGGGCAGGAGCTGGACAAGGCGCTGTATTTCGACGCGCCGTTCCGCGAGGCGTTGGCGGCGGGCCAGATCCCGCAGGCCCGGCTGGACGACATGGTGCGTCGCTTTCTGGTCGGGCTGATCGAGGCGGGCGTGCTGGACGCCCCCGTCGTGACCGAACCGCAGGATATCGACTACGTCGCCCACGCCGAGGTCGCCCAGCGCGCGGCCGAGGCGGGCATCGTCATGCTGAAGAACGACGGCGGCGTCCTGCCCCTGACGGCCAACGCCCGCTCCATCGCCCTGATCGGCGGCCATGCCGACGTCGGCGTGCTGTCGGGGGGCGGGTCGTCCCAGGTCCGTTCGGTCGGCGGCGCGCCGGTCGAGGTTCCCCTGACCTCCGGCGCGGCGGCCTCGTTCGCGCGCTACACCTACCATGCCTCCTCGCCCCTGCAGGCGATCCGCGCCCTGGCGCCCCAGGCGACCGTGACCTTCGCTTCGGGAGACGACGTGGAGGCCGCCCGGCGCGCCGCCGCCCAGGCTGACGTCGTCGTGGTCTTCGCCACCAAATGGAGCACCGAGGCGGTCGATTCCGAAAACCTGGACCTGGACGCCGACCAGAACGCCCTGATCGCGGCCGCCGTCCAGGCCAACCCGAAGACCGTCGTGGTGCTGGAAACCGGCGGCCCGGTGCTGATGCCCTGGATCGATCAGGTCCCGACCGTCATCCAGGCCTGGTATCCCGGCCAGCGCGGCGGTGAGGCCATCGCCCGGATCCTGTTCGGTCAGGTCAATCCGTCCGGTCGCCTGCCGATCACCTTCCCGGCCAGCGCCGACCAGCCGCCTCGTCCGGTTCCGCCCGGCCTGGACCTGCTGAAGGCCGCCGACACCGCGGCCGCGGATGCCGCCGCCAATCCCGGCGCCCCGGCCGCGCCCGGAATGCAGGATTTCGCCGTCGATTATGTGGAAGGCGCCGACGTCGGCTATCGCTGGTACGAACGCCAGGGACTGAAACCGCTTTTCGCGTTCGGCCACGGCCTGTCCTACACGACCTTCGCCTATGACAACCTGGCCGTCTCGAACGAAGACGGCCTCAGCGTCAGCGTCGACGTCACCAACACCGGGCGCTTCGCCGGCGTCGACGTGCCCCAGCTCTATGTCCGGCCCGCCGACGGCGAACGCCCGCGCCGCCTGGCCGGCTGGTCGCGGCTGTCGCTTCAGCCCGGCGAGACCCGGCGGGTGACCATCAAGGCCGAGCCTCGCATCATCGCCGATTACGACACCGGCCTGCCGGGCTGGCGCATCGAGGCAGGCGACTACGCCGTCGCCATCGCCCACGACGCGGGCGACCCCGGCTTGACGGGCCGGACCACCATTTCAGGGACCACCACAAGGCCTTGAGAAAAGCCGCCAACGCACGCGGCGCTGCAAAGAGGGAGGAAGACACCATGAGACTACACAAGCGACCCCTGGTCGCGGCCCTGCTGGCCAGTTCGGCGCTCGTCGCGCCGGCCTACGCCCAGACGGCGGACGCGCCCCCCGAACAAGCCCCGATCGACCAGAATGTCGCCGAGGTCGGCGAGATCGTCGTCACCGGCATCCGAGCGTCACAAGAACAATCGATCAGCATCAAGCGCCAGGAAACCGCGCTGGTCGACGCCATCTCCGCCGAAGACATCGGCAAGCTGCCCGATGTCACTGTCGCCGACGCGCTCCAACGCATCGCAGGCGTTCAGATCCGCCGTAACGCCGGCGAAGGATCGACGGTCAACATCCGCGGCTTGCCCCAGGTCGTCACCCTGATGAACGGCGAGCAATATCTCAGCCCCGGAAACCTGGGCGAAGCTCAGCCGAACCTGAACGACGTGCCGTCCCAGCTGATGAGCTCGATCGTCGTGTTCAAGTCGCAGGACGTGTCCAACGCCCTGTCCGGCATCTCGGGCACCATCGACCTGCGCACCCGCCGGCCAATGGACTTCGACTACGGCGCCACCGTCGCGACCAACGCCGAATACGCCACGGGCGAAGACACCCGCCAGGACGACTATTCGTTCAACGCCCTGCTGAACTGGCGCGGCGATCGCTGGGGCGTCATGCTGGCTGGCGTGTCCACCAAGGCGAACCTGGGCAACAACTACTCCGGCATCAGCGGCGGCCTGTTCAGCAACAACGACTGGGGCGGCGACGCCGACAACTGGATCGCACCGCACGGCTACGACACCTTCCGTCGCGTGGTCGAACGTGAGCGCACCGGCCTGAACGGCGCCTTCCAGTTCGATTTCGACGACGCCTGGCGCCTGACCGGCGAAGTCTTCTACACCAAGCAGAAGGAATACAACCGCGCCGCGGGCCTGAACATCTCCAACCGGTGGGGCGCCCTGGGCTGGACGACGCCGACCGACTTCACCGTCACCGGCGTCAATTGGTCGAACGGCAATCCCTGGCTCGACGTCAGCGAATACGACCTGGACGTCTGGTGGCTGAACTCGTTCACCGTCAACCGGGTCACCGAGACCGAATCGACCAACCTGAATCTTGAGCTGGAGTACGACAACGGCGGCCCGTTCACCTTCTCGGCGCGCGCGGTTCACGGCGAGGCCTCTCTGTTGAGCATGAACGGCCAGGTCCAAGGCGACCTGTCGAACTGGCGCTATTCGCCGGATCGGCAGTTCACCCTGTTCCGCGATCCGCTGGACCGGACCCGGGGTCCGTTCTACTCGGCCGAGATCGCGGCCCTCTATCCCGCGTCTCGTTACACCAACGGCATCGTCGGCTCGAACGGCGGACGCTACATCGACCCCAACCCGCTGGGCATCGGCGAAGACCCGTTGGTTCACCTGAACATCGGCAACACCGGCACCACCATCTGGAGCGGGTTCGACAACCCGATTTCGGGTGGTCTCGGCAACGTGCCTCTGTCGCAGTACATGGCCAATCTGGACAGCTACGCCGTCGCCGCCTTCTCCTCGGAAGGCAATCAGGAGAACGAGTCCGAACTGACGGTCGTCCGCGCCGACGGCTCCTACGACTTCAGCCAGCCTGCGCTGGGCTTCATCTCCCGCGTCGACTTCGGCCTGCGTCACAGCGACCGCCGCGTGGAGATCGAAAGCTTCCACCTGTTCTCCGACGTCAATGGCTGCTCGGTCCAGTGGAAGGCCATCGACGTGGTCATGAACCAGGGCCAGTGCAGCGCCGGCGAACAGGTGGCCAACCCCGCCTACGATCCGGCCTTGCCGATCAGCGACGCCAACCAGCCCACCATCTTCCAGGGCTACACCGTCAACCGGCCGACGACGCTATACGACCACAACAACGTCTATTTCCTGGACGACTACGGCTCCATCACCTCGGGTCTCCCGGGTGTCTGGGTCGCCGATCCGCATGACTTCGACGACATCGTGTCGTTCCAGGAACGCGTGTTCGGCAGCGCCTATCGCGTCATCATCCCGGGAAACAGCTATGACGTGGATCTGTTCGAGGACAGCGCCTACGCCAACGCCGGCATTGCGTGGAGCCAACTGACCGGCGACGTCGGTTTGCGCGTGGTCCGCACCCGCCTGGACGTGCGCCAGAACCTCACCGGCGACACCCGCGCCTATGGGGACACCAACCTGGATGTGGGCGACAGCTTCTCCAGCCGCAGCTACACCGACTACCTGCCGACGGTGAACCTGGCGTGGGACTTCACGGACAAGTTGCGCCTGCGCGGTTCGTTCGCCCGCACCATGATCCCGCTGGATCTGGGCAACTACGGCGGAGGCGTGACCATCTCGACAGCCGATGAAACCCAAGGTCCGACGCCCGAGGATCCGACCGCGCCGCCCATCGGCGTTCGTCGCGTCACCGGCGCCACCTACGGGGGCAGCCCGGACCTGGATCCGTGGCGTTCCAACAACTTCGACCTGGCTCTGGAGTACTATTACGGCCCCGCGACGCTTTTCAACGTGGCGCTGTTCCGTCTGGATATCGAGAGCTTCATCACCCGCGGGACCATCCCTAACGGCGCGGAGTTCCCAGATGGCGACGGCGTGATTCGCCGCAGCGTGCCGGTCACGGGCCCGCTTCAGGGCGAAAGCGGCGAATTGCAGGGCATCGAGGTCGGCGCGAAGATCGGCGTCGCCGACTTCTATCCGGACATGGGCCTGTGGTCGAACTTCGGCTTCGACGGCAGCTTCACCTTCTCGGACAGCAAGCAGACCGGCCGCGACCTGACGGGCGAGGCCTTGCCCTTCATTGACAACTCCAAATACTCGGTCAACGCCGCGATCTGGTATCAGGACGATCGCTTCCAGGCCCGTGTCGCCTACAACTATCGGACGCCGCGACTGTCCTCGACCTTCGGGGACATCAACAGCGAGCTCGGCGGGATCGGTATCTACCAGGACACGAGCCAATACGTGGACGTCAACCTGACCTACGACGTCAACGACATGGTCACGATCTACGCCAACGGCTCCAACGTCTTCGGCGAGATCGAGGAATACTACATGGAGTTCGAGGACGGCGCGGAGCAGTTCCACAGCCGCAACCAGTTCGAACCGCGATACTCGGTGGGCATACGGGCCCGCTTCTAGGCTCATCCTGAGCGACTGGCCGGCGGCGCACAGGTGTCGCCGGCCGCTTTTTTCTTCTAGGTTCACGCCCGACATGGACCCGACATCCGACAACCGTATCCGCTCCGTTGTCATCGTCGGCGGCGGCACGGCCGGCTGGATGACGGCGGCCGCCCTGACCCAGCATTTCCGCGGGACGCCGCTGACGATCACCGTCGTGGAATCGTCCGAGATCGGCACGATCGGCGTGGGCGAGGCCACCATCCCCACGATCCGGCGCTTCTACGGCCAACTGGGCCTGCGCGACGAAGACGTCATGCGCGCGACCCAGGCCACCTGCAAGCTGGGCATCCGGTTCATCGACTGGTCCGGCCCCGGCACGGACTTCATCCACCCCTTCGGCCTCTACGGCCAGGACGTGAAGGGCGTGGGCTTTCATCATTTCTGGCTGAGGCAGCGCCGCACCGGCGACGCCACGCCGCTGGACGCCTATTCGCTGGGCGCGCAGATGGCCCTGGCGGGCAAGTTCGATCACCCCTCGCGCAACCCGCCCTCCCCCATGTCCGTGTTCGACTGGGCCTTGCACCTGGACGCCGGCCTGTTCGCCCAGCATCTGCGCGCCTATGCCCAGGCGGGCGGCTGCCGCCGTATCGACGCCCGCATCGCCGGCGTGGAACTGAAGCCCAAGGACGGCTTCGTCCGGGCGTTGAAGCTGGCGGACGGGCGCGAGGTCGAGGGCGATCTGTTCGTCGACTGCTCTGGCTTTGGCGGCCTGGTCATCGGCCAGGCGCTGAGCGTGGCCTACGAGGACTGGTCCCGCTGGCTGCCCTGCGACGCCGCCTTCGCGGTGCAAAGCCGCAATCGCCCCGGCGACGCCCCCGCGCCCTATACGCGCGTCACGGCCCGCTCGGCCGGCTGGCAGTGGGGCATCCCTCTGCAACATCGCGCCGGAAACGGCCTGGTCTTCTCCAGCGCCTATCTCGGCGACGAGGCGGCGCTGGCGGAACTGACGCCGAACCTGATGGGCGAGCCGCTGAGCGAGCCGCGCCGCATCGCCTTTCGCCCCGGACGTCGCGCCCGCGCCTGGGAACGGAACTGCGTTTCCATCGGCCTGTCCGCTGGTTTCCTGGAGCCGCTGGAGAGCACCAGCATCGCCCTGATCGAAACCGCCATCGAACGGTTGAAGGCGCTGTTCCCCGATCGTGGTTTCGCGGCCCCGATCATCGACGAGTTCAACGATCAGTCGGCCCGCGAGATGGAGCGGGTCCGCGATTTCATCATCCTGCACTACAAGCTGAACCGGCGCGACGACACCGACTTCTGGCGCGACTGCCGGGCGATGGACGTCCCCGATACCCTGGCGCGCAAGATCGACCTGTGGCGCGCGCGCGGCGCCTTCGTGCGCTATCGGTGGGAGATGTTCCATCCCGCCAGCTGGCTGGCCCTCTACGCGGGCTTCGACCTTTTTCCCAAAGCGACCGATCCGGTCGTCGACGCCTTTGACGCCGCCGATCTTGACCGCAGCCTTCGCGAGATGCGCGAGGCGGTGACCCAGGCTGTCGCCCGGGCGCCCGATCACGCCGACTTCCTGGCCCGTCTGGACCCCACCCTCGCCGCCTGAGCCCCGCATGGACACGCCCCACCGCCCCCTGAAGAAGATTTGCGTCGTCGGCGGCGGCACCGCCGGCTGGATCGCCGCCGCCCTGATGGCCGAACATTTCAAGGGCCTTCAGTGCGAGATCGAACTGGTCGAGTCCGACGAGATCGGCACGATCGGCGTTGGCGAATCCACCGTGCCGCCCTTCCTGCAGCTCCTGGCCAAGCTAGGCGTCGACGAGGCGGCGTTCATCCGCGAGACCCAGGCCAGCTTCAAGCTGGGGATCGAGTTCCGCGATTGGTCGCGCAAGGGCGAACGCTATTTCCACCCCTTCGGCGTCATCGGCGCGCCCGTCGACATCAGCGAGTTCTACCAGGTGTGGCTCAAGGCCCGGCGCCACGGCCTGGACCGGCCGTTGCAGGACTTCGCCCCCGCCAGCGTCATGGCTCGCGAGGGCCGGTTCATGTTGCCGTTCAAGGCGCCGCGAACCCCTTTGGCCGGGGCCTCCTACGCCCTTCACGTCGATGCGCGGCGCGTCGCCCAGTTCCTGCGGCGCTTCGCCGAAGCGCGCGGCGTGGTCCGCACCGAAGGTATGGTGGATAGTGTCGATACGCGCCCCGACGGCTTCGTGCGCGCGCTCCGGCTGCGCAGCGGCAAGGTCGTCGAGGCGGACTTCTTCATCGACTGCACCGGCTTTCGCGCGCTGCTGCTCGGCAAGGCGATGGGCGTCGGCTACACCGACTGGTCCCAGTGGCTGTTGTGCGACCGGGCCGTGGCGGTTCAGACCGAGAATGTCGGCCCGCCGCCGCCCTACACCGTGGCGCACGCCCAGGACTACGGCTGGCGCTGGCGCATCCCGCTGCAGCACCGGGCGGGCAACGGCTACGTCTTCTCCAGCGCCCATCTTTCGGACGACGAGGCCACAGCCACACTGCTGGCCCAGGTCGAAGGCCGGCCCGTGGTCGATCCGATGGTGGTTCCTTTCAAGACCGGCGTGCGAGACCGGATCTGGAGCGGCAACGTCCTGGCCCTGGGCCTGGCCTCGGGTTTCATCGAACCGCTGGAATCCACGGCCATCCACCTGATCTACCGTGGCATGGACTTCTTCTTCCGCTACCTGCCGAACGCCGATTGCGACCACGCCCTCGCGGATGAATACAACCGCCGAATGATCGCGGACTACGAAGAAATCCGCGACTTCATCATTCTGCACTACTGCCTGACCCAGCGCGACGACACCGCCTTCTGGCGCGCCTGCCGGAATATGGAACTGCCGGCCGAGCTTGCGGCGCGCATCGCCCTGTTCCGCGCCAACGGCACCCTCGCCGAAGGACTGGACGCCCTTTTCCGCAGCGCCAGTTGGCAGAGCGTGATGGACGGCATGGGCGTCATGCCGAGAAGCTGGCACCCGCTGGTGCAACGGATAGACTTCGCCGGCATGGCCCAGCGTATGGACCTGGCCGCGGATTTACTGGCGCGGGTCGTGGCGGACCAGCCGACCCATGCGGACTTCATCCGCTCCCACTGCGCCGCCCCCGTATGAATAAGCGCCGCCACCCCCTATAGCCTGACCTGCGACCAAGCTTCACCTCAGGAACCGCCCTTGCCCCGCCCCGTCACCATCAAGGATGTCGCCGCCGAGGCTGGCGTCTCCCTGCAGACGGTGTCGCGGGTCATCAACGACGGGCCCAACGTTCGGGCGGAGGTCAAGGCGCGGGTCAACGCCGCCATCGCCAAGCTGGGCTATACCCCCAGCCTGGCCGCTCGCCGCATGGGGGGATCGCGCTCCTATCTGCTGCTGGCCCTGAATGACCGCGATCGCACGATCGAGGGCTGGACCTCCGGCGAAGGCACCGACTGGGTCGATCAGATGCTGATGGGCGGGATGCTGGAATGCGCCCGGCGGGGCTACCGCATGATCTTCGAACTGGTCGACACCCATTCCAGCCATGTCGAGCGCGAGGTCGCCGGCGCCCTCGCCGCGCTCAATCCCGACGGCGTGATCCTGACGCCGCCGCACTCCGACAATCCCCTGATCACCGACCTGCTCGCGCGCCGGGGGCTGCCGTTCGCCCGGATCGGCTCGCAGACGCCGGGGGCCGGGTTCGCGATCGCCATGGACGACGCCGAGGCCGCCCGCGTCGCCGCCCGTCGGCTGATCGACCTGGGCCACCGTCGGATCGGCTTCATCACCGGCAGCGACGAATACGCCCTCAGCGCCGCGCGCCTGGAGGGCTACGCCGACGCCCTGAGAGCGCACGACCTGTACGACCCGGCCCTGGTGGCGTCCGGCGATTTCAGCTTTGCCTCGGGCGAGAGGGGCATGAACGCCCTGCTCGACCTGCCCCGGCCGCCGACGGCGGTGGTGGCCAGCAACGACCAGATGGCGCTCGCGGCCCTGCGGGTCGCCAACGCGCGCGGCCTTTCGGTTCCGCAACACCTGTCCATCATCAGCTTCGACGACACCCCGATCGTGCGTTTCAGCCACCCGCCCCTGTCGGCGATCCGTCAGCCCATCGCGGCCATGACCGCCCAGGCGGCCGATCTGCTGATGCGGTCCAAGACCGGAGAAACGGGCCTTCCGCCGGGCCGCCTCGTGCCCTTCTCGCTGATCGAACGCGAATCCACCGACGCCGCCCCGGCCTGAGCTCGCTATTCCAGCAGCCCCCGACGCTGCATGTCGACCACCACCGGGTCGCTGAGCGCGGCGATGACTTCCAGATCATAGGCGTCTTCGGCCTTGTCGCGGTCGTCGAACAGCCACGCGCCGTGGCGCCGCAGGGTCGAGACGCTGAACTGAAGCGCCGCCGCCTGACGCGCGCCCAGGCGTTCGATCCGCTGCAGTCGGACCCCGGCTTCGGATCGGATCAAGGTCTTGCGCGTGGGCATCTGATCCCCCTTCGAACCCACGCTGTCACAAAAAACGCGGGTCGAGGAGTCGCGCCGCGCCAGACGCCTTCACATCTGCGTAACCTTTCGCGCGCGCAAAAAAAGGCCCGGCGATGAAGGCCGGGCCGACAACAGGTTCGGTGATGGTGGCCTCCCAATACGCAGAGGTCGTCTTCTTCCTTAACCGAATTGGTGAACGGAGCCTTAAGCGCCCTTAGTCCGGCAACCAGGTTTCCTGCCGGCCCTGCGGCGGGGTGGGCCAACCGATCCGCCAGCCCTCACCCGCTCGTGACAGGGTGGTCCCCCCCGGCGCTCCGACGCCCGGATAGGCGTAGGTACGACCGCCGACGACGATCGATCGCGCGCCCGCGCCGCTGACCAGCACGCGCCAGCGCCCGCCGGACAGTGGCGTCACGGCCTCGGCCGCGCCATCGACCGACACTGTCGGGGGCGCGCCCTGCGGCGGCGCCCGTCCCACGATCTGGAGGGCGGCGCCGTCGGAATCGACGGCGTCCAGCGGACCGGCGGCGTCGAGCCGCCGCGTCGCCTCCCCCGCCGCGATCAGGGCCGCCGGGCCGCCTGGGATCAGCACCAGACGATCGGGCGAGACCGAGGCGTCCTCCCCGACCTGAACCTCCGGCGTCAGCAGCACGGGCGCGTCGGGCGCGGGGATTCTCAGCTCGAAACGTCCGGCGCCGTCCGCCGCCGCCGCCACCGCCTCTCCATCGGCGCCGCGCAGCACCACGCGCGCGCCGGGCCCGGCGGCGCCGCTCACCAGTCGGTCTGTCCCGTCGACCGCCACCGCGTCGATTCGCGGCGGCTGTATCCAGGCGGACGCCGCCGGCGCCTCCGACGCGCGCGCCGCCGGTTCCTCGCCGCGCGAGCAGGCGCCCAGCGCGCCCAGCAGCAGGGTCATGGTGACGATCCGACGTTTCATCCCGCGCCTCGACGATATAGGACTGGCGACCCAGCGTTCGGCTCGTGTTAGCTCGACCGCCGCCGGTTTGGCCATGCCTGCCGCGTCTCACCCAGTTCCAGAGGCCCCATGTCGCTGCCCGACGTCTTCATCCAGCCGTTCGACGGTCCGTCCGTCTGCCTGTTCTGCGCGTCGTCCGACGGCGCCGACCCCGCCTATCTGCAGTCGGCGCGTGATTTCGGCGCGGCGGCGGCGGCGGCGGGCTGGCGGCGGGGGTGGCGGCCATTGTCCGCTTCCTGCGCCCCGAGACGCGCCTCATCGGCGTCGAACCGGACGAGGCCCCGACGATGAAGAGCGCCATCGAGGCCGGGCGCGTCGTCGATCTGGATCAGGTCGGCCTGTTCGCCGACGGGGTGGCCGTGCGCCGCGCAGGCGACGAGACCTTCCGCCTGTGCCGAGATTTGCTGGACGAGATCGTGCTGGTCGACACCGACGCCATCTGCGC
>NZ_DLMO01000131.1 GCF_002479325.1 Brevundimonas sp. UBA7534
CGCCCTGCTGGCCGCCCTGGTCGCCCTGATCGCCCTGCCCTTCACCGCCATGGCCGGCCGCGCCGTGGTCGATCCGGACTGGGCCGGCACGGTGCTGGCGGCCATCCTGACCTTCTTCGTCGTCTATTTCGGCCTGCGGATCGCCGGGTCACTGTTGTCCAAGAGCGCCCAGGCCCATCCGTCCCTGGGCGGCCTCGACCGGCTGCTGGGTGTGGTGGTGGGTGCCGTGCGCGCGCTGGTCCTGATCGGCGCCGTTCATTTGGTCATCGTGGCCGCTCTGCCGGGCGAGCGCACGCCCCGCTGGCTGGCCGGCGCCGTCACCTATCCCGTCAGCGCGCTCGGCGCGCGGGCGATCCAGATGGTCCTGCCGGGCATCGGCCGGGGCGTGGACGCGATCTCGCCCGTGGTCGATTCCTCCGTACGCAAAGGGTTTTCCGATCCGGAAGCCTTGCCCCAGCCGCAATCCGGGACTACTTCGCCGCGCGAAGACGCCCCCTAGTTTCCCAAGTCCCAGGTCATCGGAGCCCGACGATGCGCCACCATATCGCCGATCCCGTCGTTCACCGCGAACATTGGCGCGAGCCCGAGGACGACCAGCTTCGCCTCGAATGCGGCGTCTGCGGCGTGTGGGGCGCGGAAGAGGACGAGGGCTCCGCCATCGTCGCCCTGGGCCTGCACGCGCTTCAGCATCGCGGCCAGGAGGCCTGCGGCATCGCCAGCGTCAGGGACGAACGCTTCTATACCGAACGTCACCAGGGCCTGGTGGGCGAAGCCTTCGGCGGGGCCGACCTGGCCGGCCGGATGCCGGGACGCGCGGCGGTCGGCCACACCCGCTACTCCACCGCCGGCGGCAGCTTCCTGCGCAACATCCAGCCGATGTTCGCCGACCTGGACCAGGGCGGCATCGCCATCGCCCACAACGGCAACCTGACCAACTTCAAATTCCTTCACGCCCAGCTGGTCGGCGAAGGCGCCATCTTCCAGTCCACGTCGGACTCCGAGGTCATCCTCCATCTGATCGCCCGCAGCCGGAAGGCCAAGATCGTCGATCGCTTCATCGACGCCCTGGCGCGGATCGAAGGCGGCTACGCCCTGGTCGCCCAGACGCGGCACAAGATGATCGGCGCGCGCGACCCGCTGGGCATCCGTCCGCTGGTGCTGGGCCAGGTCGGCGAGGCCTGGGTGCTGGCGTCCGAGACCTGCGCCCTGGACATGATCGGCGCCACCTTCGTGCGCGACGTCGAGCATGGCGAGGTGGTGGTCATCGACGAGAACGGCCTGCGCTCGCTCAAGCCCTTCCCGGCCCGCGCCGCGCGACCCTGCCTGTTCGAATACGTCTATTTCTCGCGCCCGGATTCGGTCGTGAACGGCCGCTCGGTCTATGAGGTCCGCAAGGAGATGGGCCGGGGCCTTGCCCGTGAACTGGGCGTCGAGGCCGACATCGTCGTGCCGGTGCCCGACTCCGGCGTGCCGGCCGCCCTGGGCTACGCCCAGGAAAGCGGCATCCCCTACGAGATGGGCATCATCCGCAGCCACTATCTGGGCCGCACCTTCATCCAGCCCAGCCAGGGCGCCCGTCAGAAGGGCGTGCGGATGAAGCACAGCCCCAACAAGTCGGCACTGGCCGGCAAGCGCGTGGTGCTGATCGACGACTCCATCGTGCGCGGCACGACTTCCCTGAAGCTGGTCCGTGCCGTGCGCGCCGCCGGCGCCACCGAGGTCCACCTGCGCTCGGCCAGCCCGCAGATCCTCTATCCCGACTTCTACGGCATCGACATGCCGGAGCGGGCGCAGCTTCTGGCCGCCAACAAGTCGCTGGAAGAGATGCGCGAGATGCTGGAGGTCGACTCTCTCGGCTTCCTGTCCATCGACGGCCTCTATCGCGCGATGGGCGAGACCGGCCGCGACAACGCCCATCCCCAGTTCACCGACCACTATTTCACCGGCGACTACCCGACCCGCCTGCTGGACCGTGAGATCGAGGAGGGCGGCCGGGAATTCGGCGCGCGGCAGCTCTCCCTGCTCGTCAGCGCCTGAAGCGGCGGTTGCTCCGGCGAATAGCGGCTTGGCGGGTCGGCCTCGCGCGCGCTATCAGGCGCCATGTCCGAACTTCCCCTTTCCGGCCGCATCGCGCTTGTCGTCGGCGCCTCGCGCGGCATCGGCTATGAGAGCGCCCTGGCCCTGGCCAAGGCCGGCGCCCACGTCATCGCCACCGCGCGCACCCAGGGCGGCCTGGAGGAGCTGGACGACGCCGTCTTCGCCGCCACGGGCCAGCACGCCACCTTGGTCCCGTTCGATCTGGTGGACGGGGGCGCCATCGACCGGCTGGGCGGGGCGATCTTCGAACGCTTCAAGAAGCTGGACGTCTGGGTCCATGCGGCGGCGACCATGGGCCCGTCGGGCCTGACGCCGGTGTCTCACGCCGACCCGCGCGAATTCGCCAAGGTCGAGAAGACCAACTTCACCGCCGTCTACCGCCTGATCCGTTCGCTGGAGCCTTTGTTGCGCGCGTCCGACGCCGGCCGGGCCATCCACCTGACCACCAGCGTCGCCGCCAGGCCCCGCGCGTTCTGGGGCATGTACGCCGCCACCAAGGCGGGCGCCGAAGCCCTGGTGAAGGCCTGGGCGGACGAGGTCGAATCGACGCCGATCCGATGCGCCATCGTCGATCCCGGCCGGATGCGGACCCAGATGCGCGCCCAGGCCTATCCGGGCGAGGACCCGCAGGGCCTGCCTCACCCGTCCGAGATCGCGCCCCTGATCGTCGAGCTGGCGCGCGGAGACCTGACTCCTTCGCTGACGGTGTCCTTCAAGGACTGGAAGTCGGAGCCCTCGCCCGAAGCCCTGGTCTAATCTCCAAGATCGTCGAGGAGATCGGCCAGTTCGGCGGGCCAGATCGTTTCGGCGGAGGACCGAATGTCGGCCGCCGCCCACCAGCGGTGTTCGACCAGCACGCGACGCTCCTCCTCGGTCCAGCCGCCGGGTGCGGGTGTGAAGGCCGGGACGCGCAGCAGGAAGAAGCGCTGATCCACGTCGGCCATGCGGCCGTCAGGCAGGCGGAAGGAAACGCGCACGCGCGCGACCTGTGGACCCGGATCGGCGACTGTAAGGCCCGTCTCTTCGAACAGTTCGCGGCGCGCGGCGTCCTCGAAGCTTTCGCCCGGCTCGCAGCCGCCGCCGGGCGTGGCCCAGAAGACGGTTCCGGACAGCGGCCCCTCGGCGAAGACGAAACGGAACAGCAGCACCCGGCGCTGCAGGTCCAGGATCAGCCAGCGGGCGGTCGGCCGCTCTGGAAGCGTTCCGTCCCGCTCGTTCATGGACGTCAGCGCTTGGCGCCGCCCTTCTGACCGCTGCGGACGCGGCCCGAGCGCGAGACCTGGCGGGCGCCGCCCCGCGCGCCCTTGCCGACGATGGCGTTGGTCCCGGACTTCTTGGAGGCGCTGGCCTTCAGCCCGCCCAGAGGCTTCACCTTGGGCTTGATCCCCGCCTTGGCCTTCTGCTCCAGCGCCTTTCCGGGCAGGTTGGACAGCCGCTCCTCGGCCTTCTCCGCCTTCTGGATGCGGCGCGGCGCGGTCTTGGCCGCGCCCTTGAACCGCTCCGGCCCCGACTTGGCGCCGCCGTCGACATAGGGGTTGGCCCCGCTGGTCTTGACGTTCAGGCGGATGGGCGTGCCCGGCAGGTCGAAGCTCTCGCGGATCGAGTTGATCAGATAGCGCTTGTAATGGTCGGGCATGGCCGAGGCGCGGCTGGCCATCAACACGAACGTCGGCGGACGCGCCTTGGTCTGGGCGATGTACTTCGGCTTGATGCGCTTGCCGTCCACGGCGGGCGGCGGGTGGCGCTGGGTCGCCATGGACAGCCAGGTGTTGAGATCCTTGGTCTTCACCTTGACCGACCAGGTGTCATAGGCCTGGAGCACGGCCGGCATCAGGCGATCGACGCCCCGGCCGCTGTGCGACGACAGGGCGACGAAGGGTGACCCCTTCAGCTGGGGCAGCTTGTCCTCGGCCAGGCGTTTCAGCTCGGCCAGGCGCGCCTGCGGCTCCTCCTCCAGATCCCATTTGGAGGCGACATAGACCAGGGCGCGGCCCTCGCGCTCGACCAAGTCGGCCAGCTGCAGGTCCTGGGTGTCGAAGGCGTCGTCCTTGTCCATGACCAGGATAACCACCTCGGCGAAGGTGATGGCGCGGATGGTGTCGGCGACCGACAGCTTCTCCAGCTTCTCCTGAACACGGGCCTTGCGCCGCATGCCCGCCGTGTCGATCAGACGGATGTTCCTGTCTTCCCACACCCAGTCGACCGAGATGGAATCGCGCGTGATGCCCGCCTCGGGCCCGGTCAGCAGCCGGTCGTCGCCGATCAGGCGGTTGATCAGGGTGGACTTGCCGGCGTTGGGGCGGCCGATCACGGCGATGCGGATCGGCTTTTCCGGCTCGTCCTCTTCCTCGATGAAGATGTCTTCGGACGCCGCGACGATGGCCTGATACAGGTCGGCCATGCCCTCGCCGTGCTCGGCCGAGATGGCGACCGGCTCGCCGAAGCCCAGGGCGTGCGCTTCTCCGACGCCGCCGCCCGAGGCCTGGCTTTCCGATTTGTTGGCCAGCAGGATCACCGGCTTGTGCTGGCGGCGCAGGCGTTCGGCGAAGATGCGGTCCAGCTGGGTCACGCCCTCGCGCGCATCCATCATGAACAGGATCAGTTCGGCGTCGTCCAGCGCGGCCTCGGTCTGCTCGCGCATCCGGGCTTCCAGGCTCTCGTCGGTGACGTCCTCGTACCCGGCCGTGTCGATCAGCGTCAGGTCCATGTCGCCGATATTGCCGTCGGCGTAGCGCCGGTCGCGGGTCACGCCGGGGCGATCGTCGACCAGCGCCAAACGCTTGCCGACGAGGCGGTTGAACAGGGTCGACTTGCCCACATTGGGGCGGCCGACGATGGCGACCTTCAGAGCCATGTCGGCCTTCTAACCCAGTTTGCGACGAAACGTCAGCGGATGCAGATCAGCTGACCGGAATCCGTCAGCACATAGAGGGCGCCGTCATAGGCGCTGGGGGCGATGAAGGCCGGCGCGCCCAGCTTCAGGGTCGCCTGCTGGGCGCCCGTCTTGGGATCGAAGGCTACGGCCTCGCCGAAGGAGTTGACCATCACCAGCCGGTTCGACGCCAGGATGGGCCCCGACCATTGCGGGCGAACCTCGTGGTCGAAGAAGCCCAGGAAGCCGCCCTCCTTGCGGGCTCGTCCCTCGTTCAGTTCGCGCGTCCAATAGACCTGGCCGGTGTCGCGGTTCGCGGCGATCAGTTCGCCGGCCTTGGACACGACATAGACCGCGTCGCCGACCGGCAGCGGCGCATTGACGCCGATGATGGGCAACTGCCAGCGCGGCCGGCCCGAGCGGATGTCGATGGCCGCCATCTGGCCGGAGTGGCTGATCGCATAGACCATGCCGCGGCTGATGACCGGGCGTCCGGCGATGTCGCGCACCTCGGACAGGGCGCTGGTGCGGCTGGTGTTGGACAGGGTCTCTTCCCAGACCGGCTGGCCGTTGTTGGTCCGCAGCGCGACCAGCTGGCCCGAGGCGAACGGCGCGATGACCGTCTCACCGGTCACCGCCGGACTAGAGGCGCGCAAGACCCGCGCCGGCTCGCCAATGCCGCGATGGGCCCAGGCCTGGGCGCCGGTGGCGGCGTCGAAGGCGAACATCTGGCTGTCCACATCCACCACGAAGACCCGGCCGCCCGCGACCGTGGGGGCGCCGTGCACCGGGGCGTCGACGTTCTGGCTCCAGACCACGGCGCCGCTGTTGGCGTCCAGCGCCGACACCACGCGCGTTCCCGACGAGACGAACACCCGGCCGCCGGCTACCGCGACGCCGCCGCCGAAACCGTTGTCGCGGCCGCGATCACGGCCCTCGGGCTTCACGTCGGCCTTCCACAGCACCGCGCCCGTATCGGCGGAAACGGCCGTGACGGTCGAGCGGCCGTCCAGGACGAAGATCTTGCCGTCGGCGGCGACCACCGGAGCCATGACGTCGCCCGGATTGGCCGAGCCGGCGCCGATGTCGCGACGCCAGGCGATCTGGAAGTTCGGCGCGGCGATGACGTGCTCGACCAAATTCTCGGGCGTGCCGCCAGGCTGGGTCCAGGCCGTCACGGCCTGCGGACCGGGCAGGAAGATATCGCGTCCCGCCAGCGCCGCCGACGGGGCCAGCTGCTCGTCGAAGGCCAGCACCGAAATGCGCTGCCCCTCGGTCGCCGTGGCTTGGGGTTCGTCACTGCGCCCCAGGCCGAACGGCAAGGCCCGGCGCACGGTGCCGCACGAAGCGACCGTCAGGGCGACGCCGCAGACCAGCGCGACTTTCAGAGCTCGGTTCATCGAAGGCGTCCTGTCCGGTGACGTCACTGTTGGGTCGGCGCGGCGGCCGGAGGCGCCGATGCGGCCGGCGCAGCGGGCGAGGCCTGCGGCGCGGCGGGCGGCGGCGCGGCCTTGGCGGCCTCGACGATCTTGGGCAGGGCGCCGACCGTGCCGGAGTCGATCATGGCGATGGCCGCCTGGGCCTGCTGACGAATGGCGTCGGGCACGTCCTGGCCCAGTTGCAGCACCACCAGGGCCGACCGGGCCTCGGCCGCCTTGCCGTGCTGAAGGCGCGCCAGGGCCAGCGCGTGCTGGGCGAAGGCGTGCAGCGGGCGATCGTCCTCGGCCAGCGGGGTCAGGCGGCTTTCCAGTTCGGCCAGCGGCGCGGTGTCCATCAGCAGCCAAGCAGCCTTGATCGAGGCCGTGTCGGACAGGATCGGATCGCGCGTCGCCTTGGCGGATTCGTCGAACAGGCGCACCGCATCGGGGACCTTGTTGGCGTCCAGGGCCTGGGCGGCCTGCTGCTGCAGCGCCAGCGCCTTGTAGGCGCCGTTGCCCTGCTCGACCGCTTCCTGGAAGGCGGCGCGGGCGTCGGCGGGCTTGCTGTCACGCAGGGCTTCCAAGCCGCGGTCATAGGCCTCGGCGCCCTTGCCGGCGCGGTTGGACTGATAGCTGTCCCAGCCCCACCAGCCCAGCGCGCCGATCAGCGCGACCACCAGCACCACGCCCGCGATGGGCAGCCAGGTGCGGGCCAGGCGCTTGTACCGGTCGGAGCGGAGCTCCTCCTCGACCTGCTCGAAGACATCAACCACGGAAACGTCGCCCCAAAAGATCGCTGCACGGAATCCGGCGGACCCTAGAGGGTCGCCCTCACGCCCGCAACGAAGCCGTTACGGCGTAGCCGGTTTTTTCGAGAAGTAGGTCTCGACTTCGGCAGGAAAACGGCGGGACTTTACGTCAGAGGCGAAGGCGGCGGCGGCTCGGTCGATCTCTCCGCGCAGATCGGCGTACTTGCGGACGAATTTCGGGGTCCAGTCGAACATCCCCAGCATGTCGTTGACCACCAGCACCTGGCCGTCGCAGGCGGCCGAGGCGCCGATCCCGATCGTGGGCGCGTCGATCGTCTGGGTGATTTCACGCGCCAGGGGTTCAGCCACCCCCTCGATGACGATGCAGAAGGCCCCCGCCTCCGCCACGGCCTTCGCCTCGGCGAGGACGCGCTTGCGCTCGGCGTCGGTGCGGCCCTTGGCCTTGAAGCCGCCCTCGGCCAGCACCGCCTGGGGGCGAAGACCGATATGGCCCATCACCGGAATGCCGCGCTTGACCAGGAAGGCGACGATCGGCGCCAGTTCCGCGCTGGTTTCCAGCTTCACCGCCTGCGCGCCGGTTTCCTTCATCACGCGCACGCAGGCGTCGTAGGCGGCCTGCTCGCCGCCCTCGTAGGCGCCGAAGGGCATGTCCACCACCACCAGCGCCCGGCGCGACCCCCTGACCACCGCCTGGCCGTGAAGAATCATCATCTCCAGCGTCACGCCCACGGTGTTGGGCAGGCCGTGGACCGCCATGCCAAGGCTGTCGCCGACCAGCAGCACGTCGCAATGCGGATCCAGCAGGCCGGCCATCGGCGCGTCATAGGCGGTCAGGCAGACGATCGGCTCACCGCCCTTCCGCGCCGCGATGTCAGGCACGGAAATGCGCCGGACGGTCTCCTGGGCGTGAATGGACATCGGCGGGCCTCCTGTCTGATCGGCCGTCAGATAGGCGCCCGCGCCGCCCAAGTCACCCTAGATGTCCTGCGAAAGCCGCACGGCGCCCGCGGCCAGCAGCGCGACCAGCGCCCCGGCGACGATCCAGAAGGTCATCATGCCCGAGCCGCTCATCAGGTCGATGGAGCCCATTCCGAGCGAGCTCAGGCCCAGCGAGTCGACCCCCAATCCGCCCAGGCCCGACTGGACCGCGCCCTGAGCCGTCACGGCGGCCGCCTGGACGCCCTGACCCAGCGTCGTCACCTCGGTTTCACCGCCGGTGAAGTTCAGATTGACTCCTTCGCGCACCGCGATCAGGCCGCCGATCAGACCGGCCCCGGTCAGAGCCACGCCGCGCCAGCGCGAACGCTTCTCCAGCCGCGTGCGAAACTCGGCGACGAACAGGGCGTCGTCGGCCATTCGGGGCGCGCGGGCGAAAAGCCGCTCGATCGCCGGGTCGAATTCATCAGCCGACATGAGCCGACCTCCCGCCTGAAGCCTGCGCCGGCTGAAGCCGGGCGCGGAGTTTATCCAGACCACGTTTGACATGGGATTTCACCGTTCCGAGCGGCAAATTCATGGCCGCGGCGATTTCCGGGTGGGACATGCCGGCGCCGTGGCACAGCGACACGCACACCCGTTCGGTCTCGTTCAGCGTCTTCAGCGCCTCGTCCAGGTCCAGCGCGCCGGCCTGATCGACCGGCGTCGCCGCCTCTTCGGCCTCGATCTCGGCGACGTAGCGGGCCTCGCGGGCGACGCGCTTCAGATAGAGGCGCGCGGCGATCTTCTTGATCCAGCCGGCGAACGTCCCCTGCGCCCGGAATTCGGCGCAACGCTGAAAGCCCTGCAGAAAGGCGTCCTGCGCCACGTCGTCCGCCAGCGACGGGCTGGCCCCCATCCGGCGCAACAGCGCCCGGACCGCCGAACCGTGCCGACGCACCAGCTCGCCATACTCCCGCCGCCCGCCGGCGGCCGCCTGGGCCGCCAGCTCGACGTCGTGGAGGTCGTGCAAGGTTTTCCTGTTCATGACGGTCTCCCCCGATCGGTCGCCGTCAGTCCTTGCTCGGGTTGAAGAAGCTCAGGACGATGAAGGCGATGCCGATGACGGCGGGAATGCAGGCGATGCCCAGCAAACCGTTGTCCATGCCCCCGTTCCAGCCGTTTCCGCCCATGTCGCTGACCAGGCCGAAGGCGGCGATGCCGATGCCGACCGCCAGCCAGATGATGCCGCGCCGGATGTCCTTGATGCGCGACGGCAGGGCCTTCTGCACGTCCTTGGTCATGGCGTCGATCAGTTCGGACGGCAGATCCTGGCCCTTGTCGACGGCGTGGCGGACGGTCTCCTGCATGTCGCGCTTCTCGCGATACTTCAGGAACGTCGGTCCGACGATGATGGCCGTGATGGTGCCGAAGACGGCGAAGATGGCGAAGATCGGAATGAAGTCTTCCATGGCGATACCCCTGTGGTCCCTTGCGGCCCAGCCTGATGCGGCGGCCTTCTGATCACAAGAGGCCGCCAGTCGCCCCCACGGATGCGAAATCTCAGGTGAAATCTTTGTAAGGTCGCCGTCCAGCTTCACATTGTGACCGGAACCGGTTTGAGGCGCCGCCGGTTCGCGCTAGCGTCCGCCAACTTTCCAGAAAGGCATACCCATGAGCCACGTCACCTATCGGATCGTCGAACACGACGGCGGCTGGGCTTACAAGTCCGGCGACACCTTCTCCGAGACCTTCGCCAGCCATGACGAGGCGCGGGCCGCCGCCGTGCGCGCGGCGCGCGAGCAGAAGGTGCCGGATCAGACCGCCATGATCGAATACGAGGGATCCGACGGCGAATGGGTGACCGAGCGGGCCGACGGCCACGATCGCCCGGCCACCGACGTCGAAGGCTGAGCATGGCCGGGCGCGACCTGATCGTCTTTTCCGCCCTGAACGGGGCGCTCGCCGTTGCGCTGGGGGCGTTCGCCGCCCACGGCGCCGGGCCGCAGGTCAAGACGCTGCTGACCACCGGCGCCCACTATCAGCTGGCGCACGCCGTCTTGGGTCTGGCCTGCGCCCTGTGGACCGGCGGCGGCCGTCTGGCCCGGCTGGCCGGCTGGCTGGGGACGACCGGCGGTCTGGTGTTCAGTCTTGCGCTGGCCTTCATCGCCCTGCTCAGCCTGCCGGCGATGGGCGCGGTCGCGCCGGTCGGCGGCCTTCTCATGATCGCCGGTTGGCTTTGCGTCGCGTTTGCGGCATTTCAGGCGCGGTCCGCTTAACGGCCAAGCTTCGCCCCTTCAGAGAGACCGCTGCATTTCATGGCCTTCCCTGCGTCCGCCGCCCCCCGCCGCGAGCTCTATCCAGAGATCGAACCCTTCGCCTCCGGCTGGATGGAGACCGACGGTCCGCACCAGATCTATTACGAGGAATGCGGCAATCCGCAGGGTCGCCCCGTGCTTGTCCTGCATGGCGGACCAGGCGGGGCCGTCAATCCGGGGATGCGGCGCTACTTCGATCCGGCGAAATACCGCATCATCCTGTTCGACCAGCGCGGATGCGGCAAATCCCGCCCGAACGCCTCGCTTGAAGACAACACCACCTGGACCCTGATCGAGGACATCGAGCGTCTGCGCGCCCGCTGCGGCGTGGACAGGTGGGTGGTTTTCGGCGGCTCGTGGGGTTCCACCTTGTCGATGGCCTACGCCATCACCCATCCCGATCGGTGCCTGGCGCTGGTGCTGCGCGGCATCTTCCTTCTGAGCCGCAAGGAGCTTCACTGGTTCTACCAGGACGGCGCCTCGATGATCTTCCCCGACGCATGGGAGCGGTTCGTCGCGCCCATCCCCGAAGCCGAGCGTGGCGACCTGATGGGCGCCTATTACAAGCGGCTGATCGGCGACGACGTGGCCGAGCGCGAGCGCTGCGCCATCGCCTGGTCCAGCTGGGAGGGCGAAACCGTCAGCGTCGAGGGCCCCAGCGCCCGGCCCGACAAGTTCGCCGAGCCCGAGTTCGCGGTCGCCTTCGCGCGGATCGAAAACTGGTTCTTCACCAACGGCGGCTTCTTCCCCGAGGAGAACTGGATCCTGAACAACGTCGACCGGATGCGGGCCATTCCCTGCTGGATCGCGCAGGGTCGCTTCGACGTGGTGACGCCGATCTCCAGCGCCTGGGCGCTGCACCGCGCCTGGCCCGAGGCCAGGCTGGACATCGTGCCCGACGCCGGCCACGCTTCGTCCGAGCCTGGAATCGTCGACAGCCTGATCCGCGCCACCGACTGGGCCGCGACGGTCTGACGCGTTCGACCAGCCTCAACAAGCGACAGGCCCACGGGACCCGGCCTCAAGTAGCCCGAAGGACGATAGGCCAAACAAAAAGCCCAACAAAAAAGCCCCGGGTTTCCCCGGGGCTTTTCCGATCTTCGGCGATGCCGAAGCCCAGATTACTTGATCTGGACCTTGGCGCCGGCTTCCTCGAGCTTCTTCTTCAGCTCTTCGGCGGCTTGCTTGGAGACGTTCTCGACGACGTTCTGCGGAGCGCCTTCGACCAGGTCCTTGGCTTCCTTCAGGCCCAGGTCCGAGCGAGCGCCGCGAACTTCCTTGATGACGTTGATCTTCTTGTCGCCGCCGTCGACCAGGACGACGGTGAACTCGGTTTGCTCTTCGGCGGCTTCAGCCGGAGCGCCGCCAGCGGCGCCGCCGGCCGGCATGGCCATGGCGACCGGAGCGGCGGCGGAAACGCCCCACTTTTCTTCCAGCAGCTTGGAGAGTTCAGCGGCTTCCAGAACGGTAAGCGCGGACAGGTCTTCGACGATCTTGGCGAGGTCGGCCATTGTCAGTTTTCCTTCGGAGGATTGGTTTCAGAGAGGGATGCAGAGATGAAAGGGTCCGCCGCTTACGCGGCTTCCTTGGTGGCGTAGGCGTTGAACACCCGGGCCAGCTGACCGGCGGGCGCTTGCAGCACGCCGGCGACCTTGGTCGCGGGTGCGTTGAGCAGGCCGATGAGTTGGCTGCGGACTTCGTCCAGCGTCGGCAGCTTGGAGAGCGCCTCGACGCCCTTCTGGTCGACGACGGTTTCGCCCATGAAGCCGCCGACGATCTTGAAGCGATCGTTGGCCTTGGCGAACTCGGTGGCGACCTTGGCGGCCGTACCGGGGTTCTCGGCATAGGCGATGCCCACGGGACCCTTGAACAGGCCGTGGTAGTCGCTGCCTTCTTCGGCTTCGAGCGCCTTCAGCGCCAGGCGGTTCTTGACCACCTTGAACGCGCCGCCGGCGGTACGCAGCCGGCCACGCAGGTCTTCCATTTCCGCAACGGTCAGACCCAGGTTGTGGGTCACGACCACGGAGCCGGCGTCGGCGAACACGCCCTTGAGCGTCTCGATCGACTCGGCCTTTTGTGCGCGGTCCATTGCGGTCTCCAGTCTTGGCATTCGCCGCCGGGCTTATTCCCGACGACGGATTGGCCAAAGCGCCGCGCGTCGCCGCGAGACGTTCAGGCCGGTCGTATTGTCCGAAGGAAGCGACTGACGGCGTCCGTCCCGGAAATGCGGGCCGACATCTGCCAGTTTGCGTCCCCATCTCCCCACGGCGCCAGGGGGCTCCCTGACGGTTACGGCGCGGGTGGCCCCCACGCCCCGAAGTTCTCGGACAGGACCGTCAAAGGCGAACCTTCGACGGGAAGCGGCGCTCATACAGGGGCAGGTCCGATAAATCAAGGAGCGTGACGCATGGCCTATGAACTCTATTACTGGCCGACGATCCAGGGGCGCGGAGAGTTCGTCCGCCTGGCGCTGGAGGCCGCCGGCGCGGACTATGTCGATGTCTCGCGCCAGGACGACGGCGAGGCGATGATGCGTCTGATGAAGACGGCCGCCACGCCCGCCTTCGCCCCGCCCTTCCTGAAACTGGGCGAACGCACCATCGGCCAGGTGGCGGCCATCCTGGCTTGGATCGGGCCGCAGATGGGGCTGGCCCCCGACGGAGACAGCGACCGCGCCTGGGTCAACCAGATCCAGCTGACGCTGGCCGACCTGGTCGTGGAGACGCACGACACCCACCACCCCGTCGACCTTATGGCCTATTACGACGCCCAGAAGCCCGAGGCCGCGCGCCGAGCCGAGGGATTCCGCGATCGCCGCATCGCCAAGTTCCTGGGCTGGGCCGAGCGGGTTCTGGAGCGCAATCCGGCCGGTCCTGGCTGGCTGGTCGGGGGCCGCGTCACCTATGCCGACCTGTCCCTGTTCCAGGTGGCGGAGGGCCTGCGATACGCCTTTCCGAAAGCGACGGCTCGCGTGATGCGGGACACGCCGCGTGTGAGCGCCCTGCGGGACCGCGTGGCCGCCCTGCCCCGGGTCGCCGCCTATCTGGGCAGTCCGCGTCGCATCCCGTTCAACGAGGATGGGATATTCCGGCGATACGCCGAACTGGACGGCTAGCGTCCCCGCTTGGCGGCCGCCTGCCCGGCGTCGGCGCCGCAATCGAACGCGGCGCAGAACTTCGACCGGAACTCGGTCAGCAGACCCATCAGCGCGGTCTGCATGACCGCCTCCTGTCGCATCCCGATCTCCAGGGACTTGGCGGCGATGTCCTGCCCCACCGGCGACCGGTAGAAGGCGATCTGCGCCTCCAGTTCCGCGACGGTGAAGGTCTCGGCGTACACCGGCTCCAGATCGGTCATCATCCGGCTGATCATGCGGCCGATCATCGCCGGCATGTTGGCGCGCATCCATGCGGCCTCTTCGGTGTCCTGCCCCTGCGCCGCCTTCTCGATTTCGGACTGCGCGTAGCGTTCGATCGACTTGGCCAGGTTCGGTCCGCTGGACACGGCGATCAGTTCGCGCGCCAGGACGGTGCGGCGCTCCATGTCCGCGCTCTGCGACCAGACGGGGCCCGCCGCCGCGACGGCCATCCAGCCCGCCAAGATAAGACCGATGATGCGCATGAATGCTCCCCCAACCGCCCTTATCGGGTCGGGGCGTGGCCAAGACCAGAGGAAACCACTTGGGGTTGCTCAATCCGCCAGGTGCGTGGCGTCGAAGTCGCGTATCAGGGCCGCCAGATCCGGCTCATGCACCGCCTCGGCGGCTTCGGCGAAGGTCATCCACCGCCGCTCGCGTTGGTGGGCCTCGGGCCAGGCGCCGAGCTGGATCAGCACCTCCAGCGGATAGACGGACACCACGCAGCGTCGCTCGCTGTCGTCCTTCAACCGCTTCAGATAGCGGAAGACGCCGATCGACTGGTCATGGATCTGCCCTTTGACGCCGGCTTCTTCCAGCGCCTCCTGGGCCGCGGCCTCGGCGTCCGTCAAGCCGACCATTCGCCCGCCTTTCGGGATGACCCAGCGCCGCGTCTCACGCGACGTGATCATGAGAATGCGGCGCCGCCCTTCGTCCAGCCGCCACGGCAGGGCGGCGACTTGCCGGGTCTCGGATCGCGCGGTGCGCTTCGCTTGTTCGCCCGTCACCTGTCGCTCCTTGCGGCGTCCGCGACCGAATTCATCCGCCTTCGGACGACCCTCCCATCGGGAAACGGGATCGCGGGGCCTGCGTCAAGTCGTCCCGCTTCCAGACGGACGATTATCGCTCTCCCGGGGCCCGCGCATCCGGATCCTTCAAGACGTCCTGGCGGTAGAGCATGGTCACCAGCGTGTGCACCACCAGCGCCAGCGGCGTGGCGAACAGCACCCCCAGCGGACCGAACAGGGTGCCGATCCCGACCACGGCGAAGATGCCCAGCACCACCGGCAGGTTCGCCACGTTCTTCTGGACCATCGGTGTGATGAAGTTACTCTCCAATTGCGAGACGATGACATAGAGCGCCAGGGTCATCAGCGCGGTCTCCCACCCCTGGGTGGCGCCCACCAGCACGGCGGGCACGGTGGAGACGATGGGGCCGACGATCGGCACGAACTGCGCCAGCCCCGTCAGCAGGCCCAGACCCAAGGCGGACGGCACGCCGATCACGGCCAGACCGACGCCGGTCAGGGTGCCGACCAGCACCATCGAGAACAGTTGGGCCTTCAGCCAGCCCTTCAGGGCGTGACCGCAGCTGTTCAGGACTTCGCGCAGGCGCGGGCGATGCTCCATGGGCGCCATCGACAGCAGCCCTTCGCGCGACTTGGCCGGCTCGATGGCCAGGAAGACGCCGGCGACAACGACCAGCACCAGCGTCGTCACGCCCGAGGCTAGGCTGAGCGCGAAACGTTGCGCCACCTGAAGCGCCTGGCCCGCGCGATCTCCCAGTCCCTGCAGCTGTTCGAACAGCTGTCCGGCGTAGGGCTGGGACTGAATCCACGATTGGACCTGCGCCCATCCTTGAGGCACCACCGCCGACAAGGCCGCCACCTGCTCGGCGATCTGCGCGCCGAACAGGGTCAGCACCCCCGCAAGGACGGCCACCACGATCAGCAGCGACAGAAAGACCGCCAAGGGATCCGGCGCCTTGAACCAGCGCACGATGGGGTCGGCTAGCGCACGCAGGATCACCGCCACGACGATCGCGCCGAAGATCAGCAGCCAGAGCGTCTGCAGCGTGATGATCAACTGGACGGCGAAATAGGCCGCGACAAGCACCACGGCGCCGAACGCCAGACGCCCCTTCCACGGGTCGCCCGCGCCCGTCGCGCTCGCGGCGCCGCCCCGTCTTCCAAGTCCGAACATCGTCACATCCCCAAAGGTCGCCGACAGAACGCACCCCCAGCGTGACCGTTCGCCCTCGGTGGAAAAAAGAAGGCGCAGCGCGACTTCCTTCGGTCCTGACCACGAAACGAAAACGGCCCCGGAGATCGCTCTCCGGGGCCGTCTCTATTCAATCGCGAAGCGGGGATCAGGCGTCCAGCGAAGCCGGATCGACCTTGATGCCCGGGCCCATCGTCGAGGACAGGCTGATGCGCTTGACGTAGGTGCCCTTGGCGCCCGACGGCTTGGAGCGGTTCAGGGCGTCGACGAACGCCTTGACGTTGGCTTCCAGCGCGTCCTGCGTGAACGAGGCCTTGCCGATGCCGCCGTGCACGATGCCGGCCTTCTCGACGCGGAACTCCACGGCGCCGCCCTTGGCGTCCTTGACGGCCTGGGCGACGTTCGGGGTCACGGTGCCGACCTTGGGGTTCGGCATCAGGCCGCGCGGGCCCAGCACCTTACCCAGACGACCGACCAGGGCCATCATGTCCGGCGACGCGATCACGCGGTCGAACTCCATGAAGCCGCCGTTGATCTTTTCGTACAGATCTTCGGCGCCGACGTGCTCGGCCCCGGCCGCCTTGGCTTCCTCGGCCTTGGCGTCCTTGGCGAAGACGGCGACGCGGACGTCGCGGCCTGTGCCGGACGGCAGGTTGACCACGCCGCGGACCTGCTGGTCGGCGTGACGCGGGTCGACGCCCAGGTTGACGGCGATCTCGATCGACTCGTCGAACTTGGCCTTGGCGTTGTCCTTGACCAGCTTGATGGCGTCGGCGAACGGGATCAGGTCCTGGGTGACGCCGGTGCGGGCCTTCTGGGCCTTGGTTTGCTTGGCCATGTGCTTAGCCCTCCACCACTTCGAGGCCCATCGCGCGGGCGGAGCCTTCGATGATCTTGGCCGCCGCGTCGAGGTCGTTGGCGTTCAGATCCTTCATCTTCTTTTCGGCGATCTCGCGCAGTTGCGTCTGCGTGATCTTGCCGGCGATCTCGCGGCCGACCAGCTTGGCGCCCGACTTCAGGCCGGTGGCCTGCTTCAGGTACCAGGTCGCCGGCGGCGTCTTGGTCACGAAGGTGAACGACTTGTCCTGATAGACGGTGATGACGGTCGGAAGCGGGGTGCCCTTGGCTTCCTTCTCGGTCCGCGCGTTGAACTCCTTGCAGAAGCCCATGATGTTCACGCCGCGTTGACCCAGAGCCGGGCCGATCGGCGGCGAAGGCGTGGCCGAACCGGCCGGCACTTGCAGCTTGATATAGCCGAGAATCTTCTTGGCCATTGGTCTCTCCTATGAATGATCCCGGGCTTTGATCCGGGACCGGTGAGCCGTGGTCCGGCATGGCTGCCTCCCACGGATTTGCCGCACCGCGAACCAGGGTCCGCCGAGCGAAGGCGCGCGTGTATCAGAGGGGGGATGGAAAGGCAACGCACGTCCCTGCCCTCGCCGCAGAAACGAAAAAGCCGCGCCCTTTCGGACGCGGCCTGAAATCTCGACCGGTGCGTGAGCCTCAGCCCGCGACCTTCTCCACCTGGCCGTATTCCAGTTCGACCGGCGTGGCGCGCCCGAAGATGGAGACGGCGACGCGCAGGCGGGCGTTCTCCTCGTCCACGCTCTCGACGGCGCCGTCGAAGCTGGCGAAGGGGCCGTCGGTGACCTTGACCTTCTCGCCGATGTCGAAGCGGATGGTGGGCTTGGGACGCTCGACACCCTCTTCCACGGCCCCGATGATGTTCTGCACTTCGCGTTCGGAGACCGGCAGCGGCTTGGTGCCGCCCGCCGCGCCCAGGAAGCCCGTGACCTTCGGCGTGTTCTTGACCAGGTGATAGGCCTGGTCGGTCATCTCCATCTTCACCAGGACGTAGCCCGGGAAGAACTTGCGCTCGGAGTTCACCTTGCGGCCGCGACGGATCTCGACGACGTCCTCGGTCGGCACCAGAATCTCGGAGAAGGCGTCTTCCAGGCCCTGCTGGCGGGCCTGTTCGCGCAGTTGCTCGGCGACCTTCTTCTCGAAGTTCGAATAGGCGTTGACGATGTACCACTTGTGCCGCGGGTTGGCCGGCTTGGCGGGCGCTGCGTCGGTCATGGGGGCGTCTTTCTTACGAGCCGAGAGCGATGATGTAGCGGAAGGCGAAGCCCAGGCCGGTGTCCACCACCCAGAAGAAGATCGAGGCGATCAGCACCATGATGAAGACCATCACCGAGGTGATCCAGGTCTCCTTGCGGCTGGGCCACACGATCTTGCGGCCTTCGGCGCGCACCTGGCTGAAGAACTGAGCCGGGCTCGTCTTCTTCTTGGGCTCGGTCGCCTCCACGGCGATGGTCTGGCCCGCCGGGGCGGTCTGAAGCTTCGAGCCCATCTGCGGGCGCTTGCCGGGGTTCTTGGCCTTGGCCATCAGATGCTCTTCAAACAATTGTTCCTGTCGCCCCAGATGGGAAGTCCCATCCGGAAGCGACAGGGGGAAATGGCAGGAGTTGGGGGACTCGAACCCACGACCCCCGGTTTTGGAGACCGGTGCTCTACCAGCTGAGCTAAACTCCTAGACAAAGGCCGCCCGCCATCGGCAAGCGTCTTCGCCAGAGGGGCGCGTATGCCTGACGCGGCCCGGCATTTCAAGGGCGGATGTGACGCGCCTAATCCTCGTCCAGGTGCGCGGCGACCGCCTGCTTCTCGTCTTCGGCGCGGACCAGCTCCTTGAAGATCAGCTTGTCGATGCGGCGATCGTCCATGTCGACCACCTCGACCTCGTAGCGCCCGACCTGCAGAACCTCGCCTTCGTCGGGTACGCGCGACAGCTGATGCAAGATCAGGCCGGCGACGGTGTGGAAGCCTTCGTGATCGCCGAAATCCTCGCCCAGCGCGTCGGCCAGCTCGTCCAGGTCGGTCTGGCCGTCGACCAGCCAGGAACCGTCCTCGCGCTGGCGAAGATAAGCCTCTTCCTCGTCATGCGATTCGTTGAAGTCGCCGGCGATCATCTCCAGCAGGTCGGTGGCGGTGATGACGCCTTCGAAGGCGCCGAACTCGTCGACGATGAAGGCCATGTGGACCTTGGAGCCCTTGATGATCTCCAACGCCTTCAACACCGAGGTCGACTGCGGGATGAAGGCGGGCTCCTGAACCAGGCTTTCGACGTTGAACTCGCCATTGTCCAACAGGCTGTCCAGCAGGTCCTTCTTGTGGACGACGCCCAGCGGATTATCGACATCGTTCTCTCGCGCCACGACGATGCGGGAATAGGGACACGAGCGGATTTCCTCGCGCAGCTGCTTCTCGCTGTCGTCCAGGGCGATCCAGAACACCTCGTGGCGTGGCGTCATGGCCACCCGCACGGGCCGATCGCCCAGCCGCAGGATCTCCTCGATCATCTCCTGCTCTTCCGGCTCGATCAGGCCCGCGGACGTGCCCTCGGCCAGGATCGTCGCCACCTCTTCCTGCGTGACGTCCGAACCGTCCCGGTCCTTGACGCCCAGCAGCTTCAGGATGCCGGATGTCGATGCGGTCAGCAGCAGGACGAACGGCTTCATCACCAGCGCCAGGCTGGAGATGGGCTGCGCCATCTTGGACGCGATGGTCTCCGGGAAGATCAGCGCCAGGCGCTTGGGAACCAGTTCCCCGACGATCAGCGAGACATAGGTGATGCAGATGACGACCAGGGCGGTGGCGAAGAATTCGGTGTAGGCCGCCAGGGCCGGAAAACTGGTCTCCAGAATCCGGTCCAACTCACCCGCGATGGTCGCCTGGCCGTAGGCGCCCGCCAGAATGCCGATCAGGGTGATGCCCACCTGGACCGCCGACAGGAATTGCGTGGGCTCCTCGGACAGCTTCAGGGCCTTGCGCGCGCCCCGATCCCCCTTCTCCGCCCGGCTCTGCAGCTTGGATTTCCGGGACGACACGACCGCCAGTTCGGTCATGGCGAAAAGGCCGTTGAGCACCACCAGGAGCAGAACGACGACGATAGCGATGAGTAACATCTAGGGGGTTATAGGGACCGACGCGGCGCGACAAACGGCGTCCGCAATGACGACAGTAGGCGACAATCGCCCCTAACGCCACGATTTCCTTGAAATCACCCCGTGCGGCCGGCCTCGACAGAGCCGTAGGCGCCGGAAACGGGACGCCCTTGAGCATCGTACTGCGTCGCGCAGGCCGACATCCCGATCAGAGTGCCGATGAACAGACCGATGCGAACCGCGCGAAACATAGGGTTACCAAATCCTTAACGTCCACGAGCGAACGTAGACGGCGGATTCTGGTTCCAGGCAAGACCACACGCCTGAAGGCGAACGTAAATGCAGAAACGGCCCCCGGATCGCTCCGGGGGCCGCTCTGTCTTTTGGCCTATGCTCGCCTCGCGGAGGCTCGGCGCGAGGCCGAAGCGCTCAGGAAGCGAGCGATCGCATCGCGAGCGTTAGCGCACTCAGAAAGTCGATTACTCGACGATCTTGGCCCCTGCGGGAGCATGGCTCCCGCAGCATCGCGAGGATGCGTGGCCTTGGATCGTCGATTACTCGACGATCTTGGCCACGACGCCGGCGCCGACGGTGCGGCCGCCTTCACGGATGGCGAAGCGCAGGCCCTGGTCCATGGCGATCGGGGTGATCAGCTCGACGTTCAGCTCGGCGTTGTCGCCCGGCATGATCATCTCCACGCCTTCCTTCAGGTGCACGATGCCGGTCACGTCGGTCGTGCGGAAGTAGAACTGCGGACGGTAGTTGGTGAAGAACGGCGTGTGACGGCCGCCCTCTTCCTTGGTCAGGATGTAGGCCTCGGCCAGGAACTTGGTGTGCGGGGTGATCGAACCCGGCTTGCACAGAACCTGACCGCGCTCGACGTCCTCGCGCTTGGTGCCGCGCAGCAGCACGCCGACGTTGTCGCCCGCCTCGCCCTGGTCCAGCAGCTTGCGGAACATTTCGACGCCCGTGCAGGTCGTCTTCTGCACCGGACGGATGCCGACGATCTCGACTTCCTCGCCGACCTTGATCACGCCCTTCTCGACGCGACCGGTCACCACAGTGCCGCGGCCCGAGATCGAGAACACGTCTTCGACCGGCATCAGGAACGGCTGGTCGACCGGACGGGCCGGCTGCGGGATGTAGGCGTCGACGGTTTCCATCAGCGCCAGAACGCGCTGCTCGCCGATCTCCGGGTTCACGCCGTCGGTCGCGGCCTTGGCCGAGCCCTTGGTGATCGGGATTTCGTCGCCCGGGAACTGGTACGAGCTCAGCAGCTCGCGCACTTCCATCTCGACCAGTTCAAGCAGCTCTTCGTCGTCGACCAGGTCGACCTTGTTCATGAAGACCACCAGCGCCGGCACGCCCACCTGACGGGCCAGCAGGATGTGCTCGCGCGTCTGCGGCATCGGGCCGTCCGCGGCCGAGACCACCAGGATCGCGCCGTCCATCTGCGCCGCGCCCGTGATCATGTTCTTCACATAGTCGGCGTGGCCCGGGCAGTCGACGTGCGCGTAGTGACGGTTCGCCGTCTCGTATTCCACGTGCGCCGTGTTGATCGTGATGCCGCGCGCCTTCTCTTCCGGCGCCGCGTCGATGTCGGCGTAGTTCATCGCCTTCGCGCCGCCCGCCTTCGCCAGCGTCATCGTGATCGCCGCCGTCAGCGTCGTCTTGCCGTGGTCAACGTGACCAATCGTGCCGATGTTGCAGTGCGGCTTCGTGCGTTCGAACTTTTCCTTGGCCATGGCCAAAACTCCTCGAGGCCCTGGTCCGTCAGCGGAGGGGCGCGATGCTGATCTAAAAACCTGGAGCGGGTAGACGGGATCGAACCGACATCCTCAGCTTGGAAGGCTGCTGCACTACCATTGTGCTATACCCGCGCGGAGACTGCGGAAGTTCTTTGGGAACGCCGCAGCCGGTTCCTCTCCGTCGTCCTGATCCGTCGTATTCGAAAAGCGCGTGGTGGGGGAAGTAGGACTCGAACCTACGAAGCTTACGCAGGGGATTTACAGTCCCCCCCCTTTGCCGCTCGGGACATTCCCCCAAACGCGCTCTGTCGAACCGCCGGACCCCTCGTTCCGCCCCTCAAAGGAAGCGGGACGAAACAAAAGCCTTCGGCTTGCCGCCTCCTCTGAGATAGAGGGGGCGCCCAGACCCGAAAGCCCCTGGGGCTCCAAATCGGAGGGCGTCTTATAGTGTCGTCGAAATCAGAACGCAACGACCGTAAAAGCGGTAAAAAGCAGGCCTTCGCCAGCCGCTCCGGCGGCATTCGCGAACGGTCCGAAAAGCCCGCCGCCAAAGGGTTTGGCGGTCGTGAGGAGACACCGCGTCCCGCGCGCGGCGCCGACCGAGGCCGGGCCGACGCCGACAATTTCCTGTGGGGCCGGCACCCCGTTCTGGCCGCTCTGGCGAATCCCGCCCGGCGTGGAACCGGCCGCCTTCTGGCGACGCCCGAGCGCGCCGCCGAAATCGAAGCCGGCGATCTGGCCCACGGCCACCGTATCGAGACGATCGATCCCCAAGCCCTGACCCGGATGCTGCCGCCCGGCGCGGTGCACCAGGGCCTGGCCTTCAAGGTCCAGCCGCTGGAGGGCGTGGCGCTGGACGACCTGGCCGAACCGGCGCAAGGCGTCATCGTCATGCTGGACCAGCTGACCGATCCCCAGAACGTGGGCGCCATTTTCCGCTCGGCCCTGGCCTTCGGCGCGCGGGGAATCATCGTGCAAGACCGTCACGCTCCCGCCCTGGCCGGCGCCCTGGCCAAGGCGGCGGTCGGCGCCACCGAGCGTCTGCCGCACGCCCGCGTGACCAATCTCAGCCGCGCGCTTGAGCGGCTGGCGGACCTGGGCTGGCGCGCGGTCGGTCTGGACGGCGCGGGCGAGCAGACATTGGAAGAGGCGCTGGACTCCCAGCCGACCGTCCTGGTCATGGGCTCGGAGGGCGACGGCATCCGCCGCCTGGTGGCGGAACACTGCGACGTGCTGGCCAAGATCCCCATGCCCGGCGGCTTCGAGAGCCTGAATGTGTCCAACGCCGCCGCCGTGGCGCTTTATGAGGCGGCGCGCGCGCAACGCGGCTGACAGATTGCCGCACCGGCGCTAGAGAGCGGCCATGGACTTCCTCTCCTCCCCCGAACTCGTCAGTCAACTCACCGCCTTGGGCCAGGTTCTGCTGATGGACCTGGTGCTGGCCGGCGACAACGCCGTGGCCGTGGGCCTGGCCGCCGCCGCCCTGCCCCAGGACCAGCGCAAGAAGGCGATCCTGGTGGGCCTGGCCGCCGCCGTGGTGATGCGGATCGGCTTCGCCCTGATCACCGTCCAGCTCCTGGCGCTGGTCGGCCTGTTGCTGGCGGGCGGACTGCTGCTGCTGTGGGTGTGCTGGAAGATGTGGCGCGAACTGCGCGAGCAGGCGACCCACGATCAGGCGGAGGCTGAGGCCGAGTTGCAGCTCGCCATGAGCATCGAGCACGGCACGGGCCCCTCGCCCGAGGAGTTGGGCGTCAAGCGCAAGTCGTTCGGCGCGGCGCTGGTCCAGATCATGATCGCCGACATCACCATGTCGCTGGACAATGTGCTGGCCGTCGCCGGCGCCGCGCACGAGCATCCGTGGATCATGGTCTTTGGCCTGATCCTGTCGATCGCCCTGATGGGCGTGGCCGCCACCTACATCGCCAAGCTGCTGCACCGCTTCCGCTGGATCGGCTACGTCGGCCTGGTCGTCGTGCTCTACGTGGCCTTGCACATGATCTGGGACGGCGCCCGCCAGGTGGTGGTTCGCACTGGGAATACCGAGCCGTTCAACGCCTCGGCGCCGGCCTTCCTCGAGATCGGCCCCGAGGAGGCGGCCCACCACCTGGGCCGGCAGCGCGCCGAGGATAGCGCCGCCCCCGCTGCGGCCGAACCGGGCGCCCCTCAATGAGCGTCGCCGTGGTCTCGGTCGAGGAGGCCGCCGCCTGGCTCCAGGCGGGCGAAGCCGTCCTGATCGACGTTCGCGAACCCGACGAATACGCCGCCGCTCATATCGAAGGCGCGATCCTGGCCCCGCTCAGCCAGATGCCGGCGGCCTGGCAGGCGTTGGACCTGCCGGCCGACAAGACGATCATCGTCCAATGCCTGAAGGGCGGCCGCAGCCACCAGGTCTGCGCCTTCGTCGGCCCGACCGCGGCCGACGGCCAGCCGCTGTTCAACCTGACCGGCGGCATCCAGGCCTGGCACGCCGCCGGCCTGCCGGTCGTGTTCGCCGAAAGTTAGGCGGCCTCGGCGAACTGGTCGAAGGCGCGCAGGGCGTCGGCGGCGTACATCAGGGCCGGGCCGCCGCCCATATAGACGCACATGGCCATGACCTCGGCGACTTCCGCGCGCGTCGCGCCCAGATCCGTCAGCGCCTTGGCGTGAAAGCCGATGCAGCCGTCGCAACGCTGGCTCACGCCGATAGCCAGGGCGATCATCTCCTTGGTCTTCTTGTCGATCACGCCGTCGGCTGTGGCGCCCTTCGCCAAGGCCGAGAAGGCCTGCATAGGCTCCGGCTGGGCGCGGCGAAGCTCGCCGATGTAGGTCGAGATATCGCGTGTCAGCGCCGCATAGTCCTTGGCCACGAGAGCCTCCTTTTCATTTCGTATTTTTATGATATGATTAAAGCATGAAATGTAAAGACGCCATCGTCATCCAACTCGGCGACGCCCTGCCGCCTCGCGCGGACGAGGCGGCGGACTTCCTGAAAAGCCTGGCCAACCCCCATAGATTGCTGATCCTGTGCGCCCTGATCCAAGGCGAACGGAACGTCTCGACGCTGATCGAAGAGACCGGCGTGGCGCCCACGTCCATGTCGCAGCATCTGTCGAAGCTGAAGGACGAAGGGGTGGTCGACTTCCGCCGCGACCACCGCACCCTGACCTATTTCATCGCCCATCCGGCGGCGGTCGAGATCATGACCGTGCTCTACGCCCACTTCTGCGCAAAGGACTGACCGCATGGTCGACACCATATCCCCCCGTCAGGCGATGGACTGGCTGGCCTCCGGCCGGGCCGTGCTGATCGACGTGCGCGAACCGGACGAGTTCGCGGCCGGCCACATCCCCTACGCCTTGTCGGCGCCGCTGGCCCGCACGGCGGCGATCCTGCGAGACATGGACCTGCCCGCCGACCGGACGATCGTGTTTCAATGCCAGAAGGGCGCGCGTGGCGGCCAGGCCTGCGCCGCCATCGGCGCCGTCGCGCCCGGCGGCCAACTCGTATTTAATCTGGACGGAGGCATCGAAGCCTGGAGCCGCGAGGGCCTGCCCGTCGTCGGCGCGACACCGGGCGGGCCGCCGATTTCGATCTTCCGCCAAGTGCAGATCGTCGTCGGCCTGCTGGTGACGCTGGGCGTCATGGCAGGCTTCGCGCTCCACCCCGTCGGCTTTATCGTCGCCGGGCTGTTCGGCGCGGCGCTGGCCACGGCGGGCGTGACGGGTTGGTGCGGCCTGGCGATGTTGCTGGGTCAGGCGCCCTGGAACCGCCTAGGGTCCGTACTCA
>NZ_DLMO01000068.1:0-149 GCF_002479325.1 Brevundimonas sp. UBA7534
AGGCCGCCGGGGCCGGGGCCCACCTCGATCACCGCACGACCCTCGAAAGGGCCGGCCAGACGCACGATCTTTCGCGTCACGTTCAGGTCCAGCAGGAAATGCTGGCCGAAACTCTTCTTGGCCGACAGGCCGTGGGCGTCGAGCGTTTC
>NZ_DLMO01000068.1:223-4973 GCF_002479325.1 Brevundimonas sp. UBA7534
CCGTGGGCGTCGAGCGTTTCGCGAAGGGAGGGCAGGTCGGTCACCGCGCCCTGTTAGCGCGCCGCGCGCGCCGCCGCCATCTCCGAGGCCAGGCGGATCGCGGCGATCAGGCTGTCGGGCCGCGCGATCCCCCGACCGGCGATGTCGAAGCCGGTGCCGTGGTCGGGCGATGTGCGGATGATCGGCAGGCCCAGCGAGACGTTCACCCCGCCCCAGAAGTCCAGCGTCTTGACCGGGATCAGCGCCTGATCGTGATACATGCAGATGGCCGCGTCATAGGTCGCGCGCGCGTCTTCATGAAACAGGGTGTCGGCCGGCTTCGGGTCGGTGATGTCGATCCCCTCGCCGCGCAGCTGTTCGGCCACGGGAATCAGGGTCTCGATCTCCTGCAGGCCCAGGGCGCCGCCCTCGCCAGCATGGGGGTTCAGGGCGGCCATGGCCAGGCGGGGCCGGGCGACGGCGAAGTCGCGCTTCAGACTTTCGTGGACCACCCGGGCGGTGCGGGCCACCCGCTCGGCGGTCACAAGTTCGGCCACCTGGTCCAGCGCCACGTGGATCGTCACCAGGCAGGCGCGCAGATCCTTGGCCGTCAGCATCATCACCGGTCCGCGCGTGCCCGGATAGGGCGCGTCCGCGGTCAGCTCGGCGATGAATTCGGTGTGGCCCGGAAAGCGGAAGCCCGAGGCGTACATCGGGGCCTTGGCGATCGGGGATGTGACCAGGCCCGAGGCCTGGCCCGCCAGACACAGGCTGACGGCCTCCTCGACGCCGTCGGCGACGGCCGCGGCGTTGGCCGGGTCGGGCTGGCCGATCACGACCGGCGCGGGCAGGGGACGGTGGATGACTGGCAGGGCGCGCGCGAAGGCTTCGGCCGCATCCAGCGGTGCGAACACCTCGGCCACCGGAATGTCCTGACGACGCAGCAGGTCCGCATCGCCAATGACGGCGAACGGCAGGGCGTCGTTCGGACGCGCGCGCCAGGCCGCCGCGATGATCTCCGGCCCGACGCCGGCGGGCTCGCCCAGCGTCAGGACCAGAGGCCGGGTCACTTGAACTCGATCAGGGCGTCATTGCGCAGGTCGCGCAGATAGCGCCGCTCCAGCACCTGCAGGTTCTGCGAGCGCAGGCGGCCTTCGACCTGCTGGCGCGACGGCGCTTCGGGACCCCCGATCCGGCGACCGCACACGGCGACCAGATGCAGCCCCAGCGGCGTGCGGATCGGGGTCGAAACCGTGCCGACTTCCCCGGTGCGGGCGAACTGCTGGAACTGGGGTGCCAGGTCGCCGACGTCCGACTCGCCCAGGTCCGCGCCCAGCACGCCCTGGGTCGCGCGCGCCTGCGACAGGATATTGTCGCACGTCAGACCTTGGCGCAGGCCCTCCAGGGTGCGGGTCGCCTCGGCCACCTGGGCCTCGGTGGCGGTCTCGGGCAGCTGCACCATCACCTGCTTCATCGACACCAGGCTGGCCGCCGCGCCGTCGCGCTTGTCGCGCATGTAGATGATGTACACGCCGCCATCGACCGCGATCGGATTGGACAGCTGGCCCGGCTGAAGCTGGTCGAACACGGCCTGAAGCGCCGGCTGGACCGAGCCCTTGACCAGCCATCCGGCGTCGCCCGGCACGCGGGCGGCGGCGGAAGGGGCGGCCGAGAACTGCCGCGCCACGGCTTGGAACGGGGCGCCCTGGATGATCTGCTGCACCAGTTGCTGGGCGCCGTTCATGGCCGCCTGCTGGCCGCCCACGCGCGCCGCCTCGATGTAGATTTCGCCGATCAGATACTGGGGTTGCGAAGCCGCCTGGTTCAGGCGGCGCATTTCCTGGTCGACCTGGGCCGGCGTCGGACGGGCGCGGCTGCCGAAGCGGCCGCCGACCAGTCGGCTCCAGCCGATATCGGTGCGCAGGTTCTGGCGAAAGGCGTCGGGCTGGATGCCGCCCTGGCGCAGATAGTCCAGATAGGCCTGGGCCGTCGTTCCCGCGGACTGCGCCATGCCGGCGATCTCTTCGTTCACGTCGGCGTCGCTGACTTGCAGCTGGTCGGCGAACTGGGCCAGTTCGCCGGCCTTCAGCTGGTCTTCGATCAGGGCGTTCAGCGCCGCCTGCTGGATCGCCGGCAGGTTCTCCTGCGTCGGCTGGACCTGCGACGAGGCGATCAGCATCAGCATCCGCTGGCGCAGGTCATAGCCGGTGATGATGCGGTCGTTGACGGTGGCGACGATGCCGTCGGCCATCTCGAACTGCGGCTCCGCGGCCTGGCGGGCGGGCGCTTCCTCCGCGGCGGGATTAAGCGCGCCGGCGGCGGGCGGTTGCGCCGGCGTCAACGAAGGAACTGTCTGACCATGAGCCGAACCGGCGAGGAGGACCGCCGCGAGCGCAGCCCCCGTCGAATAACGCATCAAACCCATCGGTCGTCCTGATTCCTCAAAGCGGTCCACCCGGCCGCGCCGGGCCGTCGCAATGACCGCGCCCCGTCAAGCCTCATGCTCAACGCATTTCGCTCTGTCCATAACCTGAACCTCCGAAAGTGGCGAGGTTTAGGCGCACATAGACCCCTTCGGAGGGGCCGCTGGGCCGCACGCGCGTGTTGTCGCGGCGAAAACCCAGTTCGAACCGGAAACAGTCGTCGTCGAACAGCAGGCCCACTTCCGAGCGGGTGATGACATCACGCTCCAGGTCCGCAATGCCCGCGACGGTGAAGCCCCAGTTGCGGTAGACGAACTGCTGGCCGGCCAACTGGATGAATTCGTAGTTGCGGTTCAGCGACCCCAGCGGCGGCCCGCCCGGGTTGGCGGGATCGGGCCGGTCCTCGATGTAGAGCGGATCGGAACGGTCGACGATGTAGCTGATGCTGGCCAGGTTGCGCCGTCCCCAGCGCCCGTCCACGGCCGCCTCGGCGCGGCGGATGTCGCCCGAGCCGTCGATGGTGGCGTGGCCCCAGCTGCGGATGCGGTCGGACGGCGAGAAGCTGCCCTGCACCACCCAGTCGGACGTCTCCGAGGCCAGGCCAGTGGGGTCGTAAAGTCGTGTCGGGTCGTCGGGGATCGGTGTGCGGAAGGCGTCTTCCTGGTCGAAGCGATGGCTGCGGCCGACGAACAGGCTGGCGCTGCGGCCCTCGGCCCAGCGGATGGTGGCGCGGCCGCCCGCGGTGAACCGGGCGCCGCCCTCCAGCAGGTCGTAGCCCGAGAAGCGGTCCATGCGGAACAACGAGGATTCGTCCAACTCGACAATCTGGGCGTCCTCGTTGGGGATGCGCGGATCCAGGTCCGGGGCTGTCGAGACCGACAACTGGGCGACGGGCTCCAGGATGATGTCCGCCTCGGCCGTGCGCCGGATCAGCGGATAGCTGACGTCCACGCCCGCGCTCAGCCGTGTGCGGCTCAGCGTGGCGTCGTCCGGATCGACGCCCAGGACCGGCGGAAGATCGCCGACCGAATAGACGTCGGCCCGGCCGTCGACGAAGGGCTCCCACCGCACGCCCAGGGGCGAGATCAAGGCCCGACGCCATTCGAACTGGCCCGTGACGCGGCGGGTGTCGACGCCGCCGACCCCAACCGTCGACGTCGGCAGCAGTTCGGGCCTCAACACCGGCGAACCCACATAGGCGTCGCGATAGAGCGAAACCGCCGAACCCTTCAGCCGCAGCCGGCCGCCCAGGACAGGGCCGTCCGGTTCCCAGCGGGCGTCGATCAGGGGCGCCACCAGCGGCAGGGTGTCGTCGTCCTCGAACACCTTGAAGCCGTCGGCGTCGCGGAAGTCGGTGTCGGCGAAGCGCGGGTCCAGCCGCAGGCTCTGGATCGAGAAGGCCGCGACGGACAGATAGGATCTCTCGCTCTGGCGCTCGGCGTACAGCTGGCTGATCAGACGGCGGCGGTCGCCGTAGTACAGGCCGTTATCCTGATACGGGTCGCGGATATCGTAGCGGTCGAAAAGGGTCTTGTCCGAGGTGCGTTCGGCGGTGAAGCCGAACCGCCACGGTCCTTCCGGATCGAACTCGCCATGCGACAACAGATAACTGCGGTGGTCGCGGTCGCCGAAGCGGACGTTGCTCTCGAAGTCGCCGTCGCCGTTCAGGTCGAAGTCGCCGAAATTGCGCTCGTAGGTGTAGCCGCCGCGCACCACGACCTGGCCGTTCACGAACCGACGCCGCCATTGCAGGTTCAGCAGCGGCGCGACCTCGGTGTTGATCTGCGGGCTGATCAGCCAGTCCTCGGACGGCGACACCACGATCAGATAGGGCAGTTCGACCGAGACGCCGCGGCCCTCGTCATAATTGACGATCGGCACCAGCAGGCCCGAGGCCCGCTCCACCGTTGGATCCGGGTGGGCGAAGAAGGGCGTGTAGAAAACCGGCACACCGCCGATGCGGAAAACGGCGTTGCGGTACAGGATCGCGCGCAGCGCCTCGTCCTGGACCACCTTTTCGGCCTGGATCGACACGCTGGGCGTCTTGGGGCCGTTGGCGTCGCAGATCGGGCAAGGGGTGAAGATCGCGTAGTTCAGCTCGTTTGCGGTTTCGCTGCGGCGCACGGCCGTGGCGGCCATCAGGCTGGCGCCGTCCGGCGTGCGGGTGGCGAAGTCGACGGCCACGCCGGCGTTCAGGTTCTGGTCCAGCTCCAGGCGGCTGGCGTGGACCACGGTGCCGTCCGGCGCGGTCGCCTCCACCTGGCCCTGGGCCGCGGCCGTGCCGGCCGCCAGATCGTAGGAAACGCTCTCCCCGCGCAGGGTGTGGCCGCGGGTGCGCAGATAGACGC
>NZ_DLMO01000158.1 GCF_002479325.1 Brevundimonas sp. UBA7534
ATCAAGGCCTTCGGCCCGGATCGGCGCAACACCATCCTGTTTTCGGGCTTCCAGGCGGCCGGAACCCGCGGGCGTTCGATGGTCGAGGGCGCCAGGGAGGTGAAGATCCACGGCGGGTGGGTCCCCATCCAGGCCGAGGTCGCCAATCTGCCCATGCTTTCGGCTCACGCGGACGCCGAGGAAATCCTGCGCTGGCTGTCCGGCCTCAAGCGGCCCCCGCGCAAGGTCTTCATCGTTCATGGCGAACCGCATGCGTCCGACGCCCTGCGCGTCCGCATCCAGGACCGGTTCGGATGGGACTGCGTCATTCCCCAGATGATGGAGCGTCACGCGCTGTGACCCGCCTGTCCAACCCGTCCCACGCCGCGGTTCCTTCCCTGAAGGCGCGCCGCTTCGGTCTTCACGCCCAGCACGAGTCGATCGTGCTGATGCGGCGAGACTGCCCGGTTTGCCGCTCCGAGGGCCTGTCGTCGCGCGCCCAGGTGGTGCTGTCGGCCGGGGGCCGCGAGGTCTACGCCACCCTGTACCAGATGGAAGGGGACCTCCTCGGCCACGACGAAGTCGCGCTCTCCGAAGAGGCGTGGCGCCTGCTGGGGGTGGCGCCGGGCGACCCCGTCGCCGTGCGACACGCGCCGGCCATCGAGTCCATGTCCAGCGTCCGCCGCCGGATCTATGGCGCGCGGCTGGACGAAACGGCGATCCAGGGGGTCATCCGCGATGTGGCCGCGGGGCGCTACACCTCCATTCATCTGGCGGCCTTTCTGACCGCCACCTCCGCCCTTCCGCTGGACGAGGCCGAGACGGTCGCCCTGACCCGCGCCATGGTGGACGTGGGAGACCGCCTGAGCTGGGCCGCCGACGTGGTCATGGACAAGCACTGCATCGGCGGTTTGCCCGGCAACCGGACGACGCCGATCGTGGTGGCGATCCTCGCCGCCTGCGGCCTGGTCGCCCCCAAGACCTCCTCGCGCGCCATCACCTCGCCGGCCGGAACGGCCGACACGATGGAGACCCTGGCGCCGGTCGATCTCGACGTGGGCGCGATGCGGCGGGTGGTCGAGGCCGAAGGCGGTTGCGTCGTCTGGGGCGGCGCGGTCCGGTTGAGCCCGGTGGACGACATCTTCATCCGCATCGAACGGGTTCTCGACGTCGACACCGAAGGCCAGCTCATCGCCTCGGTTCTGTCCAAGAAGATCGCGGCCGGCTCGACCCATGTGGTGCTGGACCTCCCGGTCGGTGCGACCGCCAAGGTGCGCTCTGCGGAGGCGGCCGGAGCGCTGGCCGCGCGGCTGACGGCCGTGGCGAGCGGCTTTGGAATTCGGGCGCTGTGCCTGCAGACGGACGGCTCACAGCCCGTGGGCGTCGGCATCGGGCCGGCCCTGGAGGCCCGCGACATCCTCGCCGTGCTGCAGAACCGTCCCGGGGCGCCCGCGGATCTGCGAGCGCGCGCCTGCCTGCTGGCGGGCGCCGCACTCGAACTGGCCGGGCGGGCCGCCGCGGGGGAGGGAGTGACCGCCGCCGAGGGCGTGATCGCCGATGGGCGCGCCTGGACGAAATTCCAGCGGATCTGCGAAGCCCAGGGCGGGATGCGCGTCCCGCCCACGGCGGGCCAGCGCGCCGTGATCCGGGCGACCCGGTCGGGTCGGGTGATCCTGGTTAACAACCGCCAGATCGCGACCCTGGCGAAACTGGCCGGCGCACCCGAACGCAAGGCGGCCGGTCTGGAGATGCACGTCCGCCTCGGGATGGAGGTGGCGGCGGGCGACGCCCTGGCCACGGTCCACGCGGAGAGCCGGGGCGAACTCGATTACGCCATGGTCTATGCGGCGTCGCACACCGACCTGATCGAGGTCGAAGGCTGAGGCCGCAGGGGATCAACGAGGGTCGCGCGGACGGAGGCGGCGACCGCCAGGGCGCAGGGATCGGGACAGAGCCCGCAGCGGGCCCGCATTCCCTCCCGCAGCACGGCCCGGCCCGGTGGACCCTCACGCCGACATTGTTGGCGGTCAGATGCATCTCGCCGGCGATCGTCGCCAGCGGAGTCCTTTCCAGTTCCGCTCTCCGGAGCAGGCTGGCGGTTTCGGGCGCCAGATCCGCAAGAACCAGCGCGAGGCAACGGAGCGACTGGGCAAGCTCGTCATCCGCGGGGTTCCCCCCGTCGCAGGCCGCCTCGGCGCTCAGCGCCTCTGTCAACCGCGCCCTGGCCGCGTTGCGGCGATAGCGGTCGAACAGGGCGTTGCGAAGCGCGACCCCGAGCCAGGCGTCCACCTTGCCGGGATCGGTGAGCCGGCCGGCCGCCAGCGTGGCCTTGAGGGCGAACTCCTGCAGGACATCTTCGGCGTCTTCGTGCGACCGCAGCCGTTTGAGGAGGTAACGAAGGTGCGCCGGGCGATCGTCGCGCAAGCGGCGCTCGACAAGGCGTCGAATCTCGGCCGCCGGTGTCGCGCGGGCGGCCAGTCGGGGGGCGACGGCTCGTATTCCCTGGTCACGCGCCGCGATGGGGCTCTGCAAGCTCATGGACCTTCTCCTGCATGAAGTCAGGGAGCATTCACGGACAAGTAACGCCAAGATTTGCGTTGAATCAAGTGCTTGAAAAGATTCCCCTCAGCGCCTGTTTTGTTGAGGGATACTCAATCGTGATGCGTATTGTATTCCGCCTCGCGGCGATTCCGCCGGCCCGCATCCGGTCCGGCTCCAGGCGGGATGCGCCACCTGCGCCTTCCCTGGACGGCATCGGGCGGCCCGTGGCGCCACCGCCGCTCGACGAAGACGGACGGTGATTTGCGGCCTGCGTTCGGGAATGGCCGGACGCGACCTAATCCGGAAAGCCCAACCCCGCGACGGCGCCGACGCCCAAGCTGGCGTCGGTCATGGCGATCGAGTCCGCCGCCTCCGTGATCCGGCCCGCAAGCGCCCGGATGGCGTCTATGGTCTCGGGTACGACGATGGCCTGGTTGTCGACCATATAGGCGTAGAAGAGTTCGTCGCCCTGGACGCGGAGCATGTCCACCCAGAGCGCCACCTCGTAGAGACTGTCATGCGGACGGCCGAGATCGGCCATCAGTTCCTTGACGCTGTTCAGCGCGGTCATGCCATCGGCCATGCGCACGGGGGCGATGCGCGAGGACGCGAGGAGAGCCGCGACCACTTCGGCCTTTTCGGCCGGACGGGTCATTTGCACCGCCCAATAGTGCAGATGAGCGATCGTCTCCGGAACCTTGACCGCCATGGTCACGACATCCAGTCCGGGGTCGACGCTCTGCGCATCGGGGCCCTGATGACTCGGAATCCCGGGCTCCGGCGCCAGGGTGTTCATGATCCCGCCCCGGTCGCTTTCCCAAGGGTCCGTCGCCCTTCGCAGCAGCGTACCCCGGGCCCGGCGCAGCAATCCCGCCTGTTTGAGCGCGCCAAGGGTGCGGACGATCGAGGTGGTGTTGCAGGAGACGACCCGCGTCGATGACCGTCCGAGCGCGCCGGCATAGCTCGACTCGGCGACGAAGGAGTGACCGGTCACCGCGTGCCTTTCGCCGCCCTGGACGATGAACGGTTTGCCCTTGCGCCGGTAGAGCTCGGCGTTGGCGGCCCCGATGCCCTTGGGCGTGCAGTCGACCACGATGTCGGCGGCCGCGATCAGGTCGTCCAGGCCGCCCGCAACCGGAAGGCCGGCGCGCTCCATCGCCCGGGGGGCGTCATCGGCGGCGCCATACAGTGAGACGCCCTTCCGGGAGGCCACGCGCAGGCGCAGGTCGGCGCTGACGTCGGCCACGCCGACCAGGGTCATGTCTCCCTGTGCGTCGATGGCCGCCGCCACCCGCTTGCCGATCACGCCGTAGCCGTTCACCGCGACGCGGATGGTGTCTGATTGAGCCATGGATCGCTGTCCTTGCTGGTGCCTGGTCGTGAAGGGAAGGTCCCCGGACCGGATCGGTTGCGGCGAGAAGGTCGGGCGCGCCCGGGGCCCTCAGGGGACGCCGCGGCGCTCCGCATCGACCACGTAGTCCCGGGTCAACGGAACGGCGCGGATATCGCGGGCGAGCTGGATCTGGAACACCATCAGGCCGCCGACCCGGAAGGCGGCTTCACAGACGGCGAGGTAGTATTCCCACATCCGGCAGAAGCGCTCGTCATAGAGCGCGGCGGCACGCCCGCGCTCGCCCTGGAACCGCTCGGCCCAGTGCCGCAGGGTCTCGGCGTAGTGCAGGCGCAGGATCTCCACGTCGGTGACCCAGAGCCCTGACCTCTCCACCGCGGCGAACACTTCCGACAGGGACGGGCAGTAGCCGCCGGGGAAGACGTGCTTGTCGATCCACGGATCGGCCTCGCCTGGCGGCCCCTTGCGGCCGATGGCATGGATCACGGCGACGCCATCGGGCGCCAGCAGCCGGCTCAGCGCGTCGAAGAATTCAAGGTAGTGCGGGGTCCCGACATGCTCGAACATGCCAACAGAGACGATGCGGTCGTAGGAGTCCGCCTCCTGCCGATAGTCCCTCAGGTGGAACCGAACGCGATCCTCCAGACCGGCCTCGGCCGCGCGCGCCCGGGCCACGGCCAGCTGTTCCTGCGACAGCGTCACGCCGTCGACCTCGACTCCATAACGGCGGGCGAGCTCCAGGGCCAGGCCGCCCCAGCCCGAACCGATATCGAGCACGCGTACGCCCGGGCGCAACCGCAGCTTGGCCGCAATGTGGCGCTTCTTCTTGGCCTGCGCCTGCTCCAGCGTTTCGTCGCCGTCCTGGAAATAGGCGCAGGAGTATTGCAGGTCTTCATCGAGGAACAGCCGATAGAGCTCTTCGGAGAGGTCATAATGGTGCGCAACGTTCGCCCGTGCGCGGGGGATCGGATTGTGCCGCCGCGGCCTGAACGGCGCGGCGAACTCGCGCAGAGCCCGAGCTTCCTTGGTCATCGCCCCGGAAGCGGCCACGCCGATCAGCAGGAAATCGCGCAGCGTGCCCGCCTCGAGCGTGAGCCCACCCTCCATATAGGCTTCGCCCACCCGCAGACGCGGGTTGGCCAGGAGCCTGGCCGCCTCGCGCGGGTCGGCGATGCGGACTGTGGCGAAGGGCGCCTCGCCCGTGCCGAAGGCATGCCGCTCGTCCCATGGATCGATCACCACCAGCGATCCATAGCGGACCGTCCGCCGCAGCAGCGCGGCGAGGAGACCGAAGGCCGTCTGGCCGGGCAGGATCGAGCCAAGCGCCTCCCTCACGTCTTGCATCATGGTCGTGCCTTTCACGGATGCACGTTGGCGGGTGGCGCCGGGTCATTCGCTAAGACGTTCGAGTCCCCCGGGTGATTACATGCGTCCCGTCACGTCGAGGGTTCAAGCGGACTGCGGATGGAACGCCCATGGCCGCAGCGGGGCGACGATCGCTCCGGCGACAGAGACCACGACGGCGAACGGAATCGGCCGGGGTTGCGCGTCACCGGGCCGGGGGCTTGGCCGAGGCTCACCGCCGCCGTCCGTCTGCCGAGCCGGACATCCTGGCCTTGCCGGGGCGCAGGCCGCCCACCGCTACGGCCGGGCCATAGGCGATCATCGACGAGGCCGGGCGTCCCGCGATGACGACGAACCCCGGCGCCAGGGCGCGCCAGGCGAGCCCGGCGCCATCCCCAGCGACCGTCCCAGGAACGCGGCGTGCGCGCCCGGTTGCCGGGGCCCCGCGAAATCGCCGGGCGTCCGCCCGAACGTTACGGCCGATGGCGACGCTAGATCGGCGCCGCTGCGGCTCTGGCGGACGACGGGGAGGTCATACCGGCGCCCAGTCGCAGGCGCTTCAACATCAGGGCGTTGATCGCCACCAGCACCGAACTGCCGGACATAGACAGGGCGGCGATCTCGGGGCTCAGGGTGAAGGGGTAGAGCACGCCCGCGGCCAGCGGGAAGGCGATGACGTTGTAGCCGACGGCCCACCACAGGTTCTGATGCATCTTGCGCAGGGTGGCGCGCGACAGTTCGATGGCCTTGACCACGTCGGCGGGGTCGCTGCGCATCAGCACCACGTCGGCGCTCTCGATGGCCACGTCGGTCCCGGCCCCGATGGCGAAACCGACATCGGCCTGGGTCAGGGCGGGGGCGTCGTTGACGCCGTCGCCGACCATGCCGACCCTGTGCCCCTCGCCCTGGAGCTCCTTGATCTTGAGCGCCTTCTCCCCGGGCAGGACCTCGGCCAGCACGATGTCGATGCCCAGTTCGCCCGCGATGCGCCGCGCCGTGCCGAGGTTGTCGCCCGTGATCATGGCGACCTTGACGCCCAGGCCCTGCAGCCGGCGGATGGTGGCCCCGGCGGTCGGCCGCACGGCGTCGGCCACCGCGATCAGGCCGATGACGCGGCCGTCGCGGGCGATGTGGACGACGGTGCGCCCGGCGCCCTGCAGCCGTTCGGATTCCGTGGCCAGCTCGCCGAGCTCGACGCCGTTGTCGGCCATCAGCATGCGGTTGCCGGAAAGCACGGTGCGACCGTCCACCGTCGCCCGCAGCCCCTTGCCGCCGAAGGATTCGAAGCCCGCCGCCGCGATTTCGGGGAGGTCCCGGGTCCGCTCCAGCACGGCCTTGGCGATGTGATGCTCGGACCCTCGCTCGAGGGCCGCGGCCGTGGTCAGCAGGTCGGTCTCGTCCACCCCGGCGGCCGGGGTGATCTGGACGACCTTGGGCGCGCCGAGGGTCAGGGTGCCGGTCTTGTCGAAGACGATCACATCCAGCTTGACGGCGTCCTCGAGGGCGGCGGCGTTCTTGATCAGGACGCCGTGCCGCGCGCCCAGCCCCGTGCCCACCATGATCGCCATGGGGGTGGCCAGGCCGAGCGCGTCGGGGCAGGCGATGACGAAGACGGTGATCGTCAGGGTCAGGGCGAACAGCAGGGTCTGGCCCAGGACCCAGAACCAGATTCCGAAGGTGAGCAGGCCGATGACGATGGCGGCCAGCACCAGCCACTGGGAGGCGCGGTCGGCGAGCAGCTGGGCGGGGGCCTTGGAGTTCTGCGCCTCCTGCACCAGCTTGACGATCTGGGCCAGGGCGGTGTCGGCGCCCACCCGGGTGGCGCTGTAGCGGAAGGCCCCGGTCTTGTTGATGGCGCCGCCGGTCACGGCATCGCCGACCCCCTTCATCACCGGCAGGGATTCGCCGGTGAGCATGGATTCGTCGACCTCCGATCCGCCGTCCTCGATGACGCCGTCAACCGGGATGCGGCCGCCCGGGCGGACCACCACCCGGTCGCCCACCAGAACGGCGGAGGTCGGGACCTCGACCTCGACGCCGTCGCGCAGCACGCGGGCGGTGGGCGGCGCCAGGTCCATCAGTCGGCGAATGGCGTCCGAGGCGCCGGCCCGCGCCCGCATCTCGAGCCAGTGGCCCATGAGGATGAAGACCAGCAGCAGGGCCGAGGCCTCGTAGAAGTCCGGCGCGTCATAGAGGAAAGTCGCGCCGACGCTGAACAGATAGCCGGTGCCGACGCTGAGCAGGACCAGCACCGCCATGTTGAGCACGCCGCGTCGCAGCGCCCGGACCGCGGCGATGTAGAAGGGCCAGCCGGGGTAGAGGATGGCGGCGCTGGCCAGAACGAACAGCAGCGGCTTCAGCGGCAGGCCGAACGGCGGCGCCACGCGCATGAAGTCCATGCCCATCGGGGCGAGGAAGAAGATTGGAACGGTGAAGCCCAGCGCGATCAGGAAGCGGTTGCGCATGTCCCGGGCCATGGCCTGCATGTCCATGCCGGGGCCGTGGCCCATCTCGGCCATGTCGTCGGGGCCGGCCGCGGCCCCGTGCCCGCGCCTCGCCGCGTGATCCCCGTGGGCGGCCGCCGGGGCCGCCGGCGGGTGGGGGTGCGAGGCGCGGGCGTCCACGGCATCCTCGTTCGGGACGCAGACGTGTCGGGGCACGACCTCGCCCCGGCAATGGAAGCCGCAGTCCCGCACGGCCTGTTCCAGTTCGGCCTGGCTGAGACGGGCCTCGTCGTAGCGCACCGTGGCGGTGGCCGAGCCGAAGTTGGCGGCGGCGTCCAGCACGCCCTTCAGACCCCGCAGGTGTTTCTCGATCACGAGCGGATCCAGCGGGGTGCGGAATCCGGAAACGTCGATGGTGGTGGTGCGCATCAAGAAGAACTCCGGTGAAAATCAAACTTCAGGCCGGGCGGGCCGGGACACGGGACCGAGTCGGGAGAGGAACGCCGGCGTCGCCCGCCGGTATCCGGCCCAGGCCGGGCCGAAGCGGGGGGCGGTTTCGCGCTCCTCCTCCACGGCCAGGCGCCAGTACAGGACAACGAGCGCCGGAAACATCGCCAAGGTGAGCAGCCTCGGCCACTGAAGCAGTACGCCGATCATGATCAACACGAAGCCGGCCTACTGCGGGTGGCGGATGGATTTGCACGGACCGGTCGTCGTCAGCCTGCCCTCGCGTTGGGCGCGATGAAGCACCGGCCAGGCGGAGATGAGCCAGAACTCGCCGCGTGAAGACCCGGCCGATCCCGGGGGAATTGGAGGTCATGCGAGGCCCCTTCCGTTCTGAACACCGTCCGCCGTCTGACGCCTCACCCGACCGATCATTACCGACGCGGAAGGCCGACGGTCGTAAGACCCGCCGGTCGCCGGCGTCAGACCCTGGGCCATCAGGTCATTGTCCGATCAAGGATCCAGTCGTGGCAAGCCGTTCATCGTCGCTCCCAACAGCGGGCCTCGACCTGCTAATTCGGCGTCTTCGCCAAGGGGCCGGGCGGACTGGCGCCCTGTCTGCGCGGCCGGATCGAGACGCACGCCGCGGGGCCCCCGGCTGGCGCGATCATGTCCGACGAAGCTTGGGGGGACTTCGGCGCCGGATCTCCTCTCCCGGCTCGAAGCGCGGCTGGCCCCTTGCGCACAGCCGCCGTCGCGGGCGGCTTCCGAGGGCGTAAGCAATCCTTCCACCCGGCGTCTTCAGGATCAGCGCATCGAACAGGCGAGCGCGTCCGGAGGCAGGATGTGAGGATTCAGGGGCGACGGTTGACGGTGCTGGTGGCCGTCGGACTCATTCTGGTCGCCGCCGGCTCCGCCGTCGCCTTCTGGCGGCTGCAGACCGCTCCGGCGCCGGCCCAGGTCATCTACGGCAGCGGGCGGATCGAGGTCGACGAGGTGCGTGTCTCGTTTGAGCTGTCCGGCCGTCTACTGCAGAACCACGCCCTGGAAGGCGCCCCGGTTCGGGCCGGAGCCCCGCTGGCCTCCATCGACCCGTCCGACGCCCGTCTGCTCATGAATCGCGCCGCCGCCCAGCGCGCCGCCGCCGGGCAGACCGTGGCCCAGGTGAGCAGCCAGATCGATCTGGCCCGCCATCACGCCGCTTCGGCCCGGGCGGATCTGTCGCGCTACGAGGCGCTCGCGCGTGAGGGCTATGTCACGGCCCAACGCCTCGACGTTGTCCGCAACGCCCATCAGGCCGCCGTGGATCAGATCAGCCTGCTTGAGGCGCGTCGCGGCGAGGCCGTCGCCCAGGCCGAGGCGGCGTCCCAGACCCTGGCCCTGGGCCGATCGCAGCTGGTCAGGACCCATATCGCCTCGCCGATATCGGGGGCGGTGCTGGAGCGTCTCGCCGAGCCCGGCGAAGTGATCGTCGCCGGCCAGCCCGTGGTGGTGCTGGCCAATCTGTCTCGGGTGAGGCTGCGTGTCTTCGCTCGGGAGCCGGACCTGGGCAAGGTCCGTCTGGGGGCTCCCGCCAGGCTGCGGGTTGACGCCTTTCCCGGCCGGGATTTCGCGGCGCGCGTGGCCCGGGTCGACGCCCAGGCCCAGTTCACCCCGCGCGATATTCACATGCAGGACGAACGGGGCCGGACCGTCTACGGGGTCACTCTGGAGGCTGAAAATCCGGACGGGCTGCTCAAGCCCGGCATGCCGGCCGATGCATGGATTCTGTGGGACGCCTCCGCCGGCTGGCCCGACCGTCTCGCCGTTCCGGAGTAGGGGGATGGCCGAGGCTGTCGTCGAGGCCCGCGGACTGGGGCGCCGATACGGCGCCCGTAGCGTGCTGGAGAACATCGATCTCGACGTCCACGCCGGGCAGGTGTTCGGCGTGGTCGGCCCCGACGGAGCGGGCAAATCCACCCTGCTGCAGATGCTGGCCGCCATCCTGCGCCCGAGCGCGGGGACATGCCAGGTTCTTGGGCGCGACGTCCGGCGCGATCCCGCCGCGGTGCAGGCGCGGGTCGGCTACATGTCGCAGGGCTTTTCCCTGTACGATCGCCTCACCGTCGCGGAGAATCTGGCGTTCGCGGCGGACATCCGCGACGTCACCGGACCGGACCGGGCCGTGCGCGGCCCCGAGCTGCTCCGCATGGCCGGGCTCGACCGCTTCCAGCACCGCCGCGAGGGACAACTGTCGGGCGGCATGCGCAAAAAGCTGGCCCTGTGCGCCAACCTCATGCACCAGCCCCCGCTGCTCATCCTCGACGAACCCAGCCTGGGCGTCGACCCGCTGTCGAGACGGGAGCTGTGGCGAATCCTCGACCGGGCGCGAACCGAGGGCCGGACGATCGTGTTCGCGACCTCCTACATGGACGAGGCCGACGCCTGCGACCGCGTCCTGCTTCTGCGGGACGGAAAGCCCCTCGCCCTGGGAGCGCCGCAGGAGTTGCGGCGGGACGTGGCCGGGCAGGTCTACAGGCTCGCCGGTCCGGCCCTGGACCGCATCGAGGCGGCCCTCGAGAAGGACGCCGGCGTGATCAGCTTCCAGCGCCGCGCGGGCCGTGAGGTGCGGGCGCAGGTCCGGGACGGGTCGAGGCTGGCGCCGATCGAGGGGGCCGTGGTGGAGGCCGCCGTCCCCACCATGGAGGACGTGTTCACCTTCGCCTCGGCGCCCCCGCCCGCGCGGCCCGGCGCGGCCTCCGGCCGGGCCGCGCCGCCGCCTCCCGTCCGGAATGACGTGATCGTCTCGCGCGGCGTCAGCGTCCGGTTTGGGGCGTTCAAGGCCGTCGACAAGGTGACGATCGCGGTCGCCGAGGGCGAGATTCTCGGTCTGCTCGGCCCCAACGGCGCCGGCAAGACCACCCTGATCCGCATCCTGTGCGGGCTGCTCTCGCCCGGGGAGGGGACCGCCGAGGTAGCGGGGTTCGACGTGGCGCGCCAGAGCGAGGCGGTGCGCGCGCGCATCGGCTACATGTCCCAGCGGTTTTCCCTCTACCCCGACCTGAGCGCGCGCGAGAACCTGACATTCTTTGCGCGCGCCTATGGCGTGCCCCGATCCGAACTGCACGGCCGAATCGCCTGGGCCAGTGCGCGCGCCAGTCTCGAGGACGCGGGGGAGGGCGCGGTGCGGGACCTGTCCGGGGCCACGCGCCAGCGGCTGGCGCTGGCCTGCGCCATCGTCCACCGGCCCAGGGTGCTCTTCCTCGACGAGCCGACCTCCGGGGTCGACCCCCTGTCCAGATTCCGGTTCTGGCGCCTGATCGCGGCCCTGGCCGCCGACGGCGTGGGGATCGTCGTCACCACCCACTACATGGAGGAGGCCGCGTTCTGCGATCGTCTGGGGCTGATGATGGACGGCCGGCTCATCGCCCTGGGCCCGCTGACGAGGCTGACCGACGAGCTTGGACTCGTGACGCCCGATGTCGAGGCGGTCTTTCTCGGCTTCATCGAGCGCGAACGCACCGGGCAGGGGAGGGCGGCGTGAAGGCGCGGCGCGTTCTGGCCTTCGCCCGCAAGGAGGTGCTGGAGATCTCGCGCGACCGCTTCACCATGGGGGTGGCGCTGCTCATGCCCCTGATGATGCTGTTCCTGTTCGTCTACGGCATATCGCTGGATGTCGACCGGGCGCCGCTGATCGTGGTGGACCATGACCGGACCGCCGCCAGCCGGGAGCTGCAGGCCCGGTTTCTCAACTCGGGATATTTCATCCTCCAGGCGGCGCCGGAGGACGAACGGTCGGCCGAACACGCCCTGATGCGCGGGACGGCCCGGGCGGCCCTGTTCATCCCGCCGGGCTTCTCCGGCCGCCTTGGACGCGGCGAGGACGCGCCCGTGCAGTTCGTGGTCGACGGCACCTACGCCAGCACGGCGGCGATCCTGTCGGCCTATGGCCGGGCCATCCTCCACGCCTATCCGGAGGAGGTGCGCCTTCCTCTCAGGCCCGAGGTGCGCGTCTGGTACAATCCGCAACTGCGCAGCCGCAACTTCATCGTACCGGGCCTGTTCGCGGTGATCCTCATGGCCTTTCCGCCGTTGCTCACGGCGCTGGCCGTGGCGCGCGAAAAGGAGCTGGGCACCATCGCCCAGATCTACGCCTCGCCCCTGACCGGGAGCGAGTTCATCGCCGGCAAACTGCTGCCCTACGCCGTGATCGCCTATGCGGAACTTCTCCTCGTCGTCTTTGGCGAGGTAGTCTGGTTCGAGGTGCCCGTACGGGGAAGCGTGGGGCTGCTCCTCGCCGTGGGGCTTCTCTACGTTCTTTGCACGGTTTCCATCGGACTGCTCGTCTCCACCCTCGTGCGCACCCAGCTGGCCGCCATGTTGACGGCCCTGATCGTGACCCTGATGCCGGCCTTCCTGTTTTCCGGCTTCGTCTATCCGCTTTTCACCATGCCGCCGGCGTTTCAGGCCTACGCCTCAGCCCTGCCCACGCGGTATTTTCTCGAGTTCTCACGCGGGGTCGTGCTGCGGGGCGCGGGGCTCGGGGACCTCTGGCCCAACGTCCTCGTGTTGGCGGCCTATACCGCGACGGTGTTCGCGCTCGCCGCCTGGCGGTTCCGCAAGAGGATCGCCTGATGCTGTCCGGCCGTCTCGCGGGATTGATCACCAAGGAATTCGCCCAGTTTCTGCGCGACCCGGTGATGCTGTTCGTGGTGATCTTTCTCTACACGGCCGAACTGGTCATGTGCACCATGGCCCTGGGTTTCGACGTCCAGCATCTCAAGCTGGCCGTGGTCGATCACGACCGCTCCGCCGTCAGCCGCGCCCTGATCGAGGAATTGACCACGGGCGACAATTTCGTGCTCGCCGATCAGTTCACCAGCCTGCGCGAGGCGGAAGACCGGCTGCGGCGCGGCGCGCTCGACGTGGTCGTAGAAATACCGCCGCGCATGGGCGCCCGGCTGGCCGCCGGACGCCCGGCGTCGTTCGGAGTCGTGGTCGACGGATCCAACGGCAATGTCGCGGCGCGCGCGCGCGCCTATGTGATCGAACAGAGCGCCCGCTTCGTGGAGAGCCGGCGTCCGGCCGGGGATCGGCGGGCCGCCGTCCGGCCGGAAGTGCGGGTCTGGTACAATCCGGACCTGACCAACACCCGGTTCATGGCCCTGTCGATGCTGGCCCAGGCCGGTCTGATGCTCGGCGTGGTCCTGCCGGCGGCCGCGATCGTTCGGGAAAAGCAGGAAGGCACCATCGAGCAACTTCGGGTTACTCCGATCCGCGCCCACGAATTGTTCATCGCCAAGATCACGCCGACCCTGGTGATCTGCACCGGCGCGGTGTTTCCCGCCCTGGTCATCATGACGCTGATGGGCGTGCCGATGCGGGGCGACGTGTTCATCCTGCTTATTCTCACGGTCGTCTACCTGCTGAGCGCCGTCTCGCTCGGCACCTTTGTGGGCGCCATCACCCAGACGCTGCAGCAGGCGATGCTCGTGGGCTTCTTCGGCCTGTTTCCGCTTCTCTTCCTGTCCGGGAGCATCGCCCCCATCGAGAGCATGCCGCCGTGGCTCCAAACCGCCTCGCTGGCCAGTCCCCAACGCCACTATGTCGAGATTGTATCGGGGCTGTTCCTGAAGGGGGCGGGACTGGCCGAACTGTGGCGGCAGGCGCTGGCCTTGGGGGCCATCAGCAGCGCTATGTTTCTGAGCGCCTGGCTGGTCTTCAGGCGCCGCTGGTAGGACAGGGAGGGCCCGAAATGAAGATCGTGATTTTCGAAACCGAGCAGTGGGAGGCGGCCGCCTGCGCCCGCCTCGCCGGGCCCCATGCCCTGGCCTGCACTCCGGAACCACTCCGCCCGGACAACGTCGCCCGCTTCGCCGATGCGGAGGTGATCAGTCCCTTCGTCCATTCGAACCTCGGCGCCGCCGTTCTGGCCCGCATGCCCCGGCTGCGGCTGATCGCCACCCGATCGACCGGATACGACCATGTCGATCTCGCCTATTGCCGAGAGGCCGCGATCACCGTTTGCAATGTGCCGGACTACGGCGATCATACCGTCGCCGAGCACGCCTTCGCCCTGCTGCTGGCCTTGTGCCGACATATTCCGGAGGCGACGGAGCGGGTGCGCCGCGGCGATGTCCGGGCGCGGGACCTCCGCGGGGTGGAGCTTACGGGAAAGACCCTCGGCGTGATCGGCGCCGGCCGGATCGGTCGCCGCGTACTCCAGATCGCGCGCGGCTTCGGCATGCGGACGCTCGCTTCCGACCCGTCCCCGGACGCCGCAGCGCGAAAGGATCCCGACTTCCACGCTGTTTCATTGCCGGTGCTTCTCGCCGCCTCGGACGTGATTTCGCTGCACGCCCCGGGCGGCTCCGGCCTGCGCCTGTCGGATCCGGAGTTTGCACTCATGAAGACCGGCGCCCTGCTCATCAACACGGCGCGCAGCGGAGCCGTCGATCCCGCCGCCCTTCTTCGCGCGCTCTCGTCGGGCCGGCTCGCGGGCGCCGGCCTCGACGTCATCGCCGAGGAGCAGGCGTTTGGCGATGAGGCGGAGATCTTCCGGCAGGACGCCCAGGTCGACCCCGCCCGGCTGCGCGCCTTGCTGGCGGATCACGCCCTGGTTCGGCTGCCCAATGTCCTGGTCACGCCCCACATCGCCTACAATACCCAGGAGGCGGTCGACAGGATCACCGAGACCACCCTTGGCAACATCGAAGCCTATGCCGCGGGCGCGGCCCGGAACGTGGTGACGGCGGTCACGCCGGCCTCACCATCGCCGGGGGGGCCGACCTGAGCGTCGTCGGACATGCGGTTCCGACCGCCGGAGCCGCATCCTTCCGCGCCCGCCGACACCCGCTTTCGCGATCAGTCCGGCGCCGCCGTAAGATTTCACGCGCGCCTGCGTCTGTCGGAGAGCCTGCCGGCCGTCCGCCGGTCCATCGGAGGTTCTCGTGCGACTGATCGTGCCGCTGCCTGGAAATGAGGCCTTCGCCGAACGGCTCGCCACGGCCGGCGGGTTCGAATTGGGCCGTCTCGAAACCCGGCGCTTTCCGGACGGGGAGAGCTACGTCCGTCACCTCTCGGATATGGCGGGTCGGACGGTCGATCTGGTCTGCAGCCTGGCCCGCCCGGACCCCGGCTTTCTGAGCCTGCTGTTCGCGGCCGACGCCGCGCGGGATCTCGGCGCCGCGCAGGTGAGCCTGGTCGCGCCCTACCTCGCCTATATGCGCCAGGACCGGCGGTTCAAGCCCGGAGAGGCGGTCACCTCGCGCCCGTTCGCGCGTCTGCTGTCCGGGGCGTTCGACCGGTTGATCACGGTGGATCCCCATCTGCACCGCTATCCGGATCTGGCGGCGCTGTACGCCATTCCGACCGCGACGCTGCATGCGGCGCCCGTGCTGGCGGACTGGATCGCGGCCGAGGTTCCGGATGCCCTGATCATAGGCCCGGATGAGGAGAGCGAACAATGGGTCGCGGCCGTCGCCGCCAGGGTGGGAGCCCCGCACATCGTGTTGCGCAAGATCCGCCGGGGCGATCGCGAGGTCGAGATCGTTCTGCCCGATCTCGGCGCCTGGACCGGCAGACAGCCTGTGCTGATCGACGACATCGCCTCCTCGGGTCGGACCCTGATCGAGGCTGCTCGACGGCTGCAGGCGCAGGGCCTGAAGCCGCCGGTCTGCGTGGTCGTGCATGCTGTGTTCGCCGATAACGCCTTCGAGGAACTGGCCCGGATATCCGATCAGGTGGTGTCCACCGACAGCGTGCCGCATCCGAGCAACGCCATCTCCCTGGCGCCGCTGCTGGCGTCGGCGCTGCGGGAACCTGACGCAGCGGGGCCGGCCCGCCGCCGCCGGTCCGATTCCGGCGCCGTGACCACCGAGGGTCCGGGATGAACATCTCGCAAGGGAGAGCCGAATGAGACGCGGACAGTGGAACCTGGTTCGTTCCCACTTCATCGGCGCCCGGAGGCTCGCCCCGCGAGCTTGCGGCACGGCCGCAGACCCCTCTCGTTCGGAATGTCAAGCCGGGGTTTGAGCGGAGCGCTCGCCGTCTTGACACGCCGGAGAGCGAAGCGGAACGTCGATGGCATGTGGCGTATCGTTCGCACGCTTTTGTTCGCCCTCGCCCTGGCCGGCTCCATCGGCCAGGCGTCGGCGTTCGCCGCGCCCCAGCGGCCGGGCGTGACCGCAGACGCCATGGCCGGCATGCCGGATTGCGCCGAAATGATGATGCAGGCAGGCGCCGAAGGTCCGGCGCCCTGCGATGACTCTGGGCCCCACTGCCTGGGCCTCGCTGCCTGCGCGGCAGTCGCGGTTCCTCTTCCGTCCGACGCGGGCGTCACGGCCCGGCCGTCGGCGCCGCATCGCCAGCAGGTCGCATTGAGCGCCGACGACACCCGTGCAGGGCAGCGGCCGACGCCCCTGGGCGACCCTCCCAAGACTCCGGCATAGCCCGACTTCGCTGACCATGGCCCGCGCTCGCGTGGGCGGTGATCGAACGACTAGCATCCCGCGTCGCACCAAGGTGATCGACGCGGGGCTCGAGGACATTCCCATGAACTCCGGCTATCGGACGGCTCCAGGCCGTCACATGTCGAGCGCCGCGGCCGATCCCGATCGCGGAAAATCACTCCGGTTGGCCAGGATCGCCCCCAGGGGAACGGTGGCGGCCGCCGCGGCCGCCATCGGCTTGTTCGCCGCCATTGGCATGCCCGCTGCGGCGGAGCCGATGACTTTCGACGAGGCCCTGGCGCTCGCCGCAACCACCGCTCCGCAGCTGCGGGCCAGCGCCCTCGGCGTGGAGGCGGCCTCGGCGGCCTCGGCGGCCGCGGGTCGGCTCCCGGATCCACAGCTCCGGTTCGGAATCGACAACCTGCCGGTCTCGGGCCCCATGGCCGGGCGGTTCGGCGACGACGAAATGACCATGGCCCGCATCGGCCTCATGCAGGAGGTCCCCAGCCGCGCCCGGCGACGGGCGGAACGCGCCATGGCGGAGGCCGACATCGACGTGGCCGCCGCCGCCGACGCGATCGCGCGCCGCGAGGCGCGGGTGGCCGCCGGCATGGCCTGGCTCGATCTGCACTACGCCGGGCGCCGGCTCGCGACGCTCGAGGAGGTGCTGTCGGCGCTGGAGCCGCTCTGGGAGGCCGCCCCCGCGGGCGTGGCCGCCGGAACGGACCGGCCGGCCGGCGCCCTGACCCCCGTCGTGCTGCAGGCCGCCCTGCAGGACAGGCACAGCCGGCTCATGGCCGATGTGGCGAGGGCGCGCGCCGAACTGACGCGCTGGACGGGCGACGCGGACCCGGCGGCGAGCGGGCCGGCTCCCGACCTCGAGATCGACCCGACCGGTCTGAGGGCGGGTCTTGAGCGCCTTCCGACCCTGCAGGCCTGGCGGGCGGCTGGAAGCCGCGCCGATGCCGAGGTCGCCCTCGCCCGATCGGGGCGACGGCCCGATTGGGCCTTCGAGGTCAGCTACGGTCGCCGCGATCCGATGTTCGGAGACATGCTGTCGGTGGGCGCCAGCGTCCGTTTGCCGCTCTTCGCCAATCAGCGCCAGGAGCCGCTGATCGCCGCCCGCTCGGCCGACGCCCTGGGCGTCCGGCTGGAGCGCGAGGCCGCGGCGCGCGAACTGCGCGCCTCCCTGGACGCCGACCTCGCCGATCTCGCCGCCCGCCGCGACCAGTGGGTCCGGTCGCGCGATGTCATCGTCCCGGCCGCCCGCCAGCAGGCCGATCTGGAAACCGCCAGCTACGCCGCCGGGCGGGCGGGCCTGGCGGATGTCCTGAACGCCTTCACCGCCCTGGCCGACGCGCGTCTGGAAGCCCTCGACCGCGAAGCCGCCGTTGCTCGCGACACCGTCCGCATCACCCTCGCCTACAGGAGCGACGACCAATGACCGGTTCCAACCCTCGCGTCGCGCTCGTCGCGGGCGCTGTCCTGGTCCTCGGCGTGGGCCTCGCGGCCGGCCTGATCGGCCGCCCCATGCTGGAGCGTGCGAATGGGGCCGCCGCCGGCCAGACCGCATCCGCGGAGCGCGAGATTCTCTACTGGTACGATCCGATGCTGCCCAATGAACGCTACCCGGGTCCGGGCCGCTCCTCGATGAACATGGAGCTGATCCCGAAATACGCCGACGAGGCGGACGGCGCGCCCGGCGTGCGCATCGATCCCTCCCTGACCCAGAATCTCGGCATGCGTCTGGCGACGGCGCGCCGGGCGTCGCTGGAGGGCGATCTCAACGCCTCCGCTGTCATCGACTACAACCAGCGCGACGTGGCCATCGTCCAGGCCCGCGCCGCCGGTTTCGTCCAGCGAGTCTACAGCCGCGCGCCCGGGGACGTGATCGCCGCCGGCGCCCCCCTGGTCGACCTGCTCATCCCGGAGTGGGCGGGGGCCCAGGGCGAGTATCTGGCCGTCCGCCGGACGGGTGACGCGGCCCTGATCGAGGCGGCCCGGCGGCGGCTCCTGTTGCTCGGGATGTCCGAGGCGTTGATCGTCCAGGTCGAACGGACCGGACGGCCGAGGACCACGGTGACCATCGTCAGTCCGTCCGCCGGCGCCATCCGCACCCTGGGCGTTCGGGCCGGGATGAGCGTCACCCCGGGCATGACCCTGGCCGAGATCAGCGGACTGTCGACGGTCTGGCTGAATGCCGCCATACCCGAGCTCCAGGCGGGCCGGCTGCGCCTTGGCCAATCCGTCGAGGTCGCGCTCTCGGCCTTCCCCGGCGAGCGGTTCAGCGGACGTCTGACGGCGTTGCTGCCCGAGGTTTCCGGGGACAGCCGCACGCTCACGGCGCGCATCGAGATGGCCAATCGCGCGGGACTCCTGCGGCCCGGCATGTACGGGCAGATCACCTTCGGCGGCGGCGGCGGAGAGGTGCTGGTGGTTCCGTCCGAGGCCGTGATCCGAACGGGCGAAAGAACCCTCGTCATGCTGGCCCTGCCCGAGGGGCGCTACCAGCCGGCCGAGGTCCGGACCGGACGGGAATCCGGCGGGATGACCGAGGTCGTGGCCGGGCTGGCGGAGGGCGAACGCCTCGTGGCCTCCGGTCAGTTCCTGATCGATTCCGAAGCCAGCCTGTCCGGGATGGCGGCCCGGGCGATTTCGGGCGAGCGCCCGGCTGTGCCTCCGGCTTCACCCGCCACGCCCCCTGCGCCGGCCGCGGTGAACGGGCACGCCGGCCACGGTGGAGCCGCGCAATGATCGCCGCCCTCATTCGCGCCTCCGTTCGCGCTCGCTTTCTTGTGCTCATGGCCGCCGTCGCCCTGGCGGCGGCGGGCCTCTGGGCGGTGCGGACGACCCCGGTCGACGCCCTGCCGGATCTGTCCGACGTCCAGGTCATCATTCGCACCAGCTATCCCGGGCAGGCGCCGCAGATCGTCGAGAACCAGGTCACCTATCCGTTGGCCACCACCATGCTGTCGGTGCCTGGCGCGCGCACGGTGCGCGGCTACTCCTTCTTCGGCGACAGTTTCGTCTACGTCCTGTTCGACGAGGGGACCGACCTCTACTGGGCGCGGTCGCGGGTTCTCGAATACCTGAACCAGGTGCAGGCCCGCCTCCCTGAGAGCGCTCGTCCCGCCCTGGGTCCGGACGCCACCGGCGTCGGCTGGGTCTATGAATACGCCCTCGTCGACCGCTCCGGCCGCCACGACCTGGCCCAGCTGAGAAGCCTGCAGGACTGGTTCCTCCGATATGAGCTGAAAACCGTTCCAGGCGTGGCCGAGGTGGCCAGCATCGGCGGCATGGTCCGGCAGTATCAGGTGGTGCTCGACCCCGTCCGGCTGGCCGCCTATGGCGTCACCCACCAGGCCGTGGTCGAGGCGATCGGGCGCGCCAACTCGGAGACCGGCGGGTCGGTGCTGGAGCTGGCCGAAGCCGAATATATGGTCAGAGCCAACGGCTATCTGACCAGTCTCGATGACTTCCGTGCCGTCCCCGTCCGCACGGCGGCGGGCGGCGTGCCCGTCACCCTCGGCGACGTCGCCACGGTTCAGGTCGGTCCCGAGATGCGGCGCGGGATCGCCGAGCTGAACGGCGAGGGCGAGGTGGCCGGGGGAGTGGTCATCCTGCGCTCGGGCGGCGACGCCCGGGCCACCATCGCCGCCGTCGCCGACCGGCTCGAGACCCTGAAGGCCGGATTGCCTCCCGGGGTCGAGGTGGTGACGACCTATGACCGCTCGCAGCTCATCGACCGCGCCATCGCCAATCTCAGCACAAAGCTGATCGAGGAGTTCATCGTCGTCGCCCTCGTCTGCGGTCTGTTCCTGTGGCACGCCCGGTCCGCCCTGGTGGCCATCCTGACCTTGCCGCTCGGCGTGCTCGCCGCCTTTCTGGTCATGAACCTGCAGGGGGTGAACGCCAACATCATGTCGCTGGGCGGCATCGCCATCGCCGTGGGCGCCATGGTCGATGCGGCCGTAGTCATGATCGAGAACGCCCACAAGCATATCGAGCGATGGGAGCATGAGCACCCCGACGAACCACTCGCGGGAGAGATCCGCTGGAAGGTGATCACCGACGCAGCGGCGGAAGTCGGTCCGGCCCTGTTTCTGAGCCTGGTGATCATCACCCTGTCGTTCATTCCGGTGTTCAGCCTGCAGGCCCAGGAGGGTCGGCTGTTCGCGCCGCTGGCCTTCACCAAGAGCTACGCCATGGCGGCGGCGGCCATTCTTTCGGTGACCCTGGTGCCGGTCCTGATGGGCTATCTCATCAGGGGGCGCATCCCCGCGGAGCAGTCCAATCCCGTCAACCGATGGCTGACGCACGTCTATCGCGGCCCGCTCGACTGGGTGCTGCGGCGACCGCGGACGACCCTGGCGATCGCTGTCATCGCGTTCGCCACCACGGCCTGGCCGCTCAGCCAGATCGGTGGCGAGTTCATGCCCGCCATGGACGAGGGCGATCTGCTCTATATGCCGTCCGCCCAGCCGGGTCTGTCGGCGGCGGCGGCGTCAGCGCTGCTGCAGAGGACAGACCGTATGATCCGCACCATTCCCGAGGTCGCCAGCGTGTTCGGCAAGGCGGGCAGGGCGGAATCCGCCACCGACCCAGCGCCGCTGGAGATGTTCGAAACCACGATCCAGTTCAAGCCGCGCGACCAGTGGCGCCCCGGCATGACGCCGGAGAAGCTGGTCGAGGAGCTCGACCGCGCGGTTCAGGTTCCGGGCCTGGCCAACGTCTGGGTGCCGCCAATCCGCAACCGCATCGACATGCTGGCGACCGGCATCAAGAGCCCCATCGGCGTCAAGGTCTCCGGGGCCGATCTGGCCGTGATCGACCGCATCGCCGGCCGCGTCGCCGAGGTCGCGGGGGATGTGCCGGGGGTGAGCTCGGCGATCGCGGAGCGCCTGACCGGCGGCCGGTATGTGGATGTCGACATCGATCGCGCCGCCGCCGGCCGCTACGGGCTCACCATCGCCGATGTCCAGTCGATCGTCGGCGGCGCCATCGGCGGCGAGACCATCGGTCAAACCATTGAGGGGGTGGCGCGCTATCCGATCAGCGTCCGCTATCCCCGCGAACTGCGCGACAATCCCGAACAGCTGCGGAATCTTCCGGTCCTGACCCCGGCGGGCCAGCAGATCACCCTGGGCGCGGTGGCCGACATCCGTATCGCCGACGGGCCGCCGATGCTCAAGTCCGAGAACGGACGGCCTTCAACCTGGGTCTATATCGACGTGCGAGGCCGGGATCTGGCGTCGGTGGTGGGGGACCTGCGGCGGGCGGTCGCTGCGGAGGTCGATCTCGGTCCCGGGGTGAGCATCGCCTACTCCGGCCAGTTCGAATATCTCGAGCGCGCCGCCAACCGCCTGAAGATTGTCGTGCCGGCGACGCTCGCGATCATCTTCCTGCTGCTCTACCTGACTTTCGGCCGGTTCGACGAAGCCGCCCTGATCATGGCCACGCTGCCCTTCGCCCTGACCGGGGGCGTATGGATGCTCTATGCGCTCGGCTTCAACCAGTCGGTCGCGACCGGGGTGGGGTTCATCGCCCTGGCCGGCCTGTCGGCCGAGTTCGGCGTGGTGATGCTGATCTACCTCAAGCACGCGCTCAGGGACCGGGGCCCAGACCCAGACGCCCTCCAGGTCGAGGCGGCGGTCCGGGAGGGCGCCCTGCTGCGCGTTCGGCCCAAGGCGATGACCGTGGCCGTGATCCTTGCGGGCCTGTTCCCGATCCTGATCGGCCACGGCGCCGGCTCGGAGATCATGAGCCGAATCGCCGCGCCCGTTATCGGCGGCATGATCACGGCGCCTTTGCTGTCGATGCTCGTTATCCCCGCGGGCTATCTGCTGCTGAGACGCCGCAGGTTCCGTTCGACCCCCGTCCTTCGAGGAGACACACAATGAAGCGCCGTATAATCCTGCTGACCGGTATTGCCGCTGTTCTGGCCGCCTGCGGTCAGCAGGCGGAACCGGAAAGCCCGGCGATCCCGATGGCCCAGCCCGGATCACCGACGGTTGGCGCGGATGGCGCCTCGACGTCCCCGGCCGCCGACGCCACGACCGCAGACGGCGCGGGCGTCATTACAGCCGTGGACCCGGCGGCGGCGACGATCACCATCAACCACGAAGCCATCCGGTCAATCGGGTGGCCCGCGATGACCATGACGTTCAAGGCTTCGCCGGCTGTATTGCGGGAGGCCGCCGTCGGTGACCGCATCCAGTTCGATCTGACAGTACGGGACGGAGCGGGAGAGGTGACGGCGATCTACCCCCATTGATCCTCGGATGGGGAGGAGAGGGTCCGTCGATCGGGTTGGAGGATGGCGCCGGGCCGGCCCCCGATGCTGTGCCCAGGTCGAATGATGGAATCGGTTCGGCTCGTCCGCCCCATGCAACGTCCTGCGCTGTGGAGGCGACGATCTTTCCGCCCTTGCCGGCATGCTGAGCATTGAGCCGACGGAAGACGTAGAAGCCCCGCTCCACCAAGGCCCTCACCAGGTCTTCGGGGTCAGGTGAGTCCTGGACGGAAGGCGGGGTTTGCGTGCCAGTGAGGACGACATTTTTCACGGAGTTTCCGCTCCCGACAGGCGTCGAAGGTCCACCCGGTTCGCCACGATGACATTGATCGAGATCAATGCCGGGCCCCTTGTCGAGGATCAGGCTGGTCATTGTGCGGTATGGAGAACGTCTTGAGGTTGATCGCGATTGCCGCCGTGTTGATGCTGATGGGATGCACGGCGGGTCCCGAATATCGCGAAGCCGCTGGCACGGCTGAAGCGGCGAAATACTATCCGAAACAGGCTGTGGACCTCGCCTCGGCGGCGCGGGGCCAAGCGCTCGTACAGAGCCGGTGCGCGGGGTGCCATTCGGTCGGGCCGACCGGCGAAAGCCCGGTGGCGGCCGCGCCCCCGCTCCGTCACCTCGGAACCCGTTATCCCGTGACGGATCTTCAGGAAGCCTTCGCCGAGGGCATGACCAACGGACATCCCAGGATGCCGGAAGTCACCCTGGAGGGCGACCAGATCGCGGATCTGATCGCCTACCTTCAGGATGTGCAGAACCATTCGAGACCTTAGCCGGCCGGCAGCTGCTGTCCGATGCTCCATACCGCCCCGCCTGATCCTTTTCACGAGGATCGCCAAATAGCGGTCCAGGGAGGAGAGGTTTCGAAGCTGAAGTGGCCGCTTTTCTCCTCACGCCTCCCGGATGTCGGCCGGGTTTGAGGGGGGGCGACTGGGCGGAGACCGTCCCCTCAGAACATCTGGCATGCAACCGACGTCTCGGACGCCAGAACCAGGGTCGTCGTGTCGGCGGGCGGACGGCAGGGGCGAACCAGGCTCAGGCTGTCGCAGCCCGCCAGATGACCCAGGCGCATGACCTCCGAGACGAGCTTGTTGGCGACAGACCGGGGGGAAGAGACGTCGAAGCTTATCAGCCGCTCGATCCGCACGCACGGCCCGGCCGCGATGCAGGCGGAATGCGAATAGAGCACCAGACCATTCAGGCGCCCCGCGGCGTCCCGGGCGATCAGGATGCCCCCGGTCGCAGCGCTCCGGTCAAGCTGTCGCCGCGCGGCGTGTCGCCAGGCGGGCAAGGTCAGGTCGGGGTATCCCAAGCGCGCCAGGACGAAGGATTCGTCAATCGCGTCCCGGACTAATCGACTGACGACAACGGCGGTCATAGGTTGACACTGGAACGTCCGGGGTCACCACGCTTTGATTCACGTCAACAACATTTGAAAGCGGAACCGCGTCCGACGTCATGAGAGTCAGGACAACGCCAAGGCTGGCGCTCAGCACCCTTCCAGCCGGGTGTGCGGATCGGCGACCGTTAAGTTATTGTGATAGCTGTGGGGCGGGAGCCTTCAACGTTTGCGGCAGCACGGCCGATATCGCCATGGATCGGCTCGCAGCCATTGCTGAGCCCGTCATGCTCGCGGCGGGTGCTGTTCTGATCCGTGAAGGCGACCGCGCCCCGCATATCTTCAACATCTCCTCGGGTTCCATCAAAGTCTACAAACTCCTGCCCGATGGTCGCCGTCAGATCATCGGCTTCCTCTTTGCGGGTGATTTCCTCGGTCTGGCTGTCGGTGACGCCTATGTCTTTTCCGCCGAGGCGATGGAGGCGGCGTCGGTATGCCGGTTCCGGAAAACCGCTTTCAGGGCGTTGATCCAGGACTGTCCGTCCCTCGAGCACGCCCTGTTGAACCGGACCTCGCATGAGCTGGCCGCCGCTCAGAACCAGATGCTCTTGCTCGGGCGCAAAACGGCGATCGAACGCGTCGCCTGGTTCCTGCTCGATCTCCCCGGCCACGACCCGTTGCGTCCGACCCGGGCCGATCATGTCAGGTTGGTGATGACGCGCGGCGAGATCGCAGACTATCTGGGTCTGACGATCGAGACCGTGAGCCGGGTTCTGACCAGGTTGAAAAATCAGGATGTCATCCAGCTGTTGTCACGGTCGGAAGTCAGGATCGTCCATCGTGAGATGTTGCGCGCGCTCGCAGACGGCGAACCGCAATACGCCGGTGGTGCTTGAGCCAGATCAAAGCCGTTGTCCCTGAGCCGGGCCAAGGGTGTTTCAGCGAGGAATTTCTCCGATGCCGATCCAGGACGTCACGCCGGGCTGTACACCCATCCACGGGCGGGCGGTCGCCGCCGTGGTGGTCCTTTTGACCAGTGAACGCTTGATGAGCCTGGGCGTCAACCGGCCCGACGGATGGCCCCAGGTCACGACGCTGGGTTACGTCAACGAGGGGCTCAACCTGTATTTCGTGACCGCACGGGACAGTCAGAAGCTGGCGAATATTCAGGCCGATCCCCGCGTTTCCGTTGCGATCAGAGCCGAAAGCGCCGCGGACGGCGCCGTGGGGCTGTCCCTGGCCGGCAGGGCGGACGAGGTGACTGTCCCCGAGGATATCGAGCATCTGAACCAGCTCGTTTTTTCGCGCTATCCGGGCGTCAGTGTCTATTGCCCATCGGGCGACTCGGTCGCCCTGATCCGGATCAAACCCGAGATCATCTCAGCCGTAAGCGTCAGCCAGGGCCGCAGTCGATCAGAGTGTTTCTCCGTCGGCGCCGCCGGTCAGGAAGGCGGCGCGGCGAGACCGACACCCGCCGCACCGACAGGAAGGAAGGTCCGATGATCGGACACGACCGGATTGTGATCGTCGGCGCCGGCCACGTCGGATCAACGGCCGCCTATGCGCTGATGCTTCGCGCGTTGGTCCGCGAGATCGTCCTGATCGACAGTGACGCCGGGCTCGCCGAGGCCGAGGCCGCCGACCTCTCCGATGCGAACGCCCTTGCCAGACCCGCGCGCATCTGGGCGGGAAGCTACGCCGATGCGGCAACAGCCCGGATCGCCGTCATCACTGCCGGAGCAGCGACGCACGGCGCGGAAAGTCGCCTGTCGGTCGCGTCGCAAAGCGCCATGATCGTCTCGACCTGCGTCGGAGAACTGGTCCAGGCCGGTTTCACGGGGATCATCCTTGTCGCCGCCAACCCGGTGGATTTGATGACGCTGGTGGCGCTGCGGCGCTCAGGCTTGTCCGCAGCGAGGGTCATCGGCACGGGCACATTGCTCGATTCCAGCCGTCTCAAACAAGCCCTCGCCGAGAGCCTGAGGGTCGCGGCCGGGTCCATTGATGGGGTCGTTCTGGGTGAGCATGGCGATACCGAGGTGGCCGCATTCTCTACGGTCCTGGTCGGAGGGCTGCCGCTAAGCGATTTCTGTCCTTCGGGACAGGAACTCGACCAGGACCAGATCGCCACGGAAGTGCGCGACGCCGGCTACCGTATCGTCCAGGGAAAGGGCTACACGTCCTTCGGCGTCGCGACCGCGATTGTGCGGATATGCGAGGTCATACTGCGCGATGAGCGGGCGGTGCTGCCGGTGTCGACGCTGTTGACCGGACAATACGGCTTCGCCGATGTATGCCTCAGCCTTCCGTGCATCCTCGGGGCCGGCGGGGTCGAGAGGATTTTGCTGCCGGCGCTGTCCCCCGCGGAGAACACAATGCTGGGTGCATCCGCAAAGGCTTTGCAGCAAGCTCTCGCGAGTATGGACCTGGCCGGCTGACATCCTGACCTCGCCAGGCGCCGCCGCCGGCAAAAGTCATCGGCTCCGCCGAGGGGCCGGAGTTGCAGTCATTGAACAGGATTGTCCGCCGGTCGGCTGACGCTACGGAACGGCAGCCTGATGAGGCAGTTGACGCCCTGCGGTGCATAGGTCGAGGCGGCTTTACCGCCATGGGGGCCAAGGCTGCGAGCGATAAGTTCGCTTCCAAATCCCCGGCGCGTCGGTGCGACAACCGTGGGCCCGCCCCGTTCCTCCCAGAGGAGTTCAAGCATTGGGTGTGCGTCTTCCGAGATATGCCAATCCACGCGCAGCCGCCCGGCTGAGGTTGAAAGCGCGCCATACTTGGCCGCATTTGTCGCCAGTTCGTGGAGGACAAGCGCCAAGGCCACGGCGACCTGCCCATCGATACTGATATCCGGTCCTGTGAGGGTGATCTTTCCCTCGCTGTCCTGGTAAGGGGCCAGCTCTGTTTCGAGGAGAAGGCGAACGCTGGCCTCGGTCCATGAGCCGCGAATAAGGGAATCGTTCGTGCGCGATATGGCCGCGAAACGCCCCAACAGCGCCTCTTTGAATTCGGCGACAGACGGCGCCGTTCGGGCGGTGAGCGTCACGATCGAATCGACGACCGCCATCGTGTTCCGCAGGCGATGAGCGACCTCGTTCGCGACGACCTGACCCTGCCTTTCCACAGTTTTCCGGTCACTGACATCACGGACCACGGCCGTTACGATGTGTTGCCCCCCGATCATTTGCCGAGAGAGCGTCGCCTCGATGGCCAGTTCCTGACCGTCCTTTCGTCGTCCGAGGACTTCGCGGCCGGCCCCCATGGATCGGCGCAACGGGGCGTTTGACGAACAGAAGCGCTTGACGTCTTCGCGATGGTGGTCATGAAAACGCGTTGGAATGAGAGTATCGATTGAACAGCCAAGCACTTCGTTCATCGTGTAGCCAAAAATGTCTTCGGCCGCTCGGTTGAACAGAATAATGCGACCATCCTGGTCGGTGCTGACCACGCCATCCCCGATCAAGGACAGGATGGTTTGAAAATCTTCGCCGAAGGGGAACTCTGCCGCAGGCCGCTTCTGGTCCGGGGTTACGCGGTCGCTGCGTTTCATCTGTTTTCGCTCCGCAACGCGACGCTTGCAGCGAAACGAAAGTGATGTCCAGTGACGCTCGACAATGGGGCGCTCGCCACGCCTGTCGGCGCGGTGTCAAAAGCCAACGCAAATGAGCGCGACTGAGTAGAACGCGCGTTACGCGCCTGAATAACATCTAGCGCGCGCCGCGGGCGTCGTCGCCGCCGACGAGGAATTGGCTATGGTCGTCCTGAGCAAGTTAAGCCGGTGTGAGGCGTGACCTCAAGGGGGGCGGCCGCACGCCTACCCGTTGCGTCGACCTCGGCTAAGACAATGCTGACCGTCAGTTACCTGATAAAGGCGGAGGCGACTCGAGGTGGAGGATAAGGGGGGCCTCGGAAGCGAGCGGGTATGGTCGGCCACCGACGGTCAGGATCATCGGTTCGCCGACTTCCAGGGAGGCTTCGAATTGCTGATTGACCTGGTCTACCCTGACGCTCAGGCGTCGCCCTCGCCACTGGACGCTGAAGCTCAGGCTGGACCAACTTGCGGGCAAGTGCGGCGCAACGGCGAGGCCGTCGCTCCGCAACGACAGTCCGGCGAACCCAAAGACCGACATCATCCAGAGGCCGCCTTGGGCCGCGATGTGAATGCCGCCGCCGATCGCCACCTTGGTGTCGGCGAGATCGATCGCCGCCGTCCTGTGGAAATAGTCCAGGGCCATCTCGACATCGCCTAGGCGTGCGGCGACGAGCCCGTGCAAGGCGGTGCTCAGTGAACTGCCGTGACCGCACCGGGGTTCGTAGTAATCGTAGTTTTTCTTGCCGGCGGCGCCCGCGAATTCCTCAGGCAGCAGGGCCAGCAGAGCCACGACATCGGCCTGTTTGATCACTTGGGACTGCTGCGTGCGTTCGCGTCCGAGGACCACGTCCATCGGGACAGTGCGGCCCGCGTAGGCCGACAAGTCCACGTCCTCGAGATCGAAATAGCCCGTGAACTGCTCGAACAGGCCCGTGCCCGAACCCAGGCCGGTCGCCATCGTCTCCGCGACGCCGGTCCAGTGTTCGAGTTCGGACTCGTTCAGGTCGAGGCGGCGGGAGAGGGCGGTCCATTGTGCGGGCCACTGCTCGCGCAGCATGGCCGCGACCTCAAGTGCGCGCCGGATGTTCCAGCGCGCCATGACGTTGGTGAAGGCGTTGTCGTCGATATTCTCGTGATACTCATCCGGGCCGATGACGCCGCGGATGTGGTGCAAGCCGTCCGCCTCGGGTTGGGCCCGACTGGCCCAGAAGCGTCCGGTTTCGAGAAGGATTTCCGCGCCGGCCGCGACCAGGAATTCGTCGTCGCCCGTCGCCTGCCAGTATTGCCAGACGGCATAGGCGACGTCGGCGCTGATGTGTTGTTCCTGGGCGCCGGTGAGGATGTCGATGATCTGCCGGTCCGGACCGACGGCCTGCTCCGGTGTCGCCTCCAGGCCGGTGTCGGTGGACTCCCACGCGTAAAAGGCGCCCCGCCAGCCCCGGTCGGCCGCCTTCGCTCTCGCGCCGTCCAGCGTGTGGAAACGGTACATCAGCAAAGACCGGGCCGCCTCGGGCCAGGTCAGTATATAGAAAGGCAGCAGGAAGATTTCGGTGTCCCAGAACACATGCCCGCGATAGTCGGCGCCGGTCAGGGCCCGGGCGCCGATCGAGACACGCGGATCGTCCGGGTTGGCGGCGCTGTTCAGGTGGTAGACCGCGAACCGGAGCGCCTTCTGCGCGGTGCCGTCACCTTCCACCTTGACGTCGCTGCGCGACCAGCGGTTTGACCAGGCCGTTTCGTGTTGCTCGACAACGCGACGCCAGCCCTTTGTCCGAGCGCCATCGAGAACATTCCGCGCCCTCTCGCCTGGGTCCTGATCGGGAGCATCACTTCGGGCCAGAGCAACCAGCCGGTCGAAGCAGACGACCTGTCCGGGTCGCGTTCTCCAGGTCCAGGACCATCTGAACGGGCTGAGCACGGTCGGAAGAAGTGTCTGGCCGTCGATCCGCAAGGCCACGGCGGCGGACATGGCGAGGCCTTTTCCGGAAAGATGGGTGCGCCAGACGCCGAACTCGTGCTCAAGACGCTCGGACGTGAGATCGCTATCGAACCCGTCCATGGAGGCTTCGAGCGTGATCTCGGTCTCGCCCTCGTCGGTCTCCAGGTGAAGCAACTGCAGACCCAGCGCTCGCTGGTCTTGTGAGGCCAGTCGTAGCAGGCGCAGGCGGAGGCTCACGGCCGACCCTTCCACCAGGCGACATTCGGTGAGCAGCAGGCCTCTGCGCATATCGAGTGTCAAAGGATGCGACGGCCCGGGCCCGAAATGCTGGATAAGGGGGCCTCCCGGCAAGGAAACGCGGATCTGAAGCCAGTCCGGTGCGGGGACCAGTTCCGGCACCGGGCGCTCGATATCGCGCGTGTCGAACAGCCCGGCGACATAGGTACTCGGCGGAGCGATGCGCTGCCGTGATTGATTGATCGCCCGAGAGGCCCGGGCGGCCAGGAAACCGTTGCTGACGGTGAAGCGGGTTTCGCGATCGCTCTCCCGGAGCGCGTCGCAGCCATCGTCAACAAGAACCCATGCAGCGTCCGCTGTTGGTTCAAGCGTCTGTTCCATGGTCCCTGGTTCCTTCACGGTGTCCGAGCCTTGAGCCGGCCTTGCGCAAGATCGACCAGCGCGATCTCGTCCAGGGTTTCGACCACAAGATGCGAACCTGCCGTCCGCAGTTGATCCGCGTCGCCCAGTCGAGCCACGCCGAGCGCCGCCATGCCGCCCGCGCGAGCGGCCTGAATGCCGGCCGGAGCGTCTTCGACCACCAGACACCGGGTCGGCGACACGCCGAGTTCGTCGGCCGCGATCAGGAAAAGCTCCGGGTCCGGCTTGCCGTGCTTCACCTCTCGACCGGAGACATTCACGCGGAAGATATCCAGCAGGCTTTGGCCGGTGCCCAGGCGGATTGATCGCATCATTTCGGTGGCGTTTCTGGACGATGAGGCGGCGGCCACGGGCCAGCCGAGGGCGGCGACCGCCTCGATGAAGCGCAGGGCGTCCGGGAAGGCCTCGATCCCGCCGGTCCGCATTAGTTCCTCGAGGCGAGCCTGTTTGCGTTCTGCATAGGCGACCGCGTGGCGCCCGGCGTTGTTCACGCCCAGGGCCTCAAGCGCCGATCGAGCGCCGTCGAGTCGTGGCTTGCCCGCGATCTGGGACTGATACATCGCCGTCGTGAAGCGCTCTGTTTCGGCGAAGCCGGCAAGCGCCTCACGCCACGCGCGCTCATGAGGCGATGCGAGCAGGACGCCATCGACGTCGAAGATGGCCGCGGTCAACATCCGCGACGATCCATCCACGATGTCGTGTCTTTGATCGTATGCGTCGGACATTCCGTCTCATCCATCATTGCAGACTTGCATGCGTCGGCACAGCCACGCCTTGATGTGCATCAAGGCGTGGCTGCTTCATCTCCTGTTCTGTGAACTCACAGAAGATGAAGTCGCTATGATCAGACCAACCCGGGTTGCCGTGAAAGGATACGGCGTCATCGGCAAACGGGTCACTGATGCGGTCCGGGCCCAGAAGGACAGGACCCTGGTGGGGGGCGCTGACGTCGCGACGGACTGGCGCACTCGTGGGCGCTGTCAGTTCAACGCTAACTTGTCTCCACCGGGCACAACTAGGGCAGGGAGCTCATCGTCAGGCGGCGAGCGTGTTCCATTCGGCAAAGGTGGCCGTGCTTCGGGCTTTGAAATCGTCTCGGCTGATGAGGTGGCGGTCCTGGTTGAAGTGGTTGTAGAAGGCGTCGTGGACGGAGCTGAACTTTGCAGCGTCTTCATCCGCCGGAAGCGGAGCATGGCCCGTTCTCGTCGTCGAAACGGCAGATGTGAGTTCTCTGCCCTGTTGCAGAGCCAACGGCCGAGCACCTGCTTTTCAGCGTTCCCCAGCTGCTTCATCGCGACCTTGTATGAGCGGAGCCTGTCGGTGACGACGACCTTGGGTCGGCCGTGACGCTTCATGGCTTTCTTGATGAATTTCAGCGCTGCGGGTTTGTCTCTGGTCCGCGTGACAAAGGATTCCAGCACCTCGTCCTCGCGATCCACGTTTCGCAGCGAACGCGGGTACTTCACGTACATCAGCACTATGAGGCGGATCACCTCGGGCGAACTGTCAAACCAGCGGAACGGGTTGGTCGATTTGGCCATGCCATGAGCCTGGCGCGAGCCGTCTTACCGGGCGGATAAAGTTTGGGCTGACAGGGCCGACCGCGGCAATCGCTGACGAACTGATGAGCGCGCGCTAGAGCAGAAAACGGACCCGCCGCTAACCCGAAGGCCGGCGGCGGGCGCTGGCCTCAGTGCTGGTGGGCCGGTTCAGCCGCGGCGGCTGGGGCCGGGTCGTTCGCACCGTGGTCCATACCCGCCATACCGCCGGCACAGGCCGCCATCATGGCCTCGTGCTTCGCCTTCATCGCCGCATGCTCTTCGCTCGACATGTTGGAATGGTCCATGCCGGCCATCATGGTCTGATGTCGTTCCGTCATCGCGGCTCGCTGCTCGGGGGTCATGGACGAATGATCCATACCCGCCATGCCTGCCATACCGGCTCCATCGGCCGAGGCCGCGCCATGGGTGGCCATCATGGTCCGATGTCGTTCCATCATCGCGGCCCGTTGCTCGCTCGTCATGGACGAATGATCCACGCCGGCCATGCTGTGACAGGCCGACATGTTCGTCGCCGGCGCTTCAGGTGCCGCCTGGGCTGCTGCGGCGTGGGCGGCGTGGGCGTTGGCCGCCGGAGGCGCGGTCTGGGCGGCGACGGGACCGGACGCCAGCGCAGCCAGCAGACCGGCGATGGCGAGCGACGAAATTCGGGTTCTGGTCATGAGGTGTCTCCAATGATCACCGCCGGATGGCCATGCCATCGGGCACGGTCTCGACCGATCAGTTTTCTCTAGGTTCTACGCACCGCCGGCCGTCTGCCCCCAAGGATAGCCGGCACTGCGGCCGCATGCCGCAGTGCCGGTGCAAATGATCTTTTATCCCTTCAGCCGCCAGGTTGCGCCGCCGGGGGCTGTCCATCACCAACACGTTCAGGGCGTTGAGCCTGTCGCGGAACGGCTTACCGAGCGACTAAAGTTTGGGCTGACGGGACCTCCAGGGACGACTAAGCCGATCCAGAAACTGCTTGCCTCAATTAAAGAACCTACATCAGCATCACGAGGCGGATCACCTCGGGCGAACTGTCAAACCAGCGGAACGGGTTGGTCGATTTTGCCATGCCATGAGCCTGACGCGGAACGGCTTACCGGGCAGATAAAGCTTGGGCTGGCAGAGCCATCAGAATCGTTCAGGTCATAGGTTCCCGATTCCGTGCCACATGACCAACAGATCGAGCCGTTGAAGTTTCCCGACCGGTGCGGTATATGCGTGGGGAAGCGGTTGTTGAATGATTAGCGCGGTGTAGGGTCTTTCATGACTGACTAATCTTCTCGACCCGGCTATTTCCTTGGCGGATGTCGTGGATGTGCTGACCCGTGTCACACTGACAGTCTAGGTAACCGTGCTCCGGACAGGTCAGGCAGACATCCTCCAGGCGAGTCTTGAGCGCCCGGCGGGCGCGGTGGAGTTTGACATTGACGTTGTTCAAGTTGAGTCCAACGCTCACGGCGACCTGATCGCGCGGCTCACCAAGCAGATCGATGCGCCAAATAAGGTCGCTATAATCCGCCTTGATCGTCGGCAGGAGTCGATAGAGACAGTGGCAAACGGCCGCGTCAATTTCGTCGTCGGGTTCGCCGACAAAATCTTCCATCTCACTGGGTTCGCGGAGCGTTTCTTTGCGGCGCGACGTCCGACGATAATGGTCAATGAGCGTGGTGGCTAGAACCCGGCTCAACCAGCCACGCAAGGACTGGATGTCTCGCAGGTCGCCGGCGCGCCTCAGCGCACGTTCCATGAAGTCCTGCAGAACTTCCTCGGCGTCCGCTTGATTGCTGACGCGCCGGCGCAGGAACATCAGAAAAGCGCGATGGCATTCGACCAATTCTTGTCGCACAGCGGCGTCGGTGACATTGGCCACATCTTTGGCGTCATCCAACGAAAAATCTGACTCGTCACTCGGCATTGTCTTCAACAATTCTCGCACCACCTGAACACTGACGCACTGCCAAGCTTACTGGTGCGCCCTTTCTCGCGAAAGGGGCAAACCTCCTCAATGGAAAAATCTTCGATCCTTTTGTCTACCCAAAGGAACCAGGAAGGCCAGCGGCTTCCGGGCGGCGAGCAAGTTGCAGCGCGGTCTCAACTGCCGTCTCGAAATCTCGCTCCACTAGCGCCTGAGCAATGTGCGTTCGAAGGTGATCGGCCCAGCGGAACTCGCTAAAGAGGCCTGCGGACTTGCTAAATCCACCCTGGTGGCGGAGGGCGCTGGCCAGGCTTCGAAAAGGATCATCTCCAAGCTCCACCAAGCGTTCTGGCATGTGGCGGAAAGCGCGCCGTTGGCCGTTGGCATCATAAGGTCGGCACCAACCAAGGTGATCCATCCGTCGCCAAAAAGCAGCGTGAGGCAGGTGCTGCAGGTCCTCAACAATATGAACCGCTGCGACCGTTTCGCCCTGCTGTTGTCGGGCGCACAAGCTATGGTGACAGTCTAGGACATAGGCGCTGCCCTTTGGGCCGATCACTGCCGGGGCGCTCCTTGCCGCGGTTCCGAGGCCTCGTCGGCGTTTTTCCGCAACTTCGCGCCAGCCGACAGTCATTTGGGTCGGCCGAAGTAGCGCGAGGGGCCAAAGATATCGGTCCGCGCCGAGCCGCACGGGGCGCGCGAGCGAACTGGACAGCGCCAGCGACTCGGCTGGCTTTAGAGCACAGGATGGCACGAGCGCCGTCTTACTTGGCCAGCCCGTCGGGGTCGTGATAGTTCGAGATGACCATAGGATCGGCCGGCGGGCTGTCCTTTCCCTCGAACTCGAAGCGCGAGACCAAGTCGCGAATGAGCGCCACCCGTACGGCGCGCTTGTCATCGGCCCTGACGATGGTCCAGGGCGAGATAAGCGAATTGGTGCGGGCCAGCATGACGTCGCGCGCGGCGGTGTAGTCGTCCCATCGCTTGATCGCGACACGATCAATGTCGCTCTTCTTCCACTGGCTCAAGGGATCCTCCGCCCGCGCGCGTAGGCGTTGGCGTTCTTCATCCTTGGAGACGTCCAGATAGTATTTGATGAGTTTGACGCCGCAATGGTCGAGGAGGTTCTCGAACAACGGTGTGGTGATCAGGAATTCTTCGTATTCCTCGTCGGTGCAAAAACCCATGACGTGTTCGACGCCGGCGCGGTTGTACCAACTGCGGTTGAACAGGGCCATCTCGCCCGACACTGGCAGGTGCGCCACATATCTCTGGAAATACCAGGCGCGCCGCTCACGATCAGAAGGGGGATCGAGCGCAACCACCCGGGTTTCGCGAGGGCTGAGATGGCGGATGATCCGTTTGATCGCCCCATCCTTTCCTGAGGCGTCCCGGCCTTCCAGCACTACCAGCACCTTCAGGCCGTCCCGGATGATCTGGTTCTGCAGGCGGGTCAGCTGAATTTGAGCCGCCTTTAGGTCTGCCTTGTAGGTGGATTTTTCCGATACTTCCGTCTTCGTCTTCGTCTTCGTCTTCGTACTCATGGCAATGGGCCCCAATCGGTCATTTGGCTGGCACCAGCGCGCTGCCTGAAGGGTAAGACGCCTGCGAACCGGCAGGCTTACACTCGGTCGTCGGCTGGAGTGGAGGCCTTCTGTTGAGGCAGGCATGCTCGGGCTGCCCGTCGAGCCCGGAGCCACCTTAATCCTGCTCGTTTGGTGTCTCTTAGCGAGCCAACGTGTTGATGCGGCGAATCCTATAACTGACTGTTGCAGCAGCTTTCAGTCGTCTGCCTGCTTGATCCTCGGTACATTTGAACTGCCGCTGACGTGACCCCCGTTTCTC
>NZ_DLMO01000165.1:0-140 GCF_002479325.1 Brevundimonas sp. UBA7534
ATCGCCGAGGTCTGTCGCCGACGCGACATAGCCATCGTTTCCGACGAAATCTACCACGGCCTCAGCTACGTCGGGCCGACGGCCTCGATGCTGCAGTTCGCGCCGGACGCCTTCGTCATCAACAGCTTCTCCAAATACTG
>NZ_DLMO01000165.1:390-727 GCF_002479325.1 Brevundimonas sp. UBA7534
CCGAGACGGCCCGGGCCCATATCGGCAACCTGTTCCTGACGCCGCCCAGCCTGAGCCAGCACGCCGGCCTGGTCGCCATGGACGCGACCGATGAACTGGAAGGCCATATCCGAACCTACGCGCGCAACCGCGACCTGATGCTGGAGGCCCTGCCCGCCCTGGGGCTTCGCCGGATCGCGCCGCCGGACGGCGCCTTCTACATCTGGGCCGACATCGGCCATCTGACCGACGACAGCCTGGCCTTCTGCGAGCGGATGCTGCGCGACACCGGCGTGGCCACGGCGCCCGGCGTCGATTTCGATCCGGTCGAGGGCCGTCGCTTCATCCGCTTCAGCTT
>NZ_DLMO01000165.1:976-1524 GCF_002479325.1 Brevundimonas sp. UBA7534
GCGCGGCGTGGTCATGGGGATGGTCAACATGGTCGAGCCGACCGCCATCAGCAGCAGGGCCGTGAAGGTCTCGCTGGTGATGATCTGCCGATCCAGCAGGATGTTGGCGAAGATGATCATGATCAGGGCCTTGGTCTGCAGCAGCCAGCCGACCACCGAGGCCTCGCCTTTCGGCCATTTCAAAATGCGTCCGGCCAGGTGAACGCCCGCCAGCTTGCCCGTCACCGACGCGACCAGCAGAGCCGCCGCGGCGCCGAACACCATCAGACCGCCGACGCCCCATTGGGTCCGCAGGCCGGTGCTGAGGAAGAAGACCGGCATGATCGCCAGCAGGACATGGGTGCGGAACAGGTCCATCCGGGCCTGGTCGAACCACCGGGCGTCAAGAACCGCCCCGGCGAGGAAGGCGCCCACCATGAAGTGCAGGCCCGACCAGTCGCCCGCCAGCCCGCAACCGGCCAGCCAGATCAGCGCCACGTACCACCGATCGCGCTCAGGGATGCGCTTCATGATCCAGCGGACGGCCCAGGCCGCCACGGCGAAGCCGA
>NZ_DLMO01000165.1:1599-2388 GCF_002479325.1 Brevundimonas sp. UBA7534
GCCACGGCGAAGCCGATCAGGAAGGCCGCCTGCCGGCCGACCCGCTCCCAATCCAGAAGAATCAGGGCCAACACGCCCCAGATCGCGATGTCGTCCAGGCTGGCGTAGCGCAGGATGCGCTGGCCCAACGGCTGGCGCAGGATGTCCAGCTTTTCCATGAACAGGACCAGGATCGGCAGGGCGGTGACGGCGCAGGCCATGCCGACGCCCAGGACCAGTTGCCAGGTCTGGCCCTGCGGCCCGATCCAGCCGGGAAAGCGGATCATGCCCAGCGCCACCACGGCCCCGAACAGCAGCGGCGTCGCCAGGGCCAGGCCCGCCGTCACGCCGGTCTCGGCCTTGCGCTTCCAGGCCTGGCTCAGGTCCAGCTCCAACCCCGCCACGAAGACGAAGATCATCACCGCCCACCAGGCCACGCCGTTCAGGGCGGTGATCACGTCGGGGGTGAAGATGGTCGCGTAATAGGTCGGAAAGGCCGCGCCCAGAACGCCTGGACCCAGCAGAACGCCGCCGATGATCTGCACCACCACCAGGGGCGCGTAATAGTCCGTCCTGAACCCCCGCCAGATCAGATAGGGCGCGCTGAAGATGATCAGCATGGCCGCCAGATAGAGCTCGGTCGTGGTCACGCCGTGGTGCATCGCTTCCCCCTCCTGCGATCCTAAGGCCTGATCCGTCGGGAGGAAATCGCGATCTGCGGCGAGTCAGGCGGCGCGTTCGACCGCATCGGGTCCGGCGGCCGCGCGTTGCAGGGCGTCGTATAGCTTTTTCGGCTCGAGCGGCTTGGCC
>NZ_DLMO01000165.1:2537-2826 GCF_002479325.1 Brevundimonas sp. UBA7534
GGCCTCGGTGCCGGCGCTGAACCCGATCACCGGTGTCGCGGCGTTGGGTCCGCCCGAGACGCGCAGGCGGCGCGTGGTCTCGTTGCCGTCGATTCCCGGCATGTTGACGTCCATCAACACGGCGTCAAAGGGCCGCTGGGCCAGCAGAGACAGGGCGATATGGCCGTCGGACGCGGTGGTCAGTTCGACGTCCAGCGGCTGCAGCACCAGGGCGATGGTGCGGCGGTTGATCTCGTGATCATCCACGGCCAGGACGCGGATCCGGCGCATCGGCGCGGGCGGCGCGGTG
>NZ_DLMO01000156.1:0-3362 GCF_002479325.1 Brevundimonas sp. UBA7534
ACGAACAGCAGGGCGTTGTCGGGGATGTATTCGAAGAAGGTGGGCGGCGGTTCGCCCGGCGCGCGGCCGGTCAGCCAGCGGGAATAGTTCTCGATGCCGGCGCAGCTGCCGGTAGCCTCCATCATCTCCAGGTCGAAGCGGGTGCGTTGTTCCAGGCGTTGCGCCTCCAGCAGCTTGCCGTTCTCGACCATCCAGTCCAGCGTCTCCTTCAGCTCGGCCTTGATGCCGGCGGCGGCCTGGTTCAGCGTCGGGCGCGGGGTGACGTAGTGGCTGGCGGCGTAGACCGTGACCTCGTCCAGGGCGGCGGTCTTCTTGCCGGTCAGGGGGTCGAACTCCTCGATCGCCTCGATCTCGTCGCCGAACAGGCTGACGCGCCAGGCCCGGTCCTCCAGGTGGACGGGGAAGATCTCGATGGTGTCGCCGCGCTTCCTGAACATCCCCCGCTCGAACGCCGCGTCGTTGCGCTTGTACTGCAGCGCGATCAGGTCCGCCCGCAGCTTCGCCTCGTCGATCGTCGCCCCGACCTTCAGGTCGAACGTCATCGCCGTATAGGTCTCCACCGACCCGATGCCGTAGATGCAGCTGACCGAGGCCACCACGATCACATCGTCCCGCTCCAAAATCGCCCGCGTCGCCGAATGCCGCATCCGGTCGATCTGTTCATTTATACTTGAATCTTTTTCAATATAGGTGTCAGTTCGCGGAACATATGCTTCTGGTTGATAGTAGTCGTAATAAGATACAAAGTATTCGACAGCATTATCAGGGAAGAATGACTTAAATTCCGAGTATAGTTGCGCCGCCAAGGTCTTGTTTGGCGCAAGTATCAGCGCGGGACGCTGGGTCTGTTCGATGACCTTGGCCATGGTGAAGGTCTTGCCCGAGCCGGTGACGCCCAGCAGCACCTGATCGCGGTCGCCGGCCTCGGCCTGGGCGACCAGTTCGGCGATGGCGGCGGGCTGGTCGCCGGCGGGGGTGTATTTCGTCTCGAGCCGGAATTTGCCGCCCTTCTTCGCGCCCTCGCGGGAGGGCCGGTGCGGAGTCCAGTCGGCGGGGGCGGCCGGCGCCTCCTCCGGCGTCAGGCGCGGGCCTGCGACCGGCGCGAACATCGGCATCTTGCCGGTATCGCGAATGAAGGCCGCCGCCGCCTCGCGCACGCCGGGATCGGGCACGTGGACGGGCTTGTTCGTCTTGGTCGGCGTCGATTTCGGCGAGGAGGAACGGTTCATGAACGAAAGCTAGTGCGCGAGGGACGGTTTCGCCATAGCGCGCGGGCGACGCGGGAGGTTGCGTCAGGCGGCGGGGGCGGCCCCATCCCCTGACCGCTGCTCCATCTGGACCAGAGCGCCCGGCGACCCTCAGCAGATCTCACGACGCGCCGCCGCCCACCTTGACTCTCTCACACAGTATGCCTCATACACTGTGTGTCATACACTATGTGGCGCATGGAGGTGGACGGGTGAGCCAGGACGACGACCTGTTCGAGAGCTTGAGGCTGGAGTTGCGGCGCGGGTCGCTGATCCTCGCCGTGCTGGCGAGCCTCAGGACCGAGCAGTACGGCTATTCGCTTCGCGTGGCGCTGAACCAGGTCGGCGTGGAGATGGAGGAAAGCACCCTCTATCCGCTGCTGCGCCGGCTGGAAGGGCAGGGTCTGCTGGATAGCGAGTGGCGCGAGGAGGAGCGGCGCAGGAAGCGGTTCTACCGCCTGTCGCCGCGGGGTGAGGCCATGCTGGCGCGACTGGCGGCCGAATGGCGGGGTCTGTCGGCCTCGCTGGAGAAGATGCTGTGAACACCGGGAATGAAGGAGGGGCCGGAATGGATCTGGTCGAACGCTATCTGAAGGCCGTCGCGGCCCAGTTGCCGAAGGACACGCGCGAGGACATCGTCGCCGAACTGCGCGACGACATCATGGGCCGGATCGAGGATCTGGAGGCGCGGCTCGGCCGGGCGCCGAGCGACGACGAGGTCGAGGCGTTGCTGCGCGAAGTGGGCCATCCGCTGACGGTGGCGGCGCGCTATCGCTCGGGGCCGCAGGCGCTGATCGGCCCGGAACTCTATCCGTGGTGGACGTTCGGCGTGAAGGTCGGGCTGGCGGTGATGGTCTGCGTAACCCTGATCGGTCTGGCGGTGCGAGTGCTCGTCGGGGACGTCTATCTGGGCCAGGCGATCGGCCAGGGGTTCGCCAGCCTGTTCAGCGGCGCCGTGTCGATCATCGGCATACTAACCGTGGCGGGCTTCATTCTGGAGCGCCAGCGGAAGCAGCCGGACTTCATCGCCAAGTGGCGCGTCAAGGACCTGGGCCTGTTCGAACTGGGCGGAAACATCGACGCCGACGACTGGAGCCGCAAGCTGTCGGGCGACTGGTCGGAGCCTCAACCCAAGGCCAGGGCCAAGCCGGGCTCGGCTGTGAAGAAGAGCGCGGAGATGTCGCCGGTCGCGCGCGCCGTGGCCAGCGCCATCGGCTGGACGGTGCTGCTGCTGTGGTGGACGGGCCTGCTGCCGGTGATGTCGATCCGGCCCGAGGAACTGGCCGGCGTGGTCGATGGCGTCGACTATGGCCTGATCCTGCGCCAGATGGTCGAGGCCGCCTACTGGCCCGTGACCCTGTTCGCGGTCTGCCGCATCGGCTTCGACCTGATGCGGGCGGCGTCGGGCGGGAATGCGCGGCTGACGGCGTTGGGCGACCTGGCCTTCGGCGCCGCCGCAGCCTGGGGCGTGCTGTGGATCTGGTTCTGGTCGCCGCTGAGCCCAGTGATCTGGGTGGGAACCGTCACGGAGTTCCTGGATCGGGTGCGGGGGCTGTTCGACCGGGCGGACGGCGATGTGGGGGGGCTGGCGGCCATCCTGATGGTGGTGGTGGTCTGGGCCTTCCTGGCGGAGGTCGCGCGCATGGTTCGGGCGGTGGGCTGGCTGGCGACCGGACGGTGAGTTTACGCGGCGGAAGCGACTGAACCTTCGGACGCTTTCGCCGTTCCGGCCAAGCGGCGCCATTCCGGCTCGCATCGGGGTTGGATCACCAAGTGACGCTGCAACAGGGTTTGGCCTTCGGGCTGGTGGGGCTGACGGTCGCGGCCTTCATCTGGGGTCGCTTCCGCTATGATCTGGTGGCGGTGGCCGCCCTGGTCGCCGGCCTGGCCATTGGGGTGATCCCGGCCGAGGACGCGTTCGAGGGTTTCGCCAACGACGTGACGGTCATCATCGCCTGCGCCCTGGTGGTGTCGGCGGCCTTCGCCAAGTCCGGCATCGTCGAAATGGCCCTGAAGCGGGTCATGCCCTACCTCAAGACCGAGCGCAGCCAGGTCCCGGTGCTGACCACGGCGGTGACGCTGCTGTCGATGGTGACCAAGAACGTCGGCGCCCTG
>NZ_DLMO01000156.1:3540-20419 GCF_002479325.1 Brevundimonas sp. UBA7534
CGGCCTGGCGCTGACGGCGGCGGCGCTGGTGTTCCTGGCGTTCGGCTACCGCCTGTTGCCCAAGGATCGGACGGGGGCGCTGGGCCTGTCGGCGGCCCTGTCGGCCAACGCCTATCTGACCGAGGCGCGCGTGCCCGAAGACTGGACGCTGGAGCCGACGACCATCACCGCCCTGTCCGAGACGGCGCCGGACGAGGTCAAGGTCATGGCCCTGATCCGCGAGGGAAAGCGCAAGGCCCGGCCGCGGGGCAACACCGTGATCCGGCCCGGCGACACCCTGTTGCTGAAGGGCGGACAGGAGGCGCTGGAGGACTTCATCGACGCGGCGCGGATGAAGCTGGTGCGCGGCGACCGGCCGGTGCTTCTGGAAGAGGCCAAGGACGAGGTCCATCTGGTCGAGGCGGTGATCGGGGCGGACTCTCCGTTGACCGGCCAGTCGGTGCGGCAACTGGACCTGTATGGCCAGCACGGGCTGAACCTTCTGGGCGTGTCGCGTAGCGGCTACGAACTGACGCAGCACCTGCGGACCGCCAAACTGCAGTCCGGCGACGTCCTGTTGCTGCAGGGGTCCGAATCCAGTCTGCCGGGTCGGTTGGCCGAACTGGGACTGCTGCCTCTGGCCGAGCGGGAAGTGCGGCTGGGCGGCACGCGGCGCAAATTCCTGCCGGCGGTGGTGCTGACGATCGCCATGGTGATGGTCGGCTTCGGCGTCATTCCGGTGTCCATCGCCTTCTTCGGCGCAGCCGTGGTGATCGTGGCCTTGGGCGGGCTGAAGATGCGCGAGGCCTATGCGGCTCTTGACGGGCCGCTGCTGGTGCTGATCGCGGCGTTGATTCCTGTCTCGGACGCCATCCAGCAGACGGGCGGCGCCGATCTGATCGCCGGCGCACTGCGTGGCCTGTTCGAGGGGATTCCGCCCGTGGTGGCCGTGGCGGGGATGATGCTAGCCTCGATGGCCGTGACGCCGTTCCTGAACAATGCCGCGACGGTGCTGGTTGTGGCGCCCATCGCGGCGACCCTGGCGCAGCAGCTGGGCTATCGGCCCGATCCGTTCCTGATGGCGGTGGCGGTCGGGGCGGCGTGCGACTTCCTGACCCCCATCGGGCACCAGTGCAACACCATGGTCATGGGGCCCGGCGGCTACAAGTTCTCGGATTACCCCAAGCTGGGTTTGCCGCTGAGCTTCCTGGTCCTGCTGATCGGGCCGCCGACCATCCTGCTGTTCTGGCCGATGTAGGCGCCCGGCGTCGTTCTCAGACCAGGATGTCGAGCAGGGTTCCCATCATCTCGTCGGCGGTCTTCGCCACGGCGACATTGGCCTTGAAGGCGCTCTCGCTCTCGATGCGCTCGACCACCTCCTGTTCGAGGTTGTCGAACGGCGCCGCAGCGGTGCGGCGCGCGCTGGCCTCGAAACGGCTCTGGGCGGACATCAGGCCGGCGGCGGCGATGGACGTGGCCTGCATGGGGCTCTCCTTCGCCGAGCAGAATGGATGGGCGGGGTCAACGGACGCTGAAGCAACAGGGTGAACGGCGAAATCCGCCCCACGCCCGCCTTTATCGGTGTATAGAGCGCGCCATCCGCCCGGCCTGAGGACGTCCTCGGCCGGGCGCGGCCGTTTCGGCCGCCGTTCGCTGTTCAGGTTTCCGATGCCCTTTCCCGCCGTCCATCCCGCGCTCGACCGCGCGCTCGCCAACAAGGGTTACGCCGAGCCGACGCCTGTTCAGGCCGCCGTGCTGGAAGAGGGCCACGCCACGCGCGACCTGCTGGTCTCGGCCCAGACCGGATCGGGCAAGACGGTGGCGTTTGGCCTGGCGGCGGCGCCGACCCTGCTGGGCGACCAGCCGACCTTCGGCGCCGGCGGCGCGCCGCTGGCGCTGGCCATCGCGCCGACGCGCGAACTGGCGCTTCAGGTCGCCGAGGAGCTGCGATGGCTCTACGCCGACGCCAACGCCAAGATCGCCACCTGCGTCGGCGGCATGGACGCCCGGCGCGAGGCGCGGGCCCTAAGCTTCGGCGTCCACATCGTCGTCGGCACGCCGGGCCGCCTGAAGGACCACATCGACCGGGGCAACCTGGACCTGTCGCAGCTGAAGGTCGCCGTGCTGGACGAGGCCGACGAGATGCTGGACATGGGCTTCCGCGAAGACCTGGAGTTCATTCTGGACCAGGCGCCGGCCGAGCGCCGCACCCTGCTGTTCTCGGCCACCATCGCGCGCGACATCGCGACCCTGGCCAAGCGCTACCAGAACGACGCCGTGCGCATCGACGCCACCGACAAGAGCCGCCAGCACGCCGACATCGAATACCGCGCCTACCGCATCCAGCCCAACGAGATCGAGCACGCCACGGTCAACACCCTGCGCTGGTTCGAGGCGGGTCGGGCGATGGTGTTCTGCTCGACGCGCGACAGCGTGCGTCACCTGCAATCCTCGTTGCTGGAGCGGGGCTTCGCCTCGGTCAGCCTGTCGGGCGAGATGGGCCAGAGGGAGCGCACCGAGGCGCTCCAGGCCCTGCGCGACGGTCGGGCGCGGGTGTGCGTGGCCACCGACGTGGCGGCGCGCGGCCTGGACCTGCCCGACCTGGGCCTGGTGATCCACGCCGAGCTGCCGGTGAACCGCGCGGCCCTGCTGCACCGGTCGGGCCGCACCGGCCGGGCGGGCAAGAAGGGCGTGTCGGTCATGCTGGTCCCGCATTCGCGCCGCAGGAAGGCCGAGCGCCTGCTGGCCGAGGCCGGAGTGGAGGCCCAATGGACTGGCGCGCCCACCTTCGATGAAATCAAGAAGGCCGACGACGCGCGCCTCCTGGATCCCGCCCACTTCGAGGCCGAGGTCTCGGACGAGGACATGGCCGTCGCCAAGCGGATGATCGCCGAGCGCACGCCTGACGAGATCGCCGCCGCCCTGGTCCGCCTGTTGCGCAAGGAGCAGCCCGCGCCGGAGGAACTGTCCGATCCGGGCGCCGACCGTGCGCCGCGCCGCGAGCGCGCTCGCGCCGACGACGGGACGGCCGCCCAGCCCTGGCCGGGCGAGCGGCTGCAGCCCGACGAGGTGGTCTGGTTCCGCATGGACATCGGCCGCAACAAGAATGCCGATCCCAAGTGGCTGATCCCGCTGATCTGCCGCGTGGGCGGCATCGCCAAGCCTCAGATCGGCTCGATCCGCACCTTCCCGGAAGAGACGCGGTTCGAGATCGCCAAGACCCACGAGAAGGCCTTCCGCGCGGCCGTCGCCGCCTCCAACGAGGAGGTGAAGATCACGCCGTCCGAAGCGCCGACGCCGGGCTCGATGAAGGCGTCGAAGTTCGCCGGTTCCAAGTCGGGCGGTCCGCGCCGCGAAGACGGCGAACGCCCGTTCAAGAAGCCCTACGCCAAGCGCGCCGAGGGCGGGGAAGGCGACGTCCGCCCGCCGTTCAAGAAAAAGCCCTGGGCGCCGCATTCCGGCAAGCCGGGCGCCGAGGGCGGCCGTCCGGTCGGCGACAAGCCCTTCGTCAAGAAGCCCTTCAAGCCGAAGGCCGGCTTCAAGAAGGGCGGCTTCAAGGGCAAGGCGCAGTAGGCGGCGGCTGACGGCGTCCTGCGGGCTGCGCTTGCCAGACCCGCGATCCGGGCGCAGGCTGCCGTCATGACCAGTCCGACGCCGCCTCAGGGACGGTACGCCTCGTTCCAGGCCTTCTATCCCTACTACATCCACGAGCATTCCAACCGGACGTGCCGCCGCATCCACGTCGTCGGCACCGGCCTGGTGATCTTGGCGTTCGTCGCCTTCGTGCTGACGCTGAATCCGTGGTGGCTGCTGGCCATGCCGCTGGTCGGCTACGGCTTCGCCTGGGTGGGGCATTTCTTCTTCGAGAAGAACCGGCCCGCGACCTTCAAATACCCGCTGTGGAGCCTGATGGGCGACTTCCGACTGTTTTGGGAAACGGTCTCGGGCAAGCGTCGATTCTGATCGAACGATCGCTGTTCGATTGAAGCTTCACAGGCGCGGCCAAAGGCGTATCTTCCGACGCGCGGCGGGGGCCGTTACAGGGGGGAGGTATCCATGAAGATGATCGCCACGGCGGCGATGCTGGCGGCCTTGCTGTCGCCTACGGTGGTTCTCGCGCAGAAGACCGGCGGCGCGCCGGACTTCACGCTGGAGCCGAACTACGGCTCGGTGAACCTGGAGGCCGGCTTCACGCCGGATCCCTGGACCAAGTCGATCCTGGCCGGCGGCTCGGTTCCGGCGTCGGGCGCGCGGGCCGGTTGCGAGGGCCGGGTCAGTGCGGCGCCCGATCTGCAACTGTTCTACGAGGCCGGGTCGCTGGACCTGATCGTGCGGGTCCATGCGTCCGAGGACACCACCCTGCTGATCAACAGTCCCAGCGGCCAATGGTACTGCGACGACGACGGCGGCGGCGGGCTGGACCCGCGGGTCGTCGTCTCCGATCCTCAAAGCGGCCGTTACGACGTCTGGGTCGGCACCTACGGCGACTCCATGGTCCAGTCGACGCTGGAGATCAGCGAACTGGGCGGGACCAGCGGCGGCGGGGGCGGCGGGGGCGGCGGGCCGGACGTCAACGCCTCGCCCAACTATGGCACGGTCAATCTGCGCGCGGGCTTCACGCCCGATCCGTGGACCAAGTCGATCCTGGCCGGCGGTTCGGTTCCGGCCTCGGCGGCGCGGTCGGGCTGCGAGGGCTCGGTCAGCGCGGCGCCGGACGTTCAGGTCTTCTACGACGCGGGCGGCGCGGACCTGACGTTCAAGGTCTCGGCCGGGGAGGACACCACCCTGCTGATCAACGCCCCGAACGGGCGTTGGTACTGCGACGACGACAGCGGCGGGGCGCTGGATCCCAAGGTCGTCATCACCAATCCGCAAAGCGGGCGCTACGACGTCTGGGTCGGCACCTACGGCGAGGACATGGTGCAGTCCACGCTCCAGGTCACCGAGGTGGACTGAGCCAGGGCTCGGTCTTGAAGTCGACAAAGAAAAGGCCGGCGGTCCTCGCGGATCGCCGGCCTTTTCTTTTCATCGGTCGTCGTGACCGCTTAGTTCGAGGCGGTGGTCCAGGCCGGCGGGCAGCCGTCGAAATCGCCCGCGTCCACGATGGTCAGGGTGCGCATGTTCAGGCGCTGGGCCGGGCGCATCGAGCCGCGGCCGTGGCCGGTGTAGAGATCGATCTTGGCGCCCTTGATCGCCCCGCCCGTATCGGACGCGTACCAGTAGCCGTCGTGGATCGTGCCGTCGGCCAGGCGCAGACCCACCGTCTCGCGGATGAAAAGCTTGGTGCGGCGCGGAATGACGCGTGGGTCGACCGCCACGGTGCGCATGGCGATCGGCCGACAGCCCAGCGAATCGTTGCCCGTCGCGCCGCCCCCGCCCGCGTGATAGAGCCGCGCCGACGCACGCCAGTCGGGATCGCCGGCCATCAGTTCGGTCTGTTCGGCGCTCAGCGCGCGGGCGGCGTCTTCGACGATCTGGGAACCGGGCTCGGCCTCAGGGGTTTCAACCCTGAACTCGTCCGCCGCGACAGCGACATTGTAGGGCACCGGTCCGTTGGCGACGGACGAAAGGGCGGCCCAGAACAAGGCGAAGGCAGCGGAAGCGCCGATCATCCGTCCAACTCATGGAGACACCGGCTCCCAACGCCGCCGGCGTCGGATTTGTCCCGTTAACCTGTGGCGGAAAAGTGGCCGCCGCTAAATGGCCCTCAAAGAGCTTTGAGGACGACAGACGCCGCCGTCCCTAACAGATAGACCGCGAAGGCCTTTTTCAGCAGGCGATGATCCAGTCGATGCGCCAGGCGCGCGCCCAGCGGCGCCGACGGCGCCGTCATCACACCCATGACGGCTGCGGCGGGCAGGTTGACGTAGCCCAGCGAAAACGGCGGCCGTCCCTCCGCGCCCCAGCCGAACGCCATGAACCCCAGGGCCGCCGTGGCGCCGACGGCGACGCCGAAGCCCGACGCCGTGGCCACCGCCTGGTGGATCGGCCGTCCGCACAGGCTCATGGTCATGCCGCCCAGGCTCCCGCCCCCGACGCCCATCATGGCCGACAGCAGGCCGATGCCCGTGCCGATGATCCGACGCCCCCAGCCAACGGGCATGTCGCGGCGCAGGACATAGCGGTCGGGCAGCAGGCCCATCTGGGCCGCCACCAGCATCAGGCAGGCGCCATAGACGATCGCCAGCCCCTCCATCGACGTCAGCCCCGCGATCGCCGCGCCGACGCCGCCGCCCAGAGCCACCCACGGCGTCCAGGTTCTCAGAATCTTCTCATCGACCGCTCCGTGACGACGATGCGCCGCCAGGGAGCGCAAGGCGGTGACGACGATGGTCGCCAGGGAGGTGCCGATGGCGGTGTGCAGATTGCCTTCGCCGCCGACGCCCAGCGTCTCGAAGGCATAGAAGAGCGCCGGCACCAAGACCGTGCCGCCGCCCACGCCGAACAGGCCGGCGATGACGCCGCCGATCAGGCCCGCGGCGATCAGCGCCGCCGCCAAGGCTAGGATTTCGGACAGGGGCAGGGCGGACATGACGCCTTCTAGCCGGGCAGGCCCTGGCCGGTCACGCCGCCTCGCGCCGGGCTTCGGCCTCGCGCACCGCATCGGCGGCGCGGTCGATCACCTCCAGTCCCGCGGCCGGCTTGATCGCCTCGACCGTCAGGATGCGACGAAAGGCGCGCGCGCCCGGCCGGCCGTGCATCAGGCCCAGCATATGGCGCGTCATCGCGGGCAGGGCGACGCCCTCGGCCAGGCGCGCGACCATATAGGGTCGGTAGCGATCCAGCGCCGCGAAGGCGTCCACGTCGGGCGACGCCTCGCCGTAGAGCCGCCGGTCGGCCTGGCCCAGGATCGCCGGCTCGTGATAGGCGGCGCGACCCAGCATGACGCCGTCCAGAGCCACGCCGTCGGCGTCGTCCAGATGCGCCTCGGCCTCGTCCAGCGACCCGATCCCGCCGTTGATCGAGACCGACAGGTGCGGCCGTTCCCGCTTCAGCCGGCGCACCAGGGCGTAGTCCAGCGGCGGCACGTCGCGGTTTTCCTTGGGCGAAAGCCCCTTCAGCCACGCCTTGCGTGCATGGACGACGAAAGTGTCGATCCCGACGGCGGCGCAGGCGTCCACCGTGGCGAACAGGCTGGTCGCCGGGTCCTGATCGTCCACGCCGATGCGGCATTTGACCGTGGCGGGCACGCCGACCGCTTCCCGGATGGCCGCCATGCAGTCGGCGACAAGCTCGGGCTCGCGCATCAGGCAGGCCCCGAACCGACCCGACTGGACCCGGTCGGAGGGACAGCCGACGTTCAGATTGATCTCGTCATAGCCGAACGCCTCGCCGATCCTCGCGGCCTCGGCCAGTTGCGCCGGATCCGACCCGCCCAACTGCAGCGCGACAGGATGCTCCACCGCATCGAATCCCAGCAGCCGTTCCCGGTCGCCGTGGATCACCGCCGGCGCCGTCACCATCTCCGTATAGAGCCGCGCGCGTGTCGTCAGCGCACGGTGAAACGCCCGGCAATGCCGGTCGGTCCAGTCCATCATCGGGGCCACGGACAGCCTACGATCTTGATTTTTTAACATTATTTCAGTAAAATCAAAAAGTTAGAAGGCGGCGTGTGCGCTCAAATTTACGACGTGTTGCGACGTTTTTCCGGGTTTTCGACACCTCAGTGCACACAGAGCGCACACGAAATGGCGACGTACTCGAAACTCCCGTCAGGATCGTGGCGGGTCCAAGTCCGGAGGAAGGGTTGCTATATAGGCGAGACCTTCGTCAAACGCGACGATGCACGTCGGTGGGCGAGCGCCTCGATAGCCCCTGCCGAATGCGGGGTCTTCCGGGCGTTCCTCGGCGACGCCTTGAGCTGGTTGAGGGGAACGAACACCTCCGCGCCATGCTGCGGCGCGGTCGCTTCGATGGCGGTGGTCGATGGGTTGGGCACTCATGTCTGCCTCCTTTGGGCAAGGGTTGCAGGCACGCGAACTGCGCGCCTGAAACCCTGCCCGTCGGCGAGACCGGGGTAGCAAGGGCCAGGGCGGACCGGTCGGAGGGGGATCGCCCGAACCGCCTCGGCGGCCCCGCGAATGACCTCGCCCCCCTTCATCCAGAATGCGCAGGGCGCCCTGCCGGTCGAAAGTCAGCGTCGTCATCGTCTCCAAAGAATCGGGACATCTCAAACCGCGACAATAACCTCGGCAGATCGTCCGGCGCGGCATTGCACCGTTCACGAATATGGCGGCCACGCAGGGTGCGCTGGGTCATGCCGCTGATGAAGACCACGGGCCGGCGAAGCGCCATCGTCGCCGGCCCGTAAGCAGCTGTCGTCCCGCATCGCATGTGGGCCGACGGCACTGAGTTCCGGCTCGGATCAGGCGGCGGCATGACCTGACCCACCGCACCCCAGGCCCTCCGTAGCGGCCGCCAAACGTTCACAATGTCCCAAGCTCTGTTACGCAGATGACGTCGTCAGATCGACTTCGATCTCAGGCGAAGGGAGTTGGCGATCACGCTGACCGACGAAAGCGCCATGGCCGCCGCAGCGATGATCGGCGACAGCAGCAGGCCAAACACCGGGTAGAGCACGCCTGCGGCCACCGGCACGCCGGCCGCATTGTAGATGAAGGCGAACACCAGGTTCTGACGGATGTTGGACATGGTCGCTTGAGACAATTTTCGCGCCCTGACGATGCCGGTCAGGTCGCCCTTCAGGAGGGTGACGCCGGCGCTTTCGATCGCGACATCCGTGCCGGACCCCATGGCGATGCCGACATCCGCCGCGGCCAGTGCGGGAGCGTCATTCACACCATCGCCGGCCATGGCCACAACCTTGCCCGCGGCCTTGAGCTTCTGGACGACCGCGGCCTTCTGGTCCGGCAGGACGTCCGCCTCGACTTCGTCGATGCCCAGGCGACGAGCGACAGCCTCTGCTGTCGTACGGTTGTCTCCTGTCAGCATGACGACGCGTATGCCTTCGGCGTGCAACGCTTCGAGCGCGACGGGCGTCGTCGCCTTGACAGGATCGGCGATAGCGAAGACGCCCGCGAGACGGTCATCGACGCCCATGTAGATCGCCGTCGCGCCGTCGAGCCGCAGGTTGTCGGCGATTTGCGTGAGACCTCCCGCGTCCACGCCATATTCGCTCAGAAAGGCGGCGTTGCCCAAGACGACGCGTCGTCCCTCAACGGTTCCGAGCGCACCCTTGCCTGTCGGCGAGTCGAAATCCGAAACCGGCGGGACGCCAATGGACCGCGTTTCGGCGGCCGCGACGATGGCGAGCGCCAGGGGATGTTCGGACGCCTTCTCCACACCGGCGGCCAGTCGCAGGATTTCGTTTTCCTCAAAGCCCTCGGCGGCCACGATCCGCGTCACCGCGGGCCTGCCCTCGGTAAGGGTGCCCGTCTTGTCGACGATCAGGGTGTCGACCTTCTCCATACGCTCCAACGCCTCGGCGTTCTTGATGAGAACACCCGCGCCCGCGCCTTTACCGACCCCGACCATGATCGACATGGGCGTCGCGAGCCCCAGAGCGCAGGGGCAGGCGATGATGAGAACCGAGACCGCCGCGATCAGACCGTGCGCCAGGCGCGGCTCCGGGCCCCACAAACCCCAAGCCGCAAAGGCGAGGACCGCGATGCTGATGACGACAGGCACAAACCAGCCTGAGACCTGGTCGGCCATGCGCTGGATCGGGGCCCGCGTCCGCTGAGCGTCCGCCACCATCTGGACGATCCGCGACAACATGGTGTCGCGACCGACCTTTTCGGCGACGATCACCAGCGCGCCTGTCTGGTTGAGCGTGCCGCCGACCACGCGGTCTCCCGCAGCACGCGTAACCGGCATGGATTCGCCTGTCACCATGGATTCATCCAGTGAGGATCGACCGTCCTCCACGACGGCGTCGACCGGAACCGTTTCTCCTGGACGAACGCGCAGGCGGTCGCCGATCACGACCTCATCCACCGCAACATCCTCTTCGGTTCCGTCGTGGCGGAGGCGACGCGCCGTTTTGGGTGAAAGGTTCAACAACGCCTTGATCGCGCCGGAGGTTTGCTCACGGGCGCGAAGCTCCAGCACCTGGCCGAGCAGGACCAGGACCGTGATGACGGCCGCAGCCTCGAAGTAAACCGCCACTGTTCCATCTGCGGCGCGGAACGCCGCCGGAAAGACGCCTGGAGCCAGGGTCGCGACCATGCTGTAGGTCCAGGCGACACCCGTGCCCATGGCGATCAAGGTGAACATGTTGAGGCTCCGATGGACCAGGGAAGCCCATGCCCGCTCGAAGAAGGGCCAGCCCGCCCAGAGGACCACGGGCGTCGCCAGGATCATCTGCGTCCAGATTGAAACCTCGGTCGACACCAGATGGTGCATCCCGGGGATGAGGTGAGCGCCCATCTCGAGGAACAGGACGGGGAGCGCGAGAACCAGCCCCCCCCAGAAGCGGCGAGACATATCTTTCAGTTCCGGGCTGGCCCCCGTCTTGGCGGTGGCGACCAGGGGCTCCAGGGCCATACCGCAGATCGGACAACTGCCGGGTCCGTCCCGGCGGATTTCCGGATGCATCGGACAGGTCCATACGGCGCCATCCGGAACAGCGTCCGTCGCCAGCGCCCCCTTCGTGGGTTGATGGGTATGGCCCTGCGCGGCCGACTCGGTCTCCGCCAGCGCGACAAAGCGCGCCGGGTCGGCGTCGAACTTGCCCTTGCATCCGGCGGAGCAGAAACGCCACGTCCGGCCCTCGAAAACGGTGCCGTGCTTGGCGGTGGCGGGATCAATCTGCATGCCGCAGACCGGATCCTTTACAAGCTGTCCTGTCGAGGTCGCTGGTTCTCTGCCGTGGCTGTGACGGCCTTTCTCGTGTTCGGAGGTCATCCTGGTCTCTTTCTGAAAGAAGCGATCGGGCGGATTACGAATGGCTGGCGCGACGAAGGCCGAGCCAGAACCGTTGGGTCGGGCGGTCGGATCGGATCCGACCGATGCGAAGGGCGGCGTCGGTGTGTTCCAAACAAGTGCGCCTGCCAGCGCGTCGATGCGCTTGTTGACTGCACATCACCACCCAATAGCGACGACGTCGCCGGTCGCAGCATAATCGAGCGCATAGGCCATCTCGCCGCGCGTCTCGGCATGTACGGTCAGGAGCGGCTGCCCCCGGTCGATCTCGTCGCCGAGCCGAACGGCCATTCGAACGCCGGCGGCCTTGACGTCGGGCGCTCCGGCCTCGCGAGGCTGCAGACCAGATCAACCGCCTTGTCGGCGACATTGGTCAAAAGCCGAACATAGGTTTCGCCATCCGGAAAGCGCCGCGTCTCAAGAGCGCCGCGTTCGAATCCGCCGACTTCCGCGAGCGCCTCGGCGAACGCCTCATTATCAGGCAGAGGTATGATCACGCGGGTTAAATGGGCTCGAAGGCTCATCGGCGGCTCCTGTAGAAACGCAGCAACTGGGCGTTGATCGCGACGATAAGGGGGCTGGCCGACACGAACACCGCCGCGAACAGCACGGTCGGTGTAAATCCCGGCGCCAACCAGAACCGGCGCCGGAAGTCTATAATCGTCGCATGGTCATGCCCGCCGGCATGGCCGGCGGGCGTCGATCTGGATGCCAGGACGATCATGGGTCCAGGTGAGGCTGCTTGCGGTTCGCCTTGCGATGGGCGGGGCTGTTATCGTGGTTCATACCCGAGGGCCTCTTGCGCATAGGCGTTGGTCGGTCGTCAAACCCGCCGTACCGTGAAGCTTACGCATCCACGGTACAGTCCCCTCGCAAGGTGGGGCCCGCTGCACGAAGCCCCGCAAGCGAGGTATTCTTTCCAACGGCCTGCGGGAGGTGGCGAGCAGATCTGGCGCCCTCTCGGGAAAGCGATCTTCCCTGCGCGCGCCTGCGGCTCTCGCTGGGGCTCCGGCTTGCCGGAGCAACAACGCTTTGCTTTCCCGCCGGCCTTTGCGGGGCGATAGCAGAAGATGCCCGCACCGGCTGCGCCCTCGGACGTCGATTAAATATGCGAACCGGGTTCTGCCGGGTCCGGCGAGGTGCGATTGAACATGGCGCCCCCGGTGCCGGCTTTGCTCACTCGGGCGCGCGCGAAGACCAGTGGATGTGGCGAATAAGCCAGATTCCGTTGCGGTGTTGAAGGACCATGGTCTCGGCCGTCAAGCGGTCTATCGGCCGACCATCACTCTCTCCGGTGAGGCGCCCCTCCGTCAGCACCCAGGCGGTCTCGCCCTCAACCCAGGCGGCGCGCCTATTCACTTCGGTGTTCGTCATTGCAGCGAAAGCGATGTCGGCAGGGAGATGGTGGCTGGCGTAGTTTTCTCGGGATCTCTCGGCGGCGCCGTCCTCAAAAATAACGACGTCTGGAGCCAGCAGGTCGAGCGCCGCCTCGGTATCTCCCCGGCCGAGCGCGACATGGAAGGCATCAACCAAGGCCATTGCTGTTTGCGTCGTTTCATCCGCACCGCTGAAATCGTCGGATTGTAAGCCCGACTGAGCGGGGTCAAGGGCCATTGCAGCGGGTGCAGCGAGTGACAGGGCGAGGGCTAACACAAGGGAATTCATCGGCGGCTCCTGCAGGCGGGCGGATGCGAGCTATGCTGATTTTTACGCACCGGGCTGACTCAGCCCTCGTGAGGGGGAGAAGCGCCAAACGCGTACAATCCCGCATGGGAAAAGGAGACGACCTGCATGGATGAGCTCTACGACCTCATTTCAAAAGGAGGGGGTGTTGAAGTCACTGCGCTCGGCGAGCTCGAAGCCAAGGTCTGGCGAAAGGTGTCCCAGGTCGAGGCCAGGCGCCGCGAACTGCGCTTGCGCACTGCGGCGCTTTGCCTTGCCGCCGGTGTCGGCGGTTTGGCCGGGAGCATTTCCGGATCCGTCAACGCGGGCGGTCGGAATGAATTGTCGATCTTTAGCGTCGAGTTGGTGGCCGCGCCGCTCAACGTTCGGAACCTCACGGGATGAGCGGCGCAAGGTCCACCTTTGTCACCGCCATCGTGGCTGCGGTCGTGGGCGCGGCCACGGCATGGTGCGCCATGAATTGGTCGGCGAGACAGGCTCAACCATCCGACGTGCACAGGATCGTCCACGAGCGACTGCACCTTACGGAGGCGCAGGATCGCAGGCTTGACCGCATTGAGGCTGACTTCTCGGCTCGGCGCGGCCCCCTGGAGGCCAAGGTGCGAGAAGCCAATCACGAGCTGTCGGCCGCGATCGCGCAGAGCCGGGGCGACACCCCCGAGGTCCAGGCCGCCGTCGATCACTTCCATACCGCCATGGGCGATCTTCAGAAGGCGACGATCCGTCATGTGTTCGAGATGCGGGCCGTGCTGACGCCCGAGCAGGCAGAAGAGTTTGACCGGGCGGTCGTCGAGACCCTGCGCGCCGACGCCGACTGACGCGGGCGTGGGGGCTGGTTACACCGACGAAGTCCAGGCCGCCCAGGGAGACCGGGCCGCGTTTTCGCGCCTTATGACGGCGACCAAGGGCGACCTGCATCGCTTCGTCACCCGCTATGTCGGCGACGCCGACGAGGCTCTGGACCTGGTCCAGGAAAGCTACGCCGCCGCCTGGCTGTCGATCCGGCGCTACGACCCGGCGCGGCCCTTCGGGGCCTGGTTGCGGACCATAGCCCTGAACAAATGCCGCGACTGGAGCCGCCGCCGCCGGGTGCGTCGGCTGGTCCGGGGCGTCATGGGACTGGATGCCCCCGAAGCCGTGGCCATTGGCGACGCGGCGCCGGGCGCCGATGTCCGCTTCGATGAGCGGCGGCGGCTTGAACGGCTGAACCGCGCCCTTGCGGAACTGCCCGACGGTCAGCGGGCGCCGCTGCTGCTGGCGGTCTTGGAAGGCCGGTCGCAGGCCGAGATCGGCCAGATTCTGGGGCTGTCGGCCAAGGCCGTCGAACTGCGGATCGCCCGCGCCCGCAAAACCTTGGCGAACAAGATGGGCCCCTCGAAATGAGGGCCTGCGACCAGCCGTCGCGAGGGATGCGCGCGAGGCTGGCGTAATTCGGATCAGACACACAGGCTGACGCATGACCATGATCAAGACAGACCGCCGCGCGCTGTTGCGCGGCTTTACCGGCGGCGCGGGGCTGCTGGCCGCGCAGGGCATGCTGCCGGCCTGGGCGCAGACGGGTTCGCCTGGTCTGCGCGCCGGTCTGCCGACACTGGAAGGGCCCGACGTTCGGCTCAGCGTCGGTCATTCCCCCTTCACCGTAGGCGGTCGCACCGGCCATGCGATCACCGTCAACGGCACATTGCCGGCGCCCCTCATCCGGCTGCGCGAAGGTCAGATGGCGCGGCTGTCGGTGACCAACACCCTGGACGAGGACACCTCGATCCACTGGCACGGCGTGCTGCTGCCCTTCCACATGGACGGGGTGCCGGGGATCAGCTTCCCCGGCATCCGGCCGGGTGAAACCTTCCAGTACGAATTCCCGATCATCCAGTCCGGGACATTCTGGTATCACAGCCACTCCAACCTCCAGGAGGCGATGGGCCACTACGGGCCGCTGATCATCGATCCCGCGGGCGCCGATCCGGTGGCCTATGACCGCGAACATGTGGTCGTCCTGTCGGACTGGAGCTTTCTGCACCCGCACGAAATCCTGGATCGGCTGAAGAAGAGCCCCGGCTATTTCAACCGGTCGCGCACTACCCTGTCGGGCCTGATCTCGGGCGAGGACGGCCTGTCGCTGGAGGATCGGCGTATGTGGGGCCGGATGCGGATGGACCCGCGCGACATCGCCGACGTCAACGGCACGACCTACACCTATCTGGTCAACGGACATGGCCCGGCCGAGAACTGGACCGGCCTGTTCCGCCCCGGCGAGCGGGTGCGGCTGAGGACTATCAACGCGTCGGCCATGTCGATCTTCAACGTCCGCATCCCCGGCCTGGCCATGACCGTCGTCAACGCCGACGGCGAGAATGTTCGCCCGGTCGAGACCGACGAGTTCCAGATTTCGGTCGCCGAGACCTATGACGTCATCGTCCGCCCGACCGAGGACCGCGCCTACACCCTGGTCGCCGAGTCGGTGGATCGCTCCGGAATGGCGCGGGCGACGCTGGCGCCCCGTATGGGCATGACGGCCGAGGTCCCGCCGCTGCGTGAGGTGCCGACCCTGACAATGCGCGACATGGGCATGGGCGGCATGGCGGGCATGGATCACTCGGCCATGGGACACGGCGAGCCTGCCGCCCCGCCGATGGATCATACCGCCATGGGGCACGACGGCATGGACCATGACATGCGCAACCCGGACAACGCCCCCGCCGGCATGGCGGTCGGCGTCGGGAACGACATGATCGCCCCGGACCCGGCCAACCGCCTGGGCGAACGGCCGATGGGGCTGGAGGACGTCCCCCACCGGGTGCTGGTTTACACCGACCTGGTGTCCCTGGCCCCCAACGAGGATCAGAGGCCGCCGTCCCGTGCGCTGGAGATCCACCTGACCGGCAACATGGAACGGTTCATGTGGGGCTTCGACGGCCGCAAATTCTCCGAGATCGTCGAGCCGATCCGTTTCGAGCGGAACGAGCGGGTGCGGGTGACCCTGGTCAACGACACCATGATGGCCCACCCCATCCACCTGCACGGCCACTTCTTCGAGCTGGTGACGGGCGGCCCCGCCGGACATCAGCCGCTGAAGCACACGGTCAATGTCGCGCCGGGGTCCAAGGTGACTTTCGACCTGACGGCGGACGCGCCGGGCGACTGGGCCTTCCACTGTCACATGCTGATGCACATGCACGCGGGGATGTTCAACGTCGTCACCGTCCGTCCGCTGGATGGAGACGCGGCATGATCCGTCTGATGACCGCGCTCGCGCCCCTGCTGCTGGTCGCCGGAGCGGCGGCCGCCCAGGATCATAGCCAGCACGGGGCCCGGCCTCCGGTGCAGGCTCCTGCGGCCGACCCGCATGCGGGTCACGCCATGCCCGCGCCGACGCAAACCGCCGACCCGCACGCCGGTCATGTCATGCCGGCGCAGCCCGACCCTCATGCCGGACACGACATGGGCGGCCACGCGGCGAGCGGGCCGCCCAACGTGCCCACGAGCGCCGATGACGAAGGCCGTCCGCGCCAGCCGCCGCTGCCGCCGGCCGCCCTGTCCGGACCGACCCACGCCGCCGACGCGATCTGGGGCGCGGACCGCATGACCGGCGCCCGCGACATGCTGAGGCGCGAGAACGGCGACGTGCGCGCCACGGCCGTCATCGTCGACCGCCTTGAGGTCGGCTTTGGCGACGGCGAGGAGGCCTGGACCTGGGACGTCGCGGGCTGGACCGGCGGCGACATCAACCGCTTCTGGTGGAAGTCCGAGGGCGAAGGCGACTTCGACGGCGAGACCGAAGGCGAAGTCCAGGCGCTCTACAGCCGCGCCATCTCGCCCTTCTGGGACGTGCAGGCCGGCGTGCGCCAGGACTTCCGCGAGGGCGACGAGGACCCGACGCATCTGGTGCTCGGCCTCCAGGGCCTGGCCCCCTACTGGTGGGAGATCGACGCCGCCGCCTTCCTGTCGACCGAGGGCGACCTGACCGCGCGCGTCGAGGCCGAATACGACCTGCGCATCACCCAGCGCCTGATCCTTCAGCCCCGCCTCGAAATCGACGCTTCGGCCAGCGACATTCCGGAACTGGAGATTGGCTCGGGCGTGTCCTCGGTCGAGGCGGGCCTGCGACTGCGCTACGAGTTCCGCAAGGAGTTCGCCCCCTATGTCGGCGTCGAGTGGAGCCGCGCGCTCGGCGACACCGCCGACTTCACCCGCGCGGCAGGCGGCGAGCCCGAGCACACCCGTTTCGTCATGGGCCTGAAGGCCTGGTTCTGAGGAATTAAAGACATGCGCCACCTGCTTCCGATCGTCGCCGCCGGCCTGTTCATCGCCGCGCCGGCCGTGGCCCAGGACG
>NZ_DLMO01000156.1:20505-21197 GCF_002479325.1 Brevundimonas sp. UBA7534
GCCGGCCGTGGCCCAGGACGCTCACGCAGGGCATGGAGCGCATGACGCCCACGCCGCTCACGGTCAGGCCGCATCCGCCGACCATGCCGCCCACGGCGTCGTCACCAGCCCGGCGGATGGGGACATGACCGATGGTTCGCCCGACTGGTTCACCGCCACCTTCCCTCACGCCATGACGTTGAAGGCCGTCACCGTAACCGCCGAGGGTCAGGCCGCCGTCGTGGTTCCTGTCGCCGCTGCTGCGGCGACGACGCGCGTGTCCGCCGACCTGCCGACCCTGGCGCCCGGCGCCTACGTCCTGAACTGGGCCGCCGAAGGCGCGGACGGTCACAAGATGACGGGCGCCGTTCGTTTCATGGTTCACTGATGACGGCCCTATTGAACCGTCGTCTGCTGCTCGGCGGCGCCGTCACTCTGGCATTCACCGGTCCGGCGTTCGCGCAGGATCGGCGGATGACCGCCTACAAGACGCCGTGGTGCGGATGCTGCGACGGCTGGGTACGCATATGCGCGGCGCCGGTTGGACCGTCGAGGTGATCGAGCGCGACGATCTCGCCCCGATTCGCGCCCGCCACGGCGTGCCGGACCGCTATGCCGGATGCCACACCGCCGTGGTCGGCGCCGCCACTGGGCTCTGGGCAGACTGTCCAGGAGAGCGGCGGCGCCGGTGTCGTCGCTGACCTGACCCGCTG
>NZ_DLMO01000156.1:21400-21535 GCF_002479325.1 Brevundimonas sp. UBA7534
GTCGCTGACCTGACCCGCTGTCATGAAGAGGCTGATGGGCCTTCCGTTCGCATCGGTCACGGCGTGCAGCTTGGTGTTCATGCCGCCCTTCGTGCGTCCGATCAGTCGCCCAAGACCCCCTTTTTTACCGCGAGG
>NZ_DLMO01000175.1 GCF_002479325.1 Brevundimonas sp. UBA7534
TCGCCCGCCTCGATGGCCAGCGCCCGGCCGATGGCGGCGAAGGGGAAGACGGCCTGGATCACGTCGTCGCGCCCCTCCACGTCGGACGGTCCCAGGCCCGCCGAGACGATCTCCGGCTCGGTGAAACAGACGGCGGCGATGGTGACCGGGTTGAAAACGCGGTCGTGGCCCGCGATGATTTCAGCGACCACCTCGCCCTGGGCCGAACCCTTGTGCGCCAGCATGGGTTCGCCCGTCAGGTCGCCGACCGCCCAGACGTTCTTCATCGAAGTGGCGCAGCGCTGGTCGATCTTCACGAAGGGACCGGCCATGGCCACGCCCATGTTCTCCAGGCCCCAGCCCTGGGTGCGGGGCCGACGGCCGACGGTGACCAGCACCTTGTCGGCGTCCAGTTGCAGCGGCTCGCCGTCCTTGGTCGTGATCGACAGCTTGCCGTCACCGAAGCCTCCAGCGCGCGCACCCAGATGCAGTTCGACGCCATGCTTCTCCAGCCACTTCGCCACCGGATCGGTCAGAGCCTTGTCGTAGAGCGGCAGGATGCGCTCGGCCATTTCGACGATAGCGACTTCCGCGCCCAGCTTCCTGAAGGCGATGCCCAGCTCCAGCCCGATGTAGCCGCCGCCCACGACGACCAGCGTCTTGGGGACCTCCGACAGGCTCAGCGCCTCGGTCGAGGAGATGACGTCGCCGCCGAACGGCAGGAAGGGCAGTTCGACCGGCTCGGACCCCGTGGCCAGGATGACGTGTTCGGCCGTGATGCGGATGTCGCCGTCATCGTTCTTCACCATGCAGGTCTTGGCGTCCTCAAACTTCGCCCAGCCCGTGATGACCTTGACCTTGGCCTTCTTCAGCAGGGCCGCGACCCCGGCGTTCAGCTTCTTGACGATCCCGTCCTTCCATTCGACCGTCTGTTTCAGGTCGATGGCCGGCTTGGCCGCAGTTATGCCCAGCGTGCCGCCGTCGGCGGCCTTGGCCACGGTCTCGAACTTGCCCGCCGCATGGATGATGGCCTTGGACGGAATGCAGCCGACGTTCAGGCAGGTCCCGCCCAGACCGTCGCCACCGTCCACCAGCACGGTGTCCAGACCCAACTGGCCGCAGCGGATGCCCGCGACATAGCCGCCGGTGCCGGCGCCGATGATCAGGACTTTGGTCTTGAGGGTCTGGGTCATTGGTTAGTCGGCCAACTGATAGCGAATAGTCAAAGAGGCACCGCGTCCCTTGGGCGGCTCCGACAGAACCCGATCTTTTGGGCCCATCGCTTGGCGCATAGCGGCACAACAACTCGGCATGGCGTGACCAGCCTTTGGATAGACCCCGACTTCGCGATGCAGATCGCCAGCTTTCACATCGATCTGGGTGTTTCCGGATCGCTTGGCTGCTTCCAACCGGGCTCGGAGGTGGCGTCTGAATGACTCGATGCTGAGGTCGATCATCTCACCGCATCCACAACGTCGCGGGGTTCTCCAGCAGCCCCTTGATCCGTTGCACGAAGACCGCCGCGTCGTGGCCGTCGACGATGCGGTGGTCGAAGCTGGAGGACAGGTTCATCATCTTGCGCACGACCATCTGGCCGTCCCGGACCACCACGCGTTCGGCGATCTTGTTCGGGCCGACGATGGCGACCTCGGGGTGGTTGATGATCGGGGTGTGGACCACCCCGCCCAAGGTCCCCAGCGAGGTTATGGTGATGGTCGAGCCCGACAGTTCCTCGCGCTTGGCTGAGCCGTCCTTGGCCGCGCCCGAGACGCGAGCGATCTCCAGCGCGGTGTCGTAGGGATCGCGCGCCTCGGCGTGGCGGACGACCGGCACCATCAGGCCGTTCGGCGTCTGTGCGGCGATGCCCAGGTGGACGGCGGCGTGCTGGGTCAGGACGCCGGCCTCGTCGTCATAGGTGGCGTTGATCTGCGGCTGGTCGCGCAGGGCCACGACGATGGCGCGGGCGATGAAGGGCAGGACGTTCAGCTTGGGCTGGTCCTTTTGCTTCGTCGCGTTCAGGTGCGCGCGAAGCTCCTCCAGCGCCGTGACGTCGATCTCCTCCACATAGGTGATGTGCGGGATGCGTCGGACGCTCTCGGCCATCTTCTCCGCGATCTTGCGGCGCAGGCCGATGATGCGGATCTCGGTCGTCCCTTCCGCCTTGGCATAGGTCGAGCCGCCGCCGGACGGGGCCGACGCGGGTTGCGATCCCCCGCGCGCGATAAAGCCGTCCAGGTCTTCGTGGGTGATCCGCCCGGCCGGGCCGGAGCCGGGCACGAAGGTCAGGTCCACGCCCAGGTCGCGGGCGCGGTTGCGCACGGCCGGGGAGGCCAGCGGGCGTTCGCCGGCGGCGCGGCCGGTCAGGGCGGGGACGGACTTGCCCCCCTCCCCCGCTGCGCGGGTGCTCCCCCCGGCGGGGGGAGACTTGGACGGCGCCGAGCCCCCATTGGGGGAGGGGGACGCCTTTGGCCCTCGGGCTGGACCCGAGGGGGTGGAGGGGGCCGAAGCGGGCGCGGGCGTCGAGACATTGCCCTTGCCTTCGACGTCGAACGCCACCAGAGGCCCGCCGACCGGCACGGCCTTGCCCGCCTCGCCGTACAGGGCGACCACGGTTCCGGCGACCGGCGAAGTAATCTCAACCGTCGCCTTGTCGGTCATGACGTCGGCCAGGATCTGGTCCTCCTCGACTGCGTCGCCGACCTTGACGTGCCAGCCGACCAGCTCGGCCTCGGCCGTGCCTTCGCCGACGTCCGGCAGTTTGAAGACGTAATTGCCGGCAGGGGTCTGGGGGGCTTCTAGAGCCCCTCCACCACGCTTCGCGCGGTCCCCCTCCCCACTGGCGTGGGGAGGAGACGATGCGGCCACGGTCTCCTCCCCGCGCGTAGCGGGGGGAGGCGGCTCGGAGCGGAGCGGAGAGACGGAGGGGCTCTGCGCCTCATCCGCATTGCCCGCGCCCTCGACCTCGAACTCCACCAGCGGGCCGCGCACAGGGACCATGGCGCCGGGCTCGCCGTGCAGGGCCGTGACCTTGCCGCTGACCGGGGCGGTGATCTCGACGGTGGCCTTGTCGGTCATGACGTCGGCGACGATCTGGTCTTCGGCGACCATGTCGCCGACCTTGACGTGCCAGCCGACCAGTTCGGCCTCGGCGGTGCCTTCGCCCACGTCGGGCAGCTTGAAGACGAAACGACCCATCTTATCGACCTCCCGTCATGACGCTCTTGATGGCGTCTGCGACCCTTTGCGGTCCGGGGAAATATTCCCATTCGAAAGCATGGGGATAGGGCGTGTCCCAGCCCGTCACACGCGCGATCGGCGCTTCCAGGTGATAGAAGCAGCGCTCCTGCACCAGGGCCGACAGCTCGCCGCCGAAGCCGGACGTCTTGGGCGCCTCATGCACGATGACGCAGCGGCCGGTCTTCTTCACCGAGGCCTCGATGGTCTCGATGTCCAGCGGGACCAGGGTTCTCAGGTCGATCACCTCGGCGTCCACGCCGGCGTGTTCGGCGCCGGCCAAGGCGACCCAGACCATGGTGCCATAGGCCAGGATGGTGACGTCGTTCCCCTCGCGCATCACGCGCGCCTTGCCGATCGGCTCGACGTATTTGCCCGTGGGCACCTGCGCCAGCTCTTGCGCCTTCCACGGGCTGACCGGCTTCTCGTGCCAGCCGTCGAACGGGCCGTTGTAGAGGCGTTTCGGCTCGAAGAAGATGACCGGATCGTCGTCCTCGATCGCCGCCGTCAGCAGACCCTTGGCGTCATAGGGGTTGGACGGGATGACGACCTTCAGGCCCGCGATGTGGGTGAACAGGCTTTCGGGGCTCTGGCTGTGCGTCTGGCCGCCGAAGATGCCGCCGCCATAGGGCGAGCGCACCACGATGGGAGCGGTGAACTGGCCGCCCGAGCGATAGCGCAGCTTGGCCGCCTCGGACACGATCTGGTCGTAGGCCGGATAGATGTAGTCGGCGAACTGGATCTCGACCACGGGGCGCAGGCCGTAGGTCCCCATGCCGATGGCGGCGGCGACGATGCCGCATTCGCTAATCGGGGCGTCGAAGCTGCGGGTCAGGCCGTGTTTCTGCTGCAGCTTGTCGGTGACGCGGAAGACGCCGCCGAAATAGCCCGCGTCCTCGCCGAACGACAGGACGTTGGAATCCTCGGCCATCTTGACGTCCAGGGCCGAGTTCAGCGCCTGGATCATATTCATCGGCGCCGTGCCGGCGGCCTCGGGCGCGACCGACCGCGGGGCCGCGTCCTGATCGACCATGTCGGGTTCGATCCCGTCGTTGCGGTCCGCTTCGGTGAAGGTGGATTGCTCGGCCATGGTCAGATCCCCACCTCGCGGCGCTGTTCGACCAGGCGCCAGTCCTCGGTGGCGTACACCTCCTCGAACATGGTCTTCACGCTGGGGCGCGACTGGCCCAGGGTGCCGATGGCCTCGGACTCCTTGCCGGCGGCGCGGACCTGTTCGACCGCCTCGCGCAGGGCCGTGGCGTGACGCTCGTCGTCCCACTCTCCGATGACGGTCAGGTGCTGGCGCAGCCGCTCCAGCGGATCGCCCAGCGGCCATTTCTCGTGCTCGTCGCCGGGGCGATAGCGGCTGGGGTCGTCTGAGGTCGAGTGCGGGGCGCCGCGATAGGTGAACAGCTCGATCACGGTGGCGCCCTGGTTCGTGCGGGCGCGCTCCTCGGCCCACTGGGTCGCCGCCCACACGGCCAGGAAGTCGTTGCCGTCCACCCGCAGGGCCGGCAGGCCATAGCCGATGGCCTTGGAGGCGAAGGTGGTCTCAAGCCCGCCGGCGATGCCCTGGAAGGAGCTGATGGCCCACTGGTTGTTGACGATGTTCAGGATGACCGGCGCGCGATAGACGGAGGCGAAGGTCAGGGCGTTGTGGAAGTCGCCTTCCGCCGTGGCGCCGTCGCCGATCCAGCTGATCGCGATCTTGTCGTCGCCCTTGTAGGCGCTGGCCATGGCCCAACCCACCGCCTGGGGAACCTGGGTGCCCAGATTGCCGCTGATGGTGAAGAAGCCGTAGTCCCTGGACGAATACATGATCGGCAGCTGGCGGCCTTTGATCGGGTCCGCCGCGTTCGAATAGATCTGGTTCATCATCTCGACCAGCGGATAGCCGCGCGCGATCAGAAGCCCCTGCTGGCGATAGGTCGGAAAGCCCATGTCCTCGCGGCTGAGCAGCATGCCCTGCGCGACCGCGATGGCCTCCTCGCCGGTGCACTTCATATAGAAGCTGGTCTTCCCCTGACGGTGGGCGCGGTGCATCCGGTCGTCGAAGGCGCGCGTCAGGATCATGGCCTTCAGGCCGCGCCGCAGCGTTTCCGGGTCCAGGCGCGGGTTCCACGGGCCAACCGCGTTTCCGGCGTCGTCCAGCACCCGAATCAGCCGAAAGGCGTGATCGCGCATCGCATAGGGCGTCGTGTCGGTCTCGGGCCGTTCGACGGCCCCGGCCGGGTCCAGCTGAAGGTGGCTGAAGTCCGGTGCGTCGCCGGGGCGGCCCGAGGGCTCCGGAACCCGCAGCGACAGCGGCTGGCTGTTCTTCTTCATGATTTTGTCGTTCATGCGGGCGTCCGTTGTCCGTCCGTGTTTCCTCTGGACGACTGATAACACGGCCCCTAGGAAGGCGCTCGCTCAATATGACCTTGCTAAATCGCGATTTCGGGTTTTTTATTTCGCGATAATCATAATCGGAGAAACGCCTTGGCGGACGAACTCGATCCCATCGACGCCCGGATCCTCGACATCCTGCAACAGGACGCCGGCCTCTCGGTCGCGGAAGTGGCCGATCGCGTCGGTCTGTCGGCCTCACCCTGCTGGCGGCGCATCAAGCGGCTGGAGGATTCCGGCCTGATCACCAAGCGCGTGACCCTGTTGAACGCCCAACTGCTGGGGCTGGACTTCGAGGTGTACGCGATCGTCAAGCTGAGCCTGCCGTCTTCCGAAAACCTCGACATCTTCGAGACCGCCGTGGACAAATGGCCCGAGGTGGTCCAGTGCGCCACCATAACCGGGCGCGAGGACTATGTGCTGCGGATCATCACCGCCGACATGCACGCCTTCGACAAATTCCTGCGCGAGAAGCTGCTGGCCCTGGGCATCGTCTCGGACTGCGAAAGCCACATCGTCACGCGCGGCGTGAAAAATGTGACCGCCCTGCCTCTTGGCATCGTGACGCCCCACGTCGGATAACGACGTCCGGGCCTCCCGCCCCGGGACCAAGACCATGATCGAACTGGTGATCGACGCGCGCCGCAAGGATCTCGGCGGGTTCGAGGTCGGGCGTGTCCTGCCCTTCCATTCGCGCCGCATGGTCGGGCCCTTCATTTTCCTGGACCAGATGGGGCCGGCCGAGTTCGCGCCGGGCGCCGACGCCATCAATGTGCGCCCGCACCCGCACATCGGCCTGTCGACCCTGACCTATCTGTTCGAGGGCGAGATCATGCACCGGGACAATCTGGGCTACACCCAGCCGATCTGTCCCGGAGAGGTCAACTGGATGACCGCCGGCCGGGGCATTGTCCACTCAGAGCGCACGGATCCGCTGAAGAAGAGCCGCGGCGGGCCGATGCACGGCATGCAGGCCTGGGCGGCCTTGCCGAACGAGGCCGAGGAGACCGATCCCGCCTTCCATCACCTGGGCGAGGACGACCAGCCGACCTATGAGAACGGCGGCCTGTTCGCGCGGCTGGTGGCCGGAGAGGCGTATGGCGCCAAGGCCGGCGTGCCGGTCTCGTCGCCCCTGTTCTATGTCCACTGGGAACTGCAGCCCGGCGTCAAGACCGCTCCGCCGCCCGGCCGGGGCGCCGAGGGCATGAGCGAGCGCGCCCTGTTCGTGGCCAAGGGTTCGATCGAGGTCGGCGACCGCACCTTCCACGAAGGCCAGATGATCGTGCTGGAGCCGACGGCCGAACCGACCGTCAAGGCTCTGACTCAGTCGACCGTCATGGTCATGGGCGGCGAACCGGTGGGCGAACGGCTGATCTGGTGGAACTTCGTCGCCTCCAGCCAGGCCCGCCTGGACCAGGCCAAGGCCGACTGGAAGGCGGGGCGGATGAAACTGCCCAAGGAGGACGACCTGGAGTTCATCCCTCTGCCCGAGGAACCGTCCCAGGCCCAGCCGGCCCCCGCGTCCGTCGAACCCAAGCCCACCGACCCGGTGTAGTGAATCGCCTCCCCGTCGTGGGAGGCAGAAGATTTGCAGGCCCCGTCGCAACCGGCTAACGCCAGCGGCATGAACTTCGACTTCGACGCCCAGGTCACCGCCGCCCTGTTCGACGCGTCCGGCGCCGTCTTCGCCCTGGGCGACGGTTCGGTGCGGTTCGACGATCGCCAGCGGATCGAGGCGCATGACGGGGCGGTGCTGTGCGCGGCCGTGCATCCGTCGGGCGACGGCGTCGTCACCGGCGGCGACGACGGCCGCGTGGTCTGGAGCCGGCGCGGCGAGGACCCTCAAATCCTGGCCACGGCCAAGAACCAGTGGATCGACGCCATCGACGCCTCGGCCGCGTCGGGCCTGGTGGCCTTCTCCTTCGGGCGCACCCTGTCGGTGATCGATCCGGCGGACACCGGGTTCCGCCGCGACTTCCAGCACGAGCGCACCGTCTCCGGCGTGGCCTTCGAGCCCAAGGGCCGGCGCATCGCGACCTCCACCTACGGCGGCGCGGCCCTGTGGTACGCGCGGATCGAAAAGCAGCAGCCGACCCTGCTGAAATGGGCCGGGTCGCACACCGGAGTGACCATCTCGCCCGACGGCGCCTTCGTCGTCACCATGATGCAGGACAATCAACTGCACGGATGGCGGCTGAAGGACGCCAAGAACCTGCGGATGGGCGGGTATCCGGGCAAGGTCCGCTCGGTCGCCTTCCTGGCTGGCGGTCAGTTGATGGCGACCTCGGGCGCGCAGGGCGTGGTGCTGTGGCCCTTCATCGGCTCCAACGGCCCGATGGGGCGCGAGGCGACCGAGATCGGCTATGACGAGGCCAGTCTGGTCAATCTGGTCTCGGCGCGCGCGGCGCACGGTCTGGTCGCCGCCGGCCTGACGGACGGTCGGGTCTGGGTCGCCCATCCGGCGGCGCAGGGGCTGAACTTCGTCAAGGCCGAGAAGGGCGCCGCCATCGTGGCCCTGTCGCTGAGCCCCAAGGCGGACAAGGTCGCCTGGGCCGACGAGGACGGTCGCGCCGGCGTGGCGATCCTCTGAGATGGCGGGCAAGCGGTTCCGTCCGGGCCGGCTGCTGGGGCTGATCCTTCTGGCCCTGATCGCCGTGCCGGTGGTCGGGGTCGCCCTGTTCGCGGTGGTCCCGCCGACGCCGACCATCCTGATGCTGCAGCAGGCGGCCGGGGGGCGGGGACTGGACTATCGCTGGCGGGGGCTGAACGACATCTCGCCGAACCTGGTCGACGCCGCTATCGCCGCCGAGGACGCCCGCTTCTGCAGCCACCACGGCTTCGACATGGAGGCGATCCAGAAGGCGCTGGACCACAACGCCGAGGGCGGGCGCATCCGGGGCGGATCGACCATCAGCCAGCAGACCGCCAAGAACGTCTTCCTGTGGCCGTCGCGCGACTGGGTCCGAAAGGGGCTGGAGGCGGGCTACACCGTCCTGATCGAGACGGTCTGGTCCAAGCGCCGGATCATGGAGGTCTATCTGAACGTGGTGGAGTGGGCGCCCGGCGTCTATGGCGCCCAGGCGGCGTCGCGCCACTGGTTCGGCAAGGACGCGGCCGACCTGACCCCGCGCGAGGCGGCGCGCCTGGCCGCCATCCTGCCCGCGCCGCGCCGCTACAAGGCGGCCAGTCCCGGCCCTTATGTCCGCCGCCGCGCCAGCCGCATCCAGGCCGCCATGGGCACGGTGCGGGGCGACGGCCTGAACGCCTGCGTCCTCGGGTCGCGCTAGAGCCCCTCGCGGGCCTTCAGCTCCTGGCGTTCACGGGCCACGGCGGCGTCGACCGCGCGGCGCTGCTGGGCGACCTGGGCCTCCAGTTCGATCAGTTCGCGGTTCTTGGCGTTGGAGGCCTCGGCGCGGCTGACGCCGGCGGGGCGGCCGGTGATGTCGGGCACGTAGATCGGCGTGGCGCAGGTGCGCGTCTCGATGTCGTACCAGTCGCCGCGCGCCTCGCACCGCTCGCCGGGGCTGACCCAGACGGCCTGCAGCACGAAGATGCCCGCCAGCATTACCCCGAACACGCCCAGGAAGATCATGCTCAGGCGCGGAAAGGTCAGGAAACGCTTCATCTCTCGGTCCGTTAGGGTCGGTCGGGCCAGGAAACCTGACGCCGCGTTACGTTGACAGGCCTTCTCGACCGCTCCATGTCCTTGCCCCATCAATCAGGCGATTTCACGGATAGACCCATGAAGGTTCTCGTCCCCGTCAAACGGGTGATCGACTATAACGTCAAGGCCCGCGTGAAGGCGGACCAGTCGGGCGTCGACCTGGCCAACGTCAAGATGAGCATGAACCCCTTCGACGAAATCGCCGTCGAAGAGGCCGTGCGTCTGAAGGAAGGCAAGGAGCACCACGCCGCCGGCACGGCCGACGAGATCGTCGTGGTGTCCATCGGCGTCACCCAGGCGCAGGAGACGATCCGCACCGCCCTGGCCATGGGCGCCGACCGCGGCGTGCTGATCCAGTCGGACACCGACCTGGAGCCCCTGGCGGTCGCCAAGCTGCTGAAGGCCGTGGTCGACGAGGAGAAGCCTGACCTGGTGCTGATGGGCAAGCAGTCCATCGACGGCGACAACAATGCGGTCGGCCAGATGCTGGCGGCCCTGCTGGACTGGCCCCAGGCCACCTTCGCCGGCAAGCTGGAAATCGCCGACGGCAAGGCGACCGTGACGCGCGAGGTCGACGGCGGCCTGCAGACCGTGGCGGCCCAGCTGCCGGCGGTGGTGACCGTGGACCTGCGGCTGAACACGCCGCGCTACGCGTCTCTGCCCAACATCATGAAGGCCAAGAAGAAGGAGATCGCCGTCAAGGCGGTCGCCGACTACGGCGTCGACACGGCCGACCGGCTGAAGGTCCTGAAGGTCACCGAGCCGCCCAAGCGCTCGGCCGGCGTCAAGGTCGAGAGCGCCGCCCAACTGGTCGAAACCCTCAAGTCCGCGGGAGTGCTGTAAATGGCCGTCCTCGTCATCGCCGATCACGACGGCTCGGCCGTCCGCGACACCACCAACAAGACCGTGACCGCCGCCCTGGCCCTGTCGTCCGACGTGGACGTGCTGGTGGTGGGCGAGAACGCCAAGGACGCCGCCGACGCCGCCGCCAAGATCGCCGGCGTGCGCAAGGTGCTGCTGGCCGAGAGCGCGGGCCTGGGCAAGGCGCTCGCCGAGGCGGTGGAGGCGACCGTGGTTCCGCTGGCCGACGGCTATGACGCCATCCTGGCCCCCGCCACCACCGACGGCAAGAACTACGCCCCGCGCATCGCCGCCAAGCTGGACGTCGCGCCGATCTCGGACATCGTCGAGGTCCTTTCGTCTGATAGTTTCGTGCGCCCGATCTACGCCGGCAACGCGCTGGAGACGATCCAGTCGTCGGACGCCAAGAAGGTGATCACGGTGCGCCCGACCGCCTTCGACGCGGCGACCAACGACGGCTCGGCCTCGGTCGAGACGGTCGCCGGCGCCGATGCACCCAAGACCGCCTTCGTCTCCGAGGAGATGGTCAAGTCGGACCGGCCCGAACTGGGCGCCGCCAAGATCGTCGTCTCGGGCGGCCGCGCCCTGGGCTCCGCGGAGGAGTTCCACGCCGTCATGGACCCGCTGGCCGACAAGCTGGGCGCCGCCGTCGGCGCCTCGCGCGCCGCCGTGGACGCCGGTTATGCGCCGAACGACTATCAGGTCGGCCAGACCGGCAAGGTCGTGGCGCCCCAGCTCTACATCGCCATCGGCATCTCGGGCGCCATCCAGCACCTGGCGGGGATGAAGGATTCCAAGACCATCGTCGCCATCAACAAGGACCCGGACGCCCCGATCTTCCAGGTGGCGGACTATGGCCTGGTCGCCGACTACAAGACCGCCGTCCCCGAATTGATGGCCGCCCTGGGCTGACCCTTCGGCCAGGCATTGGTTGTTCGCCCGTCCCGGTTCGCCGGGGCGGGCGTTTTCTTAGGGGGTTGCACCCAACCCGCATGGGTCTTATGCGCGCGCTCAATCTCCCCCGCACGTCGCTGAAAGATCCGCCATGACCGAGGCCTCCAAGCCCAAGAAAGTCGTCCTCGCCTATTCCGGCGGCTTGGACACCTCGATCATCCTGAAATGGCTGCAGACCGAATACGGGGCGGAGGTCGTGACCTTCACCGCCGACCTGGGGCAGGGCGAGGAGCTGGGTCCGGCGCGAGAGAAGGCGCTGAAGCTGGGCATTAGACCTGAGAACATCTTCATCGACGATCTGCGCGAGGAGTTCGTGCGCGACTTCGTCTTTCCGATGTTCCGCGCCAATGCGCAGTACGAGGGCGACTATCTGCTGGGCACCTCCATCGCCCGGCCGCTGATCTCCAAGCGCCAGATCGAGATCGCGCGTCAGGTCGGCGCCGACGCCGTCTGTCACGGCGCGACCGGCAAGGGCAACGACCAGGTCCGTTTCGAGATCGGCTATTACGCCCTGGAGCCCGACATCCGCGTCATCGCCCCCTGGCGCGAGTGGGAGTTCCGCAGCCGCGAGGCCCTGCTGGACTTCGCCGAGAAGAACCAGATCCCGATCGCCAAGGACAAGCGCGGCGAGGCGCCCTTCAGCGTCGACGCCAACCTTCTGCACTCCTCGTCCGAGGGAAAGGTGCTGGAAGACCCGGCCGTCGAGGCCCCCGAGTTCGTCCACCAGCGCACCATCAGCCCCGAGGACGCGCCGGACGTCGCGACCGTCATCGAGATCGGCTTCGAGCGCGGCGACGCCGTCTCGATCAACGGCGAAGCCATGAGCCCGGCCACGATCCTGACCGCCCTGAACCAGTACGGCCACGACAACGGGATCGGCCGTCTGGACCTGGTCGAGAACCGTTTCGTCGGCATGAAGTCGCGCGGCGTCTATGAGACCCCCGGCGGCACCATCCTGATCGCGGCCCACCGCGGCATCGAGAGCATCACCCTGGACGGCGGCTCCATGCATCTGAAGGACCAGCTGATGCCGAAGTACGCCGAGCTGATCTACAACGGCTTCTGGTTCTCGCCCGAGCGCGAGATGCTGCAGGCCGCCATCGACAAGTCGCAGGAAAAGGTCACAGGCACGGTCAAGGTCAAGCTGTACAAGGGCAATGTCTCGGTCATCGGCCGCGAAAGCCCCTACAGCCTCTACGATCAGGACCTGGTGACGTTCGAGGAAGGCGTCCAGGCCTATGACCACAAGGACGCCGCCGGCTTCATCAAGCTGAACGCGCTGCGTCTGCGGGTGCTGGCCAAACGGGACGCGCGCGGCAAGTAAGGCTGCGCTTGCCGCCACCCGGATTTCTCGTAGGGTGGCGGCTCCATTTCTCGGAGCATTCTCCATGCGTCTCCTGACCCCGCTGGCCGCCGTCGCCGCCCTGGCGCTCGCCGCCCCCGCCTTCGCCCAGGATGCGGCGCCAGCCGCGCCGGCGGCCCAGGCGCCCGCCGCCGAGCAACAGAGCCCGGAAGAGGCCGCCTTCGAAGCCAAGGCAGAGGCGTTCGGCCAGAGCATGGAGGCGATGGCGACCGAAATGCAGACCGCCGCCGCCCAGGCCGACAAGGCCAAGGCCAAGACCGACCTGGACGCGATCCAGGCCCGCTATCAGTCTGACGCCGACGCCTTCGTGACCGAGTTCCAGGCCTTCGCGACCGCCCAGACGGCCGCGTCAGGCGAGGACGCCTCGGCTCAGATCGCCGCCGCCGCCGAGCAGATCCGCGGCATTCCCGCCCTGGCGCGCGGTCAGGTGGAAGCGGCCGCCAACGCCCCGGCCGAGCCTCCGGCGACCCCTCAGTAAGTCGCCTTACCGCGATTTCACTTGAGCCCAGGCGGTCGTGGGGCGACCTTGCGCGGGTCGTCCACGGGGGGTCTCCCATGATCCGCGTCCTCAGCCTGACCGCCGCGCTGGCTCTTCTGCCGCTTTCGTCCGCCCTGGCCCAGGAAACGGCTCAGGAGGCCGCCGCGCCGGATTCGGCCGAGGCCCGTTTGGAAGCCGCTTCGGCCGACTTCGAGGCCCGGATGGAGCGCTTTGGCGAACGCGCCGAGGCCATTTCCGAGGACGAGAGTCTAACCGACGAACAGAAGGGCGTTCGCATCTCCGCCCTGTGGGCCGAGTATTCGCCCGACGTCGCCGCCTTCACCGCCGAGGCGACCCGCATGGCCTCTGCCATCGCCGCCGAGGCGCTGAAGGACATCGACGTCGACGCCCTGGTCTCCGAGGCGCTGAACGATCCAGAGGTGCAGGACGCCATCCAGAGCGGCGTCGCCGGCGCCCAGGGCGTCGTCGCCAATAGCGCCTGGACCAATCCCGACCCCGAACAGATCGAGACCTACGGACTGATCGCCCAGTACGCGCTGGACCAGGCCGGCGACGCCGTCGAGGCGATCGAGCCGCCGGCCCCGCCCGAACCCCCCGCGCCGCCGGCGCCCGAGGTGTGAAGCTAGGGCTTCGATCCGCTTGACGGGCGCGTCACGGCGGAGGACATCGCCGCAATGTCCGCCCTGCCTGTCGATCCGCACCTCTATTCGACCTTCCTAGGGGTCATGGCCGTGATGGCGATCACGCCCGGCCCGGCCAATCTGTTCGCGGTGGCGACAGGCATGGAGAAAGGCCGCGCCTCGGCCCTGGTCGGCGTGGTCGGCGTGAACGCCGCCACCCTGGTCTGGTTCGCTGCCGCCGCCCTGGGGTTGGGCGCCCTGGTCAAGGCCTTCCCCCAGGCGTTTCGCCTGATCGCCGTGGCCGGCGCCCTCTATGTCGCCTGGTTGGGATTGAAGGCCTTGCACGGCGCCTTCAAGACCGCCGCGGATCCCAAGCGCATCGTCGTGCGGCGCGGCCGCAGCGCCTTCGTCGACGGCTTCGCGGTGCAGATCGCCAACCCCAAGGCGGTGCTTTTCTTCACGGCCGTCCTTCCGCCCTTCCTGGATGTCAGTCGCCCCATCGCGCCGCAGCTGGTTCTGTTCGCCGCCGCCGTCATCGGCATGGACATGATGTCGATGAGCGCCTACGCCCTGTCCGGCGCCGCGCTGTCGCGTCGCATGGCCCAGCCCCGGTTTCGGCGCGGTTTCGGCCTGTTCGTCGGCATCCTCTTGCTGGCCGCGGCCGTATTGATCGTCATCAGGTTGTAGCGCGCCGCAAGCTTGGCCTTGCATTCGTCGGGAACGTGGCCGTTCATGCGTCGTTCAGCAGCCAGCGCGCCCAATTCGGCGATCAAGGAGTTGATTTCATGAAAGCCCCCTTCCTCAAGACCCTTGCGATCACGGCGGTCGCAGGGCTGACTCTGGCCGCGTGCGCCACCGCCACGCCGTATCAGCCCGCCGGCTTCAACGGCCAGCGTGGCGGCTATGCAGAACAGCGGCTGGAGAACGACCGCTACCGCGTGTCCTTTTCGGGCAATTCCCTGACCTCGCGCGAGCAGGTCGAGATGTCGTTGCTGCTGCGTTCGGCCGAGCTGACGGCCGAGAGCGGCTATGACTGGTTCGCCACGGTGAACCGCGCCACGGATCGCGACACCCGCTTCGTCGGATCGCCCGACCCGTTCTATTCGCGATACAACAGCTTCTACGGGCCGTACTGGGGTCCGTCGTGGCGCTATTATCGCGGCGGCTTCTGGCGCCCGTTCGACCCGTGGGGTCCCAACGACTTCGACGTGCGCCAGGTAGACCGTTACGAAGCCAGCGCAGAGATCGTGATGGGCCGCGGTCCCAAGCCCGCCGGCGATCCCAACGCCTTCGACGCCCGCGAGGTCATCCAGAACCTGGGACCGCGCGTCACCCGCCCCATGCCCTGACAGGCCTGAAGCAGCGCGAAGCGCGATAGGCCGACCAATCCCCGCGTGGGCCCTCAGCCCACGCGGGGATTTTTCAGACGGCGCTTGTTGATGTGGCTGGCCGGCGCCGCGCCCAGATCCTCGGGCAGTTCACCCTTGAAGTAGAAGCGCTGCCACGCCTCCTTGGCCGCGTCCGGGTCTCCGCCCGCCAGTCGCTGGTTGAAGTCGGTGCGGGCGCGGTTCCAGGCCTCGAACTGGCCGTGCATGGTCGGGTTGGACTCCAGCGTGCGGATCACCGGCTGGAACTGCTCGACCTTCTTGTGCTCGATCAGATTGATGAAGCAGAAGGGCTCGCCCTTCTCGAACCGCACCCGGCCCGGCCGCGTGAATATCCAGTTCATGGTGAAGGGAAACGGCAGCCAGTCCGTCTCGATCAGGCCGACCAGCGGCTGGATGCCGTCCTTCACATGGTTGGGCGATCCCGAGCACATCATCCCCCAACCGGGCGGCGTGCGGAACAGGTACTGCGGATGCATCGTCAGGACCCCGCGCGAGAAGTGCGAGGTGACGAAATGCTTCATGTCGTGCTGCGGCCGGTCGGGCGTGATGACGATGTCGGCCTGCGACGGCCCGCCGTTCCACTCCGCCGCGAAACCGAACGGGCACAGGATTTCCCAGCCCGTGGTGTTGGCCATGTTCAGCGGAAGGCAGCGATAGGGGTGGCGGCTGGCGAAGGCGTCCATCCAGTCGCGCGACTGGCGACCGGGCACCAGATCGGGCGGCCGGGCCGTCATCGGATAGCATTCCAGTTCCAGCGGGCGCGTCTGCACGGTATCGACCATGGAAACTTCCCTATCGCGACGTTCCCGGCCGCTCAACCATGACCGCTTCCCCGCCCTTCGACCGCGACCGCCTGCTGGCCTGGATGGCCGAGCGCGAGATCGCGCACACGACCCACGACCACCCCGCCGTCTTCCGCGTGGAGGAGGGTCTGGAGATGAAGGCCGCCCTGCCCGGCGCCCACACCAAGAACCTGTTCCTGAAGGACAAGAAGGGCCGGCTGTGGCTGATCTCGGCGCAACAGGACACGATCATCGACCTGAAGCGCGCGCCCGCCGTCATCGGTTCGGACCGGCTGTCGTTCGGAAACGAAGCCTTGATGTGGGAGACTTTGGGTGTGCGACCCGGCTCGGTCACGGCGCTGGGCCTGATCAATGACCTTGAGCGCCGAGTCACTTTCGTGCTGGACCGTCGGCTGTGGGAGGCAGACATCGTCAACTTCCACCCGCTGACGAACACGGCGACCACGGCGCTGGACCAGGCGACGTTCCGCCGGGTCACGGCCCTGTTGGAGCGGGAGCCGATCCTGGTGGATTTCGCGACGATGGCGGAATGATGCGGCGGATGGCGCGCCGCCTCGGCGCCTGATAATGGCGACCTTCAAGCTGTGCCTTGCCGACGACGAAACCGGTCGGCGGCAGGGTGTCATCCATTGGCTTCATGGAAACCGTCATGCGCAAGATCGTCGTCCTGTCCCTCGTCGCCGCCGCCCTGGCGGTTTCGGCCTGCAACACCATCTCGGGCATCGGCCGCGACGTCTCGGCCGCCGGGTCGGCCGTCAGCCAGAGCGCCGAACAGGCCAAGCGCTGACCGGCGCCAGGCGAACGGATTCTCGTTTCTGTCGTCACCCGGTGCTAGCGTGACGACCTGGGCATGGGAGACGGACGATGGGTTTTCTCGACACGGTGCTGAACGGCCTGGGCGATGACGCGGCTGGCGGCCTGGGCGATCTGCTCAAGACCCAGGGCGGGGTCGGCGGACTGGCGGAAAAGTTCGGCCAGGCGGGGCTGGGGGATGTGGTGGGCTCCTGGATCGGCAAGGGCGCCAACGCCGGAATTTCGGCCGAGCAGATCGCCGCCGTCCTGGGCTCCGGCCCGCTAGCCGACTTCGCGCAGAAGCTGGGCGTCTCGCCGCAGCAGGCCAGCGAAACCCTTGCCGGCCTGTTGCCCGAGGCCATCGACCGCCTTACCCCGGGCGGTCAGGTCGATGGGGCCGACGACCTGCTGGCCAAGCTGCCCGGCGGGGTGGGCGACATGATCGGCGGTTTCTTCAAGCGCTGAGGCGTCAGGAGGGCTGGCCCTCGGTCGCGGCGACGGCGGGGTCCTCCGCTTCCGGCGCTCGGCCGGCCTGGAGCCGCGTCTGCTTGGCGGCGACGATGAAGGCCAGCACGATCCCGAACACGCCGATGGCGGTCGAATACAGGAAGAAGACGACATAACCCGCGCCGAGGGCGGCCGGCGTCACCCCGCTGGTCGCCGCGCCGGCCGCCAGCGAACCTTCGGGCAGGCGGGCGAACAGTCCCCTGAAGACGGCGAACGGCCCCGACCCTTCCGCCGCGCGGGCCGACGCCTCGATGATGCGCCCGGACTGGGAGGCGATCAGCTTGCCGGGCAATGCGTAAAGCGAGCTGAACAGGGCGTATTGCGTCGCGGTGAAGCCGATCGAGGTCAGGCTGGACATATAGGCGATCAGGGCCGTGCCGGCGTAGCCGGTGGCGCTGTTGTCGATCCCGATGGCGACCGTCAGGGCGGGCAGGCTGGGGCCCTGCGTCGCCAGCCAGGCGAAGACCAGGTTCGACACCGGGCTCATGAAGGCGCCGATGACCATGGTGCGTATCAGGCCCAGCTTCGCCACCGACCAGCCGCCGATAAACACGCCCAGCGTGGTCATGATCACGCCGAACACCTTTCGAACCTCCGCCAGTTCGGTCTTGGTGAACCCCAGGTCCAGGTAGAAGGGATTCATGATGTTCAGCACGAAGTCGGCCAGGCGATAGACGCAGATCAGCGCCAGGATCAGCGTCGCCACCCCGGCGAACCGCTTGTAGAAATCCGCCAGGGGCTGGCCGAACGAGCCCGCCAGATAGGCGCCGGGCCGCGTCTTGACCCTTGGCAGCGGCCAGCAGGCCAGGACCAGCACGGCCAGACCGATGAACACCGCCGCGACCTGCAGATAGACGCCTTCCGGCCGCGCGTCCCAGGCGCCGGCGACGGCGGCCTTGCCCTCCGCGCCAAGGCCGAACAGGCCAAGCAGCGTGTTCAGAGTGAGGGGCTGGCCCGTCAGGCCGGCGCCCATGATCATGGCGGCGGCGACGATGATCAGCAGTCGCACGATCCATTCCAGCCCCTCCAGTGCGGGCCGCGACGGCACGTCGCCGACTGGAATGGCGCGGATCGCATGCGCCTTCTCGCGGGGCGCGAACAGGACGCCGGCGATGCCGACCCCCATCAGAGCGGCCATCACGGCGTAGGACAGATTCCAGTTGTAAAGATCGGCCAGAACCAGCGGCACGGCGCCCGCCACGATCATGGCGACGCGATAGCCCATCTGATAGGCGGCGGCCATGGCGCCGTGGCGGCTGTCGTCGGCCGCCTCGATCCGCCAGGCGTCGATGACGATGTCCTGGGTCGCGCCGAAGAAACCGACCAGGGCGGCGAAGCCGGCGATGGCGATCAGGGCGTTGGAGGGATTGAGGCTGGAGATCGACCACAGGCCGAACACGATCACGCCTTGCGTCACCAGCATCCAGGCCCGGCGATGACCCAAAAGCGGCGTCAGCAGCGGCACGGCCGTCCGGTCGATCAGCGGCGCCCAGACGAACTTCAGAGAATAGGACAGGGTGGCCAGGGCGAAGAAGCCGATCACCTCCAACGTCTGACCGCTTTCCCGCAGCCACGCCGACAAGGTGTCGAAGATCAGAAGGTTCGGAAGGCCCGCCGAAAACCCCAACAGCAGCATGATGAACACCCGCCGCTCGCCATAGACGGCCAGGCCGCCCAGACGTCCGGCGGGCTTTCCCTGGGCGGGGACGGGGCTGCTGTTGGTCATCATACGCTCCGCGAGACGACCGGAGCGCGGGCGCCTGAACTCAGGCGACCTTGGCGCGGTTGGCGCGGTTCGTCCAGCGGGTCAGGGCGGCGCGCAGCGCCTCGGGGTCCAGGGGCTTGACCAGGTGGTCGTTCATCCCCGCCTCCAGGCACAGGCGGCGGTCCTCGGCGAAGGCGTTGGCGGTCAGGGCCAGGATGGGCGTGGCGTCGCCCGTGGCGCGGATGGCGCGCGCGGCGGCCGGGCCGTCCATGCCCGGCATCCGCATGTCCATGAAGACCAGATCGTAGCGCGCCCGCTTCAGGGCGGCGACGGCCTCGTCGCCGGTGGCGGCGGTCTCGACGGTGCAGCCCTCGCGGCGCAGCAGGGTGCGGGCCAGAAGGGCGCCGACGGGATTGTCCTCGACCAGCAGGATGCGGGTTCCGGCGAAACGGGCGGGGGCGACACGGTCGTCCTCGGGCGCGGGCGTGGAGGCCTGGGCGGGCGCGGCGCCGGCGGCGGCCAGGACCCGCTCGGCCAGGGAGGCGCGGCGCAGGGGCTTGATCAGATAGCCCTGATAGCCCGCGCCGCGATAGCGGGCGATCAGGTCGCGGTCGGCGGGACGCAGCAGGATCACGGCGCGCCGGCCGGTCGGGGCGGCGACGATCCCTCCGGCCTCGGCCAGGGCGTGGTCGACCAGGATCACCGGGGCGTCCGGGTCGATGCGCCCTCCTGCGGCCTCGATCTGGGCGGCGGCGGCGCCGGCGACGAACGGGTCGGGAGAACACATCGCCACGGCCTGTCCTTCCAGCGGCCGACCGCGATCCACGGCCACGGCCTCGAACGAGGCGGTCAGGCGAAAGCGCGCGCCGTGGCCGTCGGGCCGGTCCTCGACCGCGACCGATCCGCCCATCGCCTCGGCCAGGCGGCGCACCACGGCCAGGCCCAGGCCGGCGCCGTCGAAGCGGGCGGCGTCGGAGGAATCGACGTGGCCGAACTCCTCGAAGATGCGCGCGCGCGCCTCGGCCGGGACGCCCGGCCCGGTGTCGTCGACGACGAAGGCCAGCAGCGGGCGAAGGGCGGTTCCTCCGGCGCGTTCCACGCCGATGCGGACGCCGCCGGCGGCGGTGAACTTGACCGCGTTTCCGGCCAGGTTGAACAGCACCTGGCGCAGCCGCCCCTCGTCGGCGACGATGTCGGGAACATCGGCGGCGACGGACCAGGCGATCTCCAGCCCCTTTTCGTGGGCGCGGGCGCTGAGCAGTTCGGCGACGCCGCGCACCAACCCCTCGACGTCCACCGGCGCCAGGTCGAACTCCAGCTTGCCGGCCTCCAGCCGGGCGTAGTCGAGCAGGTCGTTGACCAGGCCCAGCAGGTGCTCGGCCGACTGGCGCGCTGTCTCGGCATAGGCGCGCTGGGCGCCGTCCAGACGGGTGCGCTGCAACAGGTTGATCATGCCGATCACCCCGTTGAGCGGCGTACGCATCTCGTGGCTCATCAGGCGCAGGAACTGCTGCGCCGGATCGACGGCGGGCGCGTTCGGGTCTTGGGTGTCTTTGCTCGCCGCGCGTCGCGCCATGATCGCCTCCACAGGCCACCGACCTAGCGCACAGGCGTTAAAATCCCCTGCCGTTCACGAAGAGAGGAACGCCGCCTGGCCCCCGCCACCCTCACGCAGGCCGAAGGGCGCATCGCCGCGATGCGTGGTGCGCCGGTCGAAGTCCGCCTGGGCGCCCACCGTGGCGCGGCGATAGATCAGGGCTTCGGCGATGTGGCGGCGAAGCACGCCGGTCGATCCGTCCAGGTCGGCGATGGTGCGCGCCAGGCGCAGGGTCCGGGTCCAGCCGCGCGCGGTCAGGCCGCCCGCTTCGCCTGCCCGCATGAGCAGCATGCGCCCCGCCTCGTCCGGCGTGGCGAAGCGATCCAGCGTCTCGCCGCCGGCCCTGGCGTTCAGGCCCTGGGAGGCGTCCAGACCGGCTTCACGCGCGCGGTCCTCCTGTGCGGCGCGGGCGGCGGCGACGCGCGCCTTGGCCTCGGCCGTGCCCTCGGAGGGCGGAGGCAGGGCCATGTCGGCGGCGGTGACGGGCGGCGTCTCCACCGTCAGGTCGATGCGGTCGAACATCGGGCCCGAGATGCGGTTCTGATAGTCGCGCTGGCACCGGGGCGCCTTGCCGCAGGCGCCGCGTCCGGCCCCGCCCAGGCCGCAGCGGCAGGGGTTCATCGCCGCCACCAGCTGGAATCGGGCTGGATAGCGGACATGGGCGTTGGCGCGGGCCACCACGATCTCGCCCGTCTCCAGCGGCTGGCGCAGGGAGTCCAAGGCCTGGGCGGAATACTCCGCTGTTATGGCGCAAACACACCTAACGGTTTGAGACGCATCTAACTGTTCTTGCTACGTTCTTTTCATGGAACAGAAGCCCGAACGCCCCAACACCGTCGCCGGTCTGATCGAGAAGCGCACCGAACTGGCCGGGATGCTGAAGCATCTGCGCGCCGAAGAGCGGAAGGTGATCTGCGATCTTGATCACATCGACGCCGCGATCCGTCTGTTCGATCCAAACGCCGACCCCACACGCATCATCCGCTACCCGACGAAGCATCGCGCCAAAAAGGGCGAGGTCGTCCGTTTGGTAGTGAGGCTGCTGAAAGCGGCCGACCACCCACTGACAGCGCTCGACATCGTTCATGAACAGATCAAACTGCGTGGGCTGAAGGCAGACGATGCCACCGTGGTCCTCATGAGGAAGCGCATCGGGGCCTGCCTGACCAAGCTGAAAGCTGACGGCTATGTCCGCGTCGTGCCGCTGCCGGGGCTGTATCAAGGCTGGGAGATCGCACGATGATCCCTCGTTTCAAGTCTGGTCCGATCCGCTTTACCCGTGGCCGGCGCTTCTACGAGGTCGCGCACGCCTACGACGGCAAAGGCTTCATTGGCCTGTGCGACGGCCGTATCATTGCTACGGCACCGGACCCGGCGGCGGTCGCTAGGGCGATGATCAAGACGGCGGGCTGGCAGCGCTAACCGTAATGTATCCGCCGCTTAAAAATGGCCTTGCCCACCACTTCTCTGCCCCCGACTTTATCCCAGGCGGACAGACCGTCTACGTCGGCGTCCGCCCCCTCGACGATGGCTGGGTCATCGCCGTGGTCAGAATCGACGACTGCGCCGATGAGGCGGAAGCGGTCTGGCTTGGGTCACGCATCCGCACTGATATGCTCGCGCACATGCGCTTCACCAACCAAGAGGACGTGCCCCTCGAAGCCGTCGATGTCGAGCAGGGAGTGCCTGTTGGCGGCAGTGCCTGGAGCGTCGCAGTATATGTCACACTCAGTTCAATGCGGGAGGCCGAGACGATGGTTGCCTTCCTGACCGCCTACGCAGAACCGGGTCTGTATCAGGAATGATGGGACTGACGAACGGGCAGTAAGGGATGACCTGACTACCGAAGGTCCGATCGCCGAAGGCGATCACGAGCGCAGCCGAAGGCCAGCGAGTGAGGCGCATCGAGGCAGTGGCGTCGCTTCAGCAGTGAATGTTTTCGGCGACGCCGTGACCAAGCCTTGAGGCTCGTCGCTCTCGCCATGCCAATAGCCTCGCAGCCATAAAACCCAACGGTGTCGAAAAACGGAAATTTGCACACCTACCAACTGAGGTTCGCTGGGAGCCAACTCCCTGATACTGACTGGCTATGCCACGTCTGATTTCACCACCGCTTGAGGCGTTTGCCGATCTTCGGCAGCCTCTGACGCCAGGCGAACGCCTCGTGTTCGAGATGTTCAACGATACGCTTCCGCCAGGATGGGAGATATATCTCCAACCGCATCTGAATGGCCTTCGTCCTGATTTCGTCCTGCTAAACCCTGACGTGGGAATTGGTGTGTTCGAGGTGAAAGACTGGAACTTGGGCGCGCTGCGATACTTCACGAAGAAGGACCAATACGGACTTCCGGTCTTGATGGGCGAACAGGACGGGCGGCAGTTTTCGCTTCAAAGCCAGAACCCCGTCACCAAGGTCGATGCCTATAAGCAGAGCATCTACAACCTCTACTGTCCGCGCCTCGCACAGAAGAACGGTTACGGAGCCATCACTGCTGGGGTCATATTTCCCTTTGCGCGCGCAGAATCAGTGCGGTCACTTTTCTCTCCGTTCATCAAGAATTCGGAAGACGACAAGTTCGCTAAGTATAGCCCAATTAGCGGCATGGAAGAAATCGGCCGAGGGGATATTGCTGCTGTGTTCCCCGAGTCTTGTCGAGAAAAATCCTATCTGATGAACGATACGCTTGCGGCTGATCTGCGTGGTTGGCTTGTCGAGCCTGATTTCTCATCAACACAACGGCTCCCGCTAGAACTTGATGCGGTCCAAAAAAATCTCGTCGTGACGTGGCCTGCAACAGGCTACAGACGCGTAAAGGGACCAGCGGGTTCGGGTAAGTCACTCGTTCTCGCTGCGCGCGCCGCCCAGCGGGCGCGAGACGGAAAATCCGTCCTAGTTGTGACCTTCAATATTACACTCTGGCACTACCTTAAAGACTTGGTAGTGCGGGCTCGCCCTGGTCGAGGCGGGATGCAAATGATTCAGTTCGATCACTTCCATCTATTTTGTCGACGAGCGGCCGAACAAGCTGACATGGGGAATGATTACATTGCACTTTTCAAGGACTTCTCTAAGAAGAGAAAATCCGAGCAAGATGATATTATCATGCGTCGTGTTCCAGAACTTGCCACGCACGCGCTATCAACGGGCCGTCCTGAAAAATTTGAAACAATACTTGTCGATGAAGGGCAGGACTATCAGCCCGAATGGTGGAACATTCTACGGATGGCTCTTGCTCCAGAAGGAGAAATGCTACTGGTCGCGGACATCACTCAAGACGTTTACGGGACCGGCAAGGCTTGGACGGAAGAAGCGATGAACGGCATGGGGTTCGCCGGCGGCAGGTGGGCGCATCTTCGAACTAGCTATCGCCTGCCTCCACTTGTTCAGGATCACACGAGGGAATTTGCGAACCGATACCTCCCCAGCGAAACCACTGACCTCCCCGAC
>NZ_DLMO01000132.1 GCF_002479325.1 Brevundimonas sp. UBA7534
AAGGCCGACTGGCTGGACGGCCAGTGGAAGGGCCTGGCGGCGCAGAAGGAAGAACAGCGCGGCGAGACCGCCGTGCCGCTGGAAAAGCTGAAGGACCTCGGCCACCGGCTGACGACCATTCCCAACAGCGTCGACATGCACAAGACGCTGAAGCGGGTCATCGACGGCCGGCGCGAGGCGATCACCTCCGGCCAGGGGCTGGACTGGGCCACCGCCGAGAGCCTGGCCTTCGCCAGCCTGCTGGACGAAGGCTATCCGGTTCGCCTGTCGGGCCAGGATTCGGTGCGCGGCACCTTCTCGCAACGTCACTCCGGCGTCATCGATCAGACCACCGAAGAGCGGTACATGCCGCTGAACAACCTGCGCGAAGGCCAGGCCAACTTCGAGGTCATCGACTCGGCCCTGTCGGAGGAGGCGGTGCTGGGCTTCGAATACGGCTATTCGCTCGCCGACCCCAACACCCTGGTGTGCTGGGAAGCCCAGTTCGGCGACTTCGTGAACGGCGCCCAGGTGGTGATCGACCAGTTCATCAGTTCGGGCGAGCGCAAGTGGCTGCGCATGAGCGGCCTGACCATGCTGCTGCCGCACGGCTACGAAGGCCAGGGTCCGGAGCACTCCTCGGCCCGCCTGGAGCGGTTCCTGCAGGCTTGCGCCGAAGACAACATGCAGGTCGCCAACTGCACGACCCCGGCCAACTACTTCCACATCCTGCGTCGCCAGATGCATCGCTCGTTCAGGAAGCCGCTGATCCTGATGACGCCCAAGTCGCTGCTGCGTCACAAGAAGGCCACCTCGGCCCTGGCCGACCTGGCGGAAGGCTCGTCCTTCCACCGCGTGCTGCACGACGACGCCCAGACCCGGCCCGAGATCGCCGGGGTCAAGATCAAGGCGGACAAGGACATCCGCCGCGTCATCCTGTGCTCGGGCAAGGTTTATTACGACCTCTTGGACGCGCGCGAGAAGAAGGCCAAGGACGGCCAGGCGGTGGACGACGTCTATATCCTGCGCCTGGAGCAGTTCTATCCGTGGCCGATCCAGTCGCTGCGCAAGGAACTGGCCCGCTTCCCCAAGGCGGAAGTGGTCTGGTGTCAGGAAGAACCCAAGAACATGGGCGGCTGGACTTTCGTCGATCCGTGGATCGAACTGACGCTGGACAAGCTGGACGTGGCGGCCAAACGCGCCCGTTACGTCGGCCGTCCCGGCTCCGCCTCGACCGCCGCCGGCCTGATGAGCCGACACCTGAAGGAACTCGAGACCTTCACCAACGAAGCCTTCGCCTGATAAGCCTGCAAGACCGACCGAAAGACAGCTGGACCCGATATGGCCGACATCCTGACCCCCGCCCTCGGTGAATCCGTCACCGAAGCCACCATCGCCAAATGGACCAAGAAGGTCGGCGATCCGGTCAAGAAGGACGAACTGCTGGTCGAGTTGGAGACCGACAAGGTCTCGCTGGAAGTCGTATCGCCGGCCGATGGCGTGCTGGGCGACATCAAGGCCGCCGAGGGCGACACGGTGACGCCGGGCGCCGTCCTGGGCTCCGTTTCCGAAGGCGGCGCGGCCGCGCCCGCCAAGCCGACCCCGGCCAAGGAAGCGCCCGCCAAGGCGGCCAAGCCCGCCGCCGCGGCGTCCGAAGCCGTCGACATCAATGTGCCGACCATGGGCGAGAGCGTGGCCGAAGGCTCGATGGGCAAGTGGCTCAAGAAGTCCGGCGAGGCGGTCAAGAAGGACGAACTGCTGGTCGAGATCGAAACCGACAAGGTCGCCGTCGAGGTTTCCGCCCCGGCCGATGGCGTTCTGACCATCGCCGCCGACGAAGGCGCGACCGTGACCCCGGGCCAGAAGATCGGCTCTGTCGCCGCATCGGCCGCCGCATCGGCCGCCGCCGCGCCGTCCGCGCCCGCTACGGGCGCAGCCCCCGCCAACACGGGGTCGGCCCAGGTCTCGGGCGCCAAGAACGAGACCCTGTCGCCGGCGGTCCAGCGCGTGGTCGCCGAGAACAACCTGGATCCCAAGTCGATCGCCGCGACCGGCCCCAAGGGCAACATCACCAAGGCCGACGCCATCGCCGCCATCGGCCAGTCGGCGGCCCCCGCCCCGGCCGCCGCCGCTCCGGCCGCGCCCCGCGCCGACCAGCCGCGCGAGGAGCGGGTGAAGATGACGCGCCTGCGTCAGACCATCGCCCGTCGCCTGAAGGAATCGCAGAACACCGCCGCCCAACTGACCACCTTCAACGAGGTGGACATGACCAACGTGATGGCCCTGCGCAGCCAGTACAAGGAAGCCTTCGAGAAGCGCCACGGCGTCAAGCTGGGCTTCATGTCCTTCTTCACCAAAGCGGTGATCGCGGCCTTGCACGAAATCCCGGCGGTCAACGCCGAGATCGACGGCACGGACATCATCTACAAGAACCACTACGACATCGGCATCGCCGTCGGCACCGAGAAGGGGCTGGTCGTTCCGGTCCTGCGCGACGCCGACACGCTGAATCTGGCGGGTATCGAGAAGGGCATCGCCGCCCTGGGCAAGGCCGCGCGCGACGGCTCGCTCAGCCTTGACCAGCTGCAGGGCGGCACCTTCACCATCACCAATGGCGGCACCTATGGGTCGCTGATGTCGACGCCGATCCTGAACGCGCCGCAGTCGGGCATTCTGGGCATGCACAACATCGTCCAGCGCCCGATGGCCATCAACGGCGAGGTCAAGATCCGTCCGATGATGTACCTGGCCCTCAGCTACGACCACCGCATCGTCGACGGCAAGGAAGCCGTGACCTTCCTGGTCCGCGTCAAGGAACTGCTGGAAGACCCGCAACGCGCCCTGCTGGACCTGTAGGATCGCATATCCGCGATTGTGTCTTGGAGGCGGCGGTCCGAAAGGATCGCCGCCTTTTCTCATTTCGGGACGTTACAGCCGATAAATTCCATGGCCATATTCTCGCCATGGAGTGGGCGGCGCGCGCGATCGGGGTGTTCTACGGCCTGGGGGGACTGATGCTTCTGCATCAGGCGTGGGCGAACTGGCGCGTCCAGGCGGCCCTGCCCGGCTTCCTGGCGCCCAGCCCGCGCGAGCGGGCGGCCGACCTGGTGATCGCCCTGGGAGGGCTTTTCGTATTGCTGTCGGGCGTGGCGCTGGCGCTGCTCAGCCCGCTGGCGGTCGCAGCCTTCCTGGCGGGATGGTTGATCCAGGCGGCCTATCTGCTGTGGCCGGCCCCCGAGACGCGCCTTCGCAAGCCCGTGGCGCGCCGCGGGCGCCGCCTGTCGGTCGACGCCTTCGCGGCCTACACCATGGTGACGGCGGGCGTGCTGTGCCTGCCGCTGCTGGGCGTTCTGCGCTAGGGCGCCGCCGGGCGGCCGTCAGGCCTGCATCATCCAGCCTTCGACATCCATCGCCGCCTGGCGCACCGCTTCCGAGCGGGTCGGGTGGGCGTGGCAGGTGCGTGCGATGTCTTCCGAGGCGCCGCCGAAGCTCATGGTGATGGCGGCTTCGTGGATCATCTCGCCGGCCTGCGGGCCGATGATGTGGACGCCCAGAACCTTGTCGGTCGCGGCGTCGGCCAGCACCTTCACGAAGCCGTCGGTCTCGTGGTTGATCTTGGCGCGGCTGTTGGCGACGAAGGGGAACTTGCCCTTCTTGTACTGGATGCCGGCGGCCTTCAGCTGGTCCTCGGTCTGGCCGACCCAGGCGACTTCCGGGAAGGTGTAGACCACGCTGGGGACCAGGGCGTAGTCGACGTGGCCGTACTTGCCGGCGATGGTGTCGATCACGGCGACAGCGTCCTCTTCCGCCTTGTGCGCCAGCATCGGGCCGTGGGTCACGTCGCCGATCACCCAGACGCCGTCGGCCACCTTGAAGTGGTCGTGATCCAGGAAGCCGCGCTTGTCCGGCGTCACGCCGATGCTGTCCAGGCCCAGGCCATCCGTGTAGGGACGACGGCCGATGGCGACCAGCACCACGTCGCCCTTGATCGTCTCGGCGTCGCCGCCGGCGGCCGGCTCGACCGTCAGCTCGACGCCATCCTTGGCCGACTTGGCGGCCGTGACCTTGGCGCCCAGCTTGAAGGTCATGCCCTGTTTGGTCAGGGTGCGCTGGAAGGTCGTGGCGACTTCGGTATCCATGCCCGGCGTGATGCGGTCCAGGAATTCCACCACCGTCACCTCGGCGCCCAGACGGCGCCAGACCGAGCCCAGCTCGAGGCCGATGATTCCGGCGCCGACGACGATCAGCTTCTTGGGCACGGCCGGCAGGAACAGGGCGCCGGTGGAATCGATCACCTTGCCGTCCTCGAAGGCGACGCCCGGCAGCGGGGTCGGCTCCGAGCCGGTGGCGATGACGATGTTCTTGGCTTCGACGGTCTGAACCGATCCATCGGCGGCGGTCACCTCGACCTTGCCCTTGCCGGTGATCTTGCCCTTGCCCTTGAGCCAGTCGACCTTGTTCTTCTTGAACAGGAATTCGATGCCCTTGGTCAGCTGGCCGACGCTGTCGTCCTTGGCCTTGTGCATCTGGGGCAGGTTCAACTTGGGCTTCACCTCGATGCCGATCTTGGCGAACTCGCCATTGGCGGCGTCCCACATTTCCGAGGCGTGCAGCAGGGCCTTGGAGGGCATGCAACCGACGTTCAGGCAGGTGCCGCCCAGGGTCTCGCGCATCTCGACGCAGGCGACCTTCAGCCCCAGCTGACCGGCGCGGATCGCGGCGTTGTAGCCGCCCGGGCCGCCCCCGATGATGACGACGTCGTAGGAAGCTTCGGCCATGGTGTCCTCTGATCGTTCGGCGCGGGGGAGACGACGCGCAAATGCAGACTATGCGGGGCTGTAGGCAGACGCCCCGCCGGGGTCAACCGCCCCACCCCCATATGGGGCCCGAACTCGACCTTTGGAGGGTCGCGGGCGACGAAAAGGGGCCGGGCGTCGCCGCCCGGCCCCCTCGCCGCTTCCGATCGGAGATCAGAGCTTGAAGCGCACGCCGAAGAAGACGTTGTAGCCGAACTTCTCGTACTCGTAGGTCCGCTCGCGCGAGCCGTAGTAGCGGGTGCCGGCCGAGTTGGTCAGGTTCTTGGCTTCGGTGAAGACCTCGACCCCGTTGCCGAAGTCGTAGCTGGCCGTGAAGTCCAGCTGCTCGCGGCCCTCGACATACAGGTCGAAGTCGGGATCGTCGGCGTCGATCTCTTCCAGATAGTCGCTGCGCTTGGTGTAGGACAGGCGCGCGCTGACGCCGGCCTTCTCGTAGAAGACCGCCACGTTGTAGTTGCTGTCCGACTGCCCCGGCAGGGCGAAGTCAGTGCGGCCGCCATAGGGCTGGTCCGTCGTGATCTCGGCGTCGGTCCAGGTGTAGTTGGCGAACACGCCGAACCCGGACAGCAGCCCCGGCAGGAAGCCGAACTTCTGCTGCCAGTTCAGCTCCAGACCGGCGATGTGGCCGTCCGGGGCGTTGATCGGCGTCTCGAATTCGGCGTCGAAGACCGTCCCGCCGATGTTCAGTTCATCCTCGTAGGTCAGGATGTAGCGATAATCGGTCAGGTCCTTGTAGAAAGCATTGGCCGACACCACGCCCAGCGAGGCGAAATAGTATTCCAGGCCCAGGTCGACGTTGTTCGACAGGGTCGGCTCAAGGTCCGGGTTGCCGATCTCGTAGGAGATGTCCGTCCCGTCGGTTTCCTCGATGCGGCGTGGCACGATCTGGCTGAACTCCGGCCGCGAGATGGAGCGCGTCAGGGCGAAGCGTCCGATCAGGTTGTCAGAGAAGCTGTGACGGACCGTCAGGCTGGGGAAGAAATCGGTCTGGTCGCGATCGACGCTGGCGGTCGAATAGATCTCATCGCCGTCCTCGGTCACCGTATAGGTTGGGGCGGAGCCTTCGAACTTGGTCTGTTCGACGCGCAGACCCAGGATGACATTGGTCGCGCCCATGTCGAAACGGGCCTGGCCGTAGCCGGCCAGGATGTCTTCCTGCGCCTCATAGTCGGCGACCACCGAGTCGGGCATCCGGCGGGCCGAGGTCGCACGGTGGCTGGCGAAATAGTCGTCGACCAGGCCGTTGTCGAACTTGTAGCCCAGCAGATAGCCGTAGTTGCGCGACTCGGTGTCCGTGATCAGGTCGGCGAAGGTCTGGGCCGGCGCATCGGCCGCGGCGCGGCTGCGGAACCGCTCCTCATCGGCGGTCACGTCGCGGGTGCGATATTTGGCGCCGAACTTCCAGGTCACGTCGCGGCCGCCGACGTTGGACGGCAGTTCGAAATTGGTCTGGAAGGCGACGTCCTCCTGCTGGGTCGTGTTCGAGCGGAAGACGTTCTCGCGAAACGCATATTCCGAGGCGTCCAGGTGCTCCTGCGTCTGGAAGATCGAATAGGTCGGCTCGTAGTGGTCGCCCGAGAAGTCGTAGGAGACGGTGGGTTCCAGCTCCGAGCGGAACAGCAGCTCGTTGCGGTTCGGATAGGTCTGCTCGCTGTCGGCCCACGACAGGTTGGCGTCCCACACCGCGCCGTTGCCGAAGGTGCGCTCGCCGCCCAGCGACAGGATGGTGATCTCGTTCTTCTGGGTGCGGTGGCGCAGCTGGCGCTCGACCGTCACCTCAGAGAATTCCGCCGCGCTGTCGGTCGCGCCGGGCTGGAGGTTGTCCTCGTCATAGGTCAGCAGCAGCTGGTTGCGGTACTCGTCGTCCTCGAACTGGGCGAACGAGCCGCGCAGCCAGGCGCGGAAGTTGTCCGACGGGCGGTATTCCAGCGCGCCAGTGACGGCCTGGCGGGTCCGCTCGGTGTCGTAGTCCTTGAACAGGCTCTCTTCCAGGGCGAAGACCTCGCCGCCTTCCGGCGTCTCCATCTTGGTCCAGCCGGATTCGACGTTCTCGGGACGTCGGTTGGTCTGCGAATAGCTGAGCGAGACCAGGGCGCCGAAGGTTTCGTTCGGCCCGAAGACGTTGGACACGGTGGCGCCGGCGCGCACGTCCGAGCCGCCGTAGTCGTTGTAGCTGCCGCCGCCGTAGCCGTTCAGCACCAGCCGGCGGCGATCGAAGGGCGAACGGGTCTTTATGTTCACGGCGCCGGCGATGGAGTCGGCGTCCTGGCTGGGCAGCAGGGTCTTGGACACCTCGACGTTCGACACGATGTCGCTGGGCAGGGTGTCGAGGTCGACCGCGCGCGTGCCCGGATCGACGGCGGGCGCCTGGACGCCGTCCACCGACACGGCGGTGAAGGCCGATGGCGCGCCGCGCACGTTGATGTAGCGGCCTTCGCCCTGGTCGCGCTGGATGGCGATGCCGGCCACGCGCTGCAGCGACTCGGCCACGTTCGGGTCGGGGTAGCGGCCGATGGCGTCGGCCGACAGGATATTCAGCGTGCCGTCGGCGTTCTTCTGCTGGTTCAGCGAGCGCGCCACCCCGTCAGAGATCACGCCGGTGACGACCACGTCGGCCAGGTCCGTGGCGCTCCCGCCCAGGACGATGGACAGATCCGCCCCGCCGGCTGCGACCGTCAGCGGCTGGCTGGTCGAGGGCAGGCCGATGTAGTTGACGTCCAGCACCGCCTGGCCGGTCGGCAGCACCAGGTTGAACTCGCCCTGGGTGTCGGTGACTGCGCGTTGGGCCGAGCCGCGCACGCGCACCTCGGCGCCCGGCAGCGGTTCGCCCGCGCCATTGACCACGCGGCCGTGCACGACCTCTCCGGCGATGGCGGCCGAGACGGCGGCGACGGCCGTATCGGCCTGGGCCGAACCGGCGGCGAAAACGACGGCGACGGACGCGAGCGAGACGCCCGCGAGCAGATGCAGTTTCATGCGAAATCCCCTGGGCCGGCGCGGTCGCCGACGAATGGCGCTGCGCATATCGCCGAGGCGCGAAGCGATAACGACGGTTCCGCGACGACTGCATCGCCGTTTTGGGAACGACGCATGACGAAACTTCCGTATCGGGATCGGTCGTCACCAAAGCGAAGGGAAATCGTCATTCTCGCGCCGTTGACCTGGCCGCACGCGACGATGATCAGGGCGCCGACGTTTCATATGCGGGGGTTCGCCATGCCGACGTTTCGTTTCGCCGCTCGCCTGACGGCCGCCGCCTCCATCCTTTCCCTGCTGGCGGCCTGCGCCACGCACGAGGTGGACTTCCAAGGCGAGGGCGAAGGTTTCGTCGGCCAGGGCGCGCCGGTCATGGCGACGCTGGAAACCCCTTCGGTCGGCACCGTCGGCGACGACGCCGCCGACGACCCGGCGGTCTGGGCCTCGGCCCGTCCCGTGACGGTCATGGGCCGCCAGACGCCCGGCTTCGTCGCCGGCACGGACAAGAAGTCGGGTCTTTATATCTATGGCTTCGACGGGCAGGTGCTGCAGTTCATGCCCGAGGGCCTGCTGAACAACGTCGACGTTGCCGAGGGCATCAGCGTCGCCGGGCGGCCCCAGCTGCTGCTGGGCGCCAGCGACCGCACGCCGGGCAAGACCGGCGTCGCCCTCTATCTGTTCGATCCGGCCGGGACCGGCGACAACGGCGTCCGCTACTGGGGCTCCATCACCACGGACGTGGTCGAGCCCTACGGCTTCTGCTTCGGCAGGCGCGGCGACGAGATCCACGCCGTCCTGGTCGGGCACGAGGGGGAGCTGCGCCAGTTCGTCGTGACCGCCGACGCGGCCGGAAAGCCTGTGGCGCGCGAGGTCCGCCGCGCCGAGATCGGCTCCATTTCCGAAGGTTGCGCCGCCGACGAGGCGGGCGACGCCCTCTACATCAACGAAGAGAACGTCGGCCTGTGGCGCTATGGCCTTGACCCCGCCTCCGGCGCGGCGCGCACCGTGATCCAGCCCATCGCGCCGGGCGTCCTGGTCGCCGACGCGGAAGGGCTGACCACCATCGCGGACGGCGACGCCCGCTATCTGATCGGCTCCAGCCAGGGCGATTCCACCTTCCCCGTCTGGCGCATCGACGGCGCGGCGCCGCAATACAAGGGCCGGTTCGTCGTGGTCGACGGCGCGGTCGATGGGGTGACCGGCACTGACGGCCTGGCCGCCGCCAACGGCCCGGTCGGCCCCTTTCCCGAAGGTCTGGTGGTCATCCAGGACGACGTCAACGACGTCGGAACCCAGAATTTCAAATACGTCGACTGGCGCGCGATCCGCGCCGCCTTGGGTCTTTGACGCGACGTGCAACCCGCGGCCCATTCATGCGTTGCTGTCGCCGCCAGCTTCGACTTATCGAAGTCATCTCAAAAGTGACAAGTCGAACCGTGAAATCTTGATAGAAAAGTGACCTTGGCCTTAAGATTTCACCGCATCAGGCCACCATTTCACCTCTGAAAAAGCCCGAAAGTCTCGCCTTCGCGCCCCGACTGCGGCGCCCGAGCCACATTCGGCGAACGTCGGAAAGACCAATTTCCCCTTCCCACATCGCGGAATTCAATCGGTTTTTCGATTACTCAAGCCCGTCCCGATTTTGGCCATATCCGGCTTGACGCCGCCGTTTCGCGCGGGATACAAGGCGGTTGCCGTGGACGCAGCCTCCGACTCAATTCGAGTTCAGGACTGTGGCCGGAAGGCGTCTAAAGTTGGCTTCGTCCACACACCAAGGCTTCTCTGAGGGGACCATATCCTTATGACCAAGAACATCCTTCTGGCCGCGTCGGCTCTGTCCGTCCTGGCTTTCGCGGGCGCCGCCAGCGCTCACGACCTGACCTTCCGCACCGGCCCGGGCGGCGTGCCCGGTGTGATCAACACCGGCGACCTCGTCGCCGCGACCCCGCCGGCCACCGGCTTCCTGCCTTACCCGCTCGCCGAAGAAGCCACGTTCGACGCTGGCGACAGCGCCGTGTTCCAACTGGCCGACACCCTGTCGGGCGGTTCCAGCCTGCCGTCGGGCAACGTGCTGCTGACCGTCGCCCTGACCGGCGGCACCTTCGACGCCGGCGTCACCGGTGGCAACATCACCGCCGACACTGGCGGCGCTTGCCCGACCTTCACCGCCACGATCTCTTCGGGCGGCCAAGCTGGTTCGTCGGCCGTGACCTACATCATCTCCAACTCGTCGGCCGGCTGCTCGTCGTTCAACCTCGATCTGCCGATCCTGCCGAGCGGCCCGAACGACGTTTCTGTCACCACCACCCTGCGCACCGAAGCCGGCACGCCGATCGACGGTCTGACCGACACCCTGCAGGTCATCGACCGCGTCAACGCCTTTAACGTCGTGTTCGACGCTGTCATCGGCGCTGGCGCTCTGGGCGACACGTACGCCACCCTGACGCAGACGCCGGTTTACACCGAGTTCGCGACCGTCGCGGGCGGCATCCCCGGCACCCACGCCGGCGGTGTGGAAACGGCCACTGTCGGCCAACTCGGCTGACTCACCATCAGATCGGAAGAGCG
>NZ_DLMO01000148.1 GCF_002479325.1 Brevundimonas sp. UBA7534
TCCAAGACCATCCGCGAGATGATCGTCGGCTCGATCGACGTCATCGTTCAGGCCGCGCGCCTGCGCGACGGTTCGCGCCGCATCACCCACATAACCGAGGTGGTCGGGCTGGAAGGCGACGTGATCGTGACCCAGGACCTGTTCGTCTACGACATCACGGGCGAGGACGAGCACGGCCGCGTGGTCGGCCGTCACCGCTCGACCGGCATCGCCCGGCCCCGCTTCTGGGACCGCGCCCGCTACTATGGGCTGGAGCGCGAGCTGGCCGACGCGCTGGACGCGGCGGAGTAGGGCCCATGCTGCCGATCCTCGCCGCCGTCCTGGCCTTCATCACCATCGCCAGCGTCGGCTGGGTGCTGGTCGGCGGCGACGATTCCGGCGCCCAGGCGGTCAAACGCGCCCAGGCCATGGGCGCGGGCAAGAAGGCGGCCCAGGCCACGGCCCGCAAGGCGGCCGCAGCCAACACGCCCGAGGCCCGCCGCAAGCAGATCATGCTGCAGTTGCAGGAGGCCGAGAAGCAGGGGCGCAAGGCGCGCAAGACCCTGTCCTCGCGCCTGGCCGCCGCCGGCCTGTCGATCGGTCCGCGCACCTTCTACATCGTTTCGGCCGTCCTGGGCTTGATCGCCTTGCCGGTCGCCCTGGTCGCGGGCCTTCATCCCTTCGTGGCCCTGGGCGCGGCGATCGTCTTCGCCCTGGGCCTGCCGCGCTGGGTCGTCGGCTTCCTGGGCAAGAAGCGGATGAAGAAGTTCTCGCTGGAGTTCCCCAACGCGGTCGACGTCATCGTGCGCGGCATCAAATCGGGCCTGCCGGTCCACGAATGCTTCAAGATCATCGCCCGCGAGAGCCCCGCGCCGCTGGGACCGGAGTTCCAGAGGCTGGTCGAGGGTCTGGGCGTCGGCATGACGCTGGAGCAGGCGCTGGACAAGATGCACGGCCGGATGCCGACCTCGGAACTGCGTTTCTTCACCATCGTCATCGCCATCCAGCAGAAGACGGGCGGCAACTTGGCCGAGGCGCTGGGCAACCTGTCGACCGTGCTGCGCTCGCGCCGGCTGATGGCCGAGAAGATCAAGGCCCTGTCGTCCGAGGCCATCGCCTCGGCGGGCATCATCGGCTCGCTGCCGCCCGTGGTCATGGCCTTGGTCAGCCTGACGGCTCCGGCCTACATGGGGCTGCTGTTCACCGACATGCGCGGTCAGGTCATGCTTCTGGTGGCGGGCGTCTGGATGACGTTCGGCGTGCTCGCCATGAAGAAGATGATCAACTTCAAGTTCTAGGGCAGGGCGATGAACGGCATCCTCATCTTCCTGACCGACCCGCGCAACCTGCTCAGCATGGGCGTCGGGATCGCGGTGTTCGCCACGGTCCTGACCCTGCTGTCGACCGTGGTGGGGCAGGCCGACCTGAACAAGCGGATGAAGGCGGTGTCGGAACGGCGCGACGAACTGCGCCGTCGCTCGCGCGCCGCCATCCAGGGCGGACCCCAGGGATCGGGCGGCCTGCGCCAGACCGACGAAGGCTTCAAGAAGCGCGTGGTCGAGCGGCTGAACCTGACCAAGCTGCTGGAAGACCCCAAGGTCGTCGACCAGATGGCCCAGGCGGGCTTTCGCGGCCCCCGGCCCGTGACGGCCTTCTACTTCTTCCGCTTCGCCACGCCGTTCGTCTTCATGGCGCTGACGGCCTTCTATCTGTTTGTCGTCAACGACTTCGGCCTGCCGGTGATGATGCGCGTGACGGCCAGCATGGCGGCGGCGGTGGCGGGCTTCTATGCGCCCAACATCTATCTGTCGAACCTGATCTCCAAGCGCCGCACCTCGATCATGCAGGCGTTTCCGGACGCGCTGGACCTGCTGCTGATCTGCGTGGAGTCTGGGATGTCGATCGAGGCGGCGATCCAGAAGGTCAGCGCCGAAATCGGGGGCTCCTCCATCGAACTGGCCGAGGAGTTGTCGCTGCTGGCGGCCGAACTCAGCTATCTGCCGGATCGCCGCATGGCCTATGACAACCTGGGCCGGCGCAACAACCATCCCGGCGTCAAGGCGGTGGCGACGGCCATGACGCAGGCGGAAACCTACGGCACGCCCCTGGCCTCGGCCCTGCGGGTCATGGCCAAGGAAAACCGCGAGCTGCGCCTGTCGGCGGCCGAGAAGAAGGCCGCGGCCCTGCCGGCCCAGCTGACCGTGCCGATGATCGTCTTCTTCCTGCCGGTGCTGTTCGTGGTCATCCTGGGGCCGGCGATCATCAACATCATGGACACGATGAAGGCCTCGGCCGCCGCCAGCGGCGCGGGTTAGGCCTCGGCCGCCGCCTTCAGGCCTTCGACGATCGCCGCGTGGCCGCGTCGAAGGGCGCTGCGATGTTTGTCCATGTGAAGCTCGGCTCGAAGGCCCGAAAACAGCACGCCGGAAGCCAGGATGCAGCTGCCCCGCTCCAGCTCCTCGATCTCGATGTAGCGCAGGGTGCGGAACAGGAAACCGCGCTTTTCGGCCCAGACCAGTCGGGCCAGCGGCTGCCATTCGGCCACCTGGCCGGTGGCGCGCCGATCCTCCATGCCGGGCCAGGTCTCCGTCATATGCAGCCGGCCGCCGAAGGCGATGGCGCCGTCCACATCCCGGTCGTGCGGGTTCCAGCGGGCCCAGGCGTCCAGATCCGCGATCAGGTCCCAGATGCGCTCGGAATCCGCCTGCACGCCGATGCGCTTTTCGATGCGAGTGTCGTCCATCTGGTCCGTCTGGCACGGGTTTCGGCCGGAAGGAAGGCGTCGCGTCGCCGGCCGGCGTCGCTCAATCCTCGACCGGGACCAACGGGGCGCGCACCCGGCGGTGGTCCTGCAGGCCCAGCCGCGCCTTGACCTCCAGCAGATCGGCGCCCGCCGGCACGATCAGCAGCTGCTTGGGCCGGGCGGCGTTCACCGCGATCACGGCCCCCTTGGGACAGACGTCGAAACAGTCGACGCCGGTGACGATCAGGTCGCCCTTGCGTCCCTTATTGCCCTTCTTCAGGTGGAAATATTTCCGCAGCGCCTTCTTGAGGGTCAGGTCGCCGCCGGGGCCGAACCCGCCGTCCAGCTTCTTGGAGCATTTGCGGCACACCAGGACGACGTCGCGCCATTCGGTGCTGGTGCTCTTGAAATCATTGCCGGCCATGGACCGAGGATCGCCGTTCGCGCTCGGCCGCACAAGCGCGCCTGAACGCACCGCTCCGCCGAACGGCGAAATTTCATCCGAGCGTCACAACCGCTCGAACACCGTCTCGATCACCCGTCGATACACCGCCGTCAGGGCCTCCAGCTCGGCCACCGGCACGCGCTCGTCGATCTGGTGCATGGTCTGGCCGACCAGGCCCAGTTCCAGAACCGGGCACAAGGCGCGGATGAAGCGTGCGTCGGAGGTGCCGCCGGTGGTCGAGGCTTCGGGGCGGCGGCCCAGCACGGCCTCGACCGCGTCCTGCACCGCCTCGACGAAGGGGCCTGGCTCGGTCAGGAAGGCGTTTCCCGAACACAGATGCTCCAGCTCGATGCGCAGTCCGGTCTCGGCCTGGACGGCGCCGGCCTCGCGGTTCAGCCAGTCGATCAGCGCGTCGCCCGTGTGGCTGGGGTTGAAGCGGATGTTCAGCCGCGCGCGCGCCTGGGCCGGGATGATGTTGGTGGCCGGATTGCCGACGTCGATGGTGGTGATCTCCAGGTTCGACGGGGGAAACCCTTCATAGCCGTCGTCAAGCACATGGTCGTTCAGCCGGGTCATCAGCCGGGCGATCACTGGCGCCGGATTGGCCGCACGTTCGGGATAGGCGACGTGGCCCTGCTTGCCGTGGACGGTGATCCAGCTGTTCAGCGATCCGCGCCGCCCGACCTTGATCATGTCGCCCAGCTGCTGGGACGACGACGGTTCGCCCACCACGCAGGCGTCGATGACCTCGCCCTCGGCGGCCAGGGCCTCGACCACGCGCTTGGTGCCGTGCAGGGCCGGGCCTTCCTCGTCGCCGGTGATCAGGAAGGACAGGCTGCCGGGGACCTCGCCCTCGGCCAGCACGCGCGACACGGCCGCGACCCAGGCGGCGATCCCGCCCTTCATGTCCACCGCGCCCCGGCCATACAGCACGCCGTCGCGCACCTCGGCCTCGAACGGTTGGGACGACCACTGATCGGACGGACCGGCCGGCACGACGTCCGTATGGCCGGCGAAGCACAGGTTGGGGGCGGCGGTCCCGCGCCGGGCGTACAGGTTCTCGATCCGCGCATGGTCGCCGGTCCCGCCCGGCCCTTCGAAGGCCAGCCGCCGGCAGGTGAAGCCCAGCGTCGTCAGTCGCCGCTCCAGCACGTCCATCGCGCCCTCGTCGGCGGGGGTGACCGAGGGAATGCGGATCAGGTCGCGGGTCAGTTCGACAGGATCGATCACGGGAATTGATGCACGGCTCATGCGGCTATGCTTTAGGAGCATACCGCACCCGCGAGAAGCCCATGCCCAGGATCGACATCGAGACCGCCCCGCGCGGCGACGGCACGACCTATCCCGAGGAATTCGCCGGCCCCTGCAAGCCGCGTCGCCGCTGGAAGCTGGGCGATGCGGCGGGCTTGGACCAGTTCGGCGTCAACCTGCTGCGCCTGCCCGCCGGCGCCTGGTCCAGCCAGCGCCACTGGCACGCCGCCGAAGACGAGTTCGTCTGGGTGGTCGAGGGCGAGGTGGTGCTGGTCGAGGAAGACGGAGAGACCGTGCTGCGCGCCGGCGACTGCGCGGGCTTCAAGGCCGGCGTCGCCAATGGCCACAAGATCGAGAACCGATCCGACCATGAGGCGGTTCTGCTGGAGGTCGGCACACGCAGCCCGACCGTGACGCCCTGCGACTATCCCGACATCGACATGGTCCTGCCCGAGGGCGCGGACCGCTATTTCCACCGGGATGGGACGCCCTATCCGAAGTATCCGCGAAGAACGTGACGACCGAATCCCTCGACACCGGCGCGCCGACGCCGCCTGCTCCGCCCGCGCCGCCCGAAGGCCCGTCCAGTCCTTGGGGAATCCGCGATTTCCGCCTGTTATGGTTCGGACGGGTCGTGGCCGTGCTGGCCATCCAGATCCAGTCGTCGGCCCTGCTGTGGCAGGTCTATGAGATCGCGCGGCGGGATCATCCGATCGAGCAGGCCAGCCTGTATCTGGGCCTGGTCGGGCTATGTCAGTTCCTGCCGCTGCTGGCCTTCACCCTGCCGGCCGGCGCGATGGCGGACCGGCGCGATCGCAAGACGACCGTCTGGATATCCATCCTGATCGAGGCGGCCTGCGCGGGGTCCTTCCTGGCCATGGCGCTGCACGGTTCGCCGCCCCTGTGGGGGCTGTTGGCGGTCGCCGCCCTGTTCGGCGCCGCGCGGGCGTTCCTGGCGCCGGCCAGCCAGGCCTTCCTGCCGATGGTGGTGGGGCGCAAGGCCTTGCCGCCTGCGATCGCGGCCCAGTCCATCGCCTTCCAGACGGGCGCCATCGCCGGCCCGGCCCTGGGTGGCGTGATCGTCGGCCGCAGCGTGCCGCTGGCCTATGCGGTGGCGCTGGGGATGTTCCTGCTGGCGGTCGCCGCCTTCGTCCTGATCCGCACCAGCGGCCGGCCCGCCCCGGTCGAGCACCGTCTGTCGGCGGTGGACTCGGTCAAGGAGGGGTTGGCCTATGTCTGGAAGACCAAGATCGTGCTGGGCGCCATCTCGCTGGATCTGGTGGTGGTGCTGCTGGCGGGGGTGGCCCTGCTGACGCCGATTTTCGCGCGTGACATCCTGCACGTCGGCGCCGAGGGGTTCGGTCTGTTGCGTGCGGCCTTCGGCGTGGGCGCCCTGGGCATGGCGGTCTATCTCAGCCGCTTTCCCATCCGGCGGAACGGCGGGCGGTGGATGTTTTCGGCCGTGGCCCTGTTCGGCCTGTGCACCCTGACCTTCGGCCTGTCCAAGATCGTCTGGCTCAGCGGCCTGGCGCTGCTGATCGGCGGGGCGGCGGACATGATCTCGGTCAATGTGCGCCAGACCCTGATCCAGCTGGCCACGCCCGATCACATGCGCGGACGAGTGTCGTCGGTGTCGATGCTGTTCATCGGGGCCTCCAACGAATTGGGCGAGGCCTATTCCGGCGTCGTGGTGCGGCTGCTGGGCGCGGTCGGCGCGGCGGTCTTCGGCGGCTTCGGCGCATTGGCCGCCACCGGAGCCTGGGCGGCGATGTTCCCCGGCCTAAGGAAGGCGGATCGGCTGACCTGAGGTCGGTGAGTCGTGACTCGTGAGTTGCAGGTTCACCAGTCACGAATCACGGTTCACCATTCACGCCCGTCACCACGGCCGGAAGTGCTTCGACAGCTTCAGCCCCTGGCTCTGGTAGTGGCTGCCGCTTTCGCCATACAGGCGGCTGGGTCGTTCGGTCAGCGGCTCATAGACCAGGCGGGCGACGATCTGGCGGTGTTCCAGCAGGAAGGGCGTGTCGTGGGTGCGCACTTCCAGAACGCCCTTGGATCCCGCGCCATGCGCCTCGTCGGTGCCGAAGCCGGGATCGAAGAAGCCGGCGTAGTGGACGCGGAACTCGCCGACCGACGGATCGATGGGGGTCATCTCGGCGGCCTGGTCCACGGGGATCTCCACATCGTCGGACGAGGCCAGGATGTAGAACTCGCCCGGATCCAGCAGCAGCTCGCCGCGCCGCAGGGACAGCGGCTCCCAGAAGTCGCGCGGATCGTGGCCGTCGATGTGGTCCAGATCGACCACCCCTGCGTGGCGACGGCCGCGGAAACCCACGATCTCGCCGCCCTGCAGATCGACGCCGACGCTGCGCGTCTCCAGCTTGGGCGGTTCGCCGGCCTTCAGGCGCAGCTGGTTCAACCGCGTGCCCGGCCGCACCAGGATGGAGAAGGTCTGGGGCGCGATCTCCAGATAGAGCGGGCCGTCATAGCCCTCGTCCACGTCGTCGAAACTGGCGCCGCGATCGGTCAGCAGGCGCACGAAGACGTCGACCCGGCCGGTCGAACTCTTGGGATTGGCGCGCGCGATCAAACCCTTGGGCAGGCTCAGCCGCTCCTGCAGGCGGGCGATGTAGACGCAGCCCTTCTCCAGCACCACGCCGGCGCCAGTGATGTCGATGGCGTGCATGGCCACGTCGGCGATCCGCTCCTCGACCTTGCGCTGGCCGGGCAGGAAGGAGGCGCGCACCCGCCAGGCGCGGTCGGACAGACGCAGGTCCAGGCTGGCGGGCTGAACCTGATCGGCGTCGAACGGCGTGTCCGACGTGATCGCGCCCGTGGCGATCAGGGTCTCGATCGACTGGGCGGGCAGGATGCCGGGGCGGGGCGTCTGGAAGGTCATGCCGTCTGTCTCACACGGTTTTCGCGGCTTGTCTCCAAGTCACGCTTGCGGCCCGCGCGCGGCGGGGCGAGCATATAGCCCATGCACGACGGGCCTGCCTATACCGCCGAGACCAACGGCGTCCTTGTTCGGGTGCGGCCCAGCTATCTGGCCGGCCAGTCCGATCCCGAGGGCGGGCGATGGGTCTGGGCCTATCAGGTCGAGATCGTCAACCTGACGGGCGGGCCGGTTCAGTTGATGGCGCGCCGCTGGGTCATCACCGACGGCCACGGCCATGTGGAGGAAGTGCGTGGCCCCGGCGTGGTCGGCGAACAACCGGTCATCGCGCCGGGCGACAGCTACGCCTACGCCTCGGGATGCCCGCTGGGAACGTCGACCGGTTCCATGGTCGGGGCCTACTATATGACGGATGCGGAGGGGCGCGGCTTCGAAGCGGCGATCCCGGCGTTCTCGCTGGACACGCCCGACGCGCGACGGGTGCTGAACTGATCGAGAGCAGGTCGGGGCTGCGTCAACCCGGATGAACCGCAGCCCCGCCCCCTGAAATCTCGCCGGCCGCTTGCGCGGGCCGGCGAGGGGGAGGTCGGCTCCATAGGGAGCATCTGTGACAGGGGCATGACCCCCATTGTTCTTGCGCCATCGCCGCCCGCGCGGCGGCCGGGCGCTTCGCGAGCGATAGCGCCCCTTAAATATACCTACGCAGGCTGCGGGCCAGGTCGCTGGCGCCGTCCTTGCCGCCGCGCTTGGTCTGCGGCTGGTAGGCGACGCGGGCGTGCTCGACGCAATAGACGCCTTCCGAGGCGCGGCGGCCGCAGAAGCTGAACTCGCGCGACGACGGATCGCCGATCGGCCATTTGCACATGTGGGCGCCCAGGGTCATGACCGTGGCCGTGCCCGGCAGGTCCGGGATCGGCGCGGGGACCGGTGCGGCCGGCTGCACCGGCTTGGCCTGCACCGCCTCCAGGCGACGCGGCGCCGAAGGCTGTGCGGGCGCCGGCGCGGCCGGACGCGGCCGGGCGGTGCGGAAGGTCGCAGCGGCGGTGCGCGCCGGCTGCGACGGCGCGGCCCGGCCCGATAGGCCCAGGCGGTGCACCTTGCCGATCACGGCGTTGCGGGTGACGCCGCCGCCCAACTGCTTGGCGATCTGGCTGGCCGACTGGCCCTCGAGCCAGAGCTTCTTCAGCGCGCCTACGCGATCCTCGGTCCAGCCTGCGGTCATGCCACCCTCCGGCGAAATGGATTCAAGATGTAGCGGCCAGGGTCCCCCTCTGGGCCTTGACCTACAACTAATCGTAAACCAGCCGTTAAGAGACGCAATATGTGCGAATCGCGCTGTCCACAGAAACCAGATGTTGAATCGGTTTCGGGGTTAACGCCCAGGAGGACTTGGAATGGCGGCAGGCAGCCGCCCAGGCGGCTTCTTGGGAAGTCCGCCGAAGCCCCAAGCCCGCCCTTGCGCAGCCAAGCCTCAAAGCGCATCTGGCGACGCATGACCGATCTGCTCTCGACCCGTCCTTCCGGCCTGCCGCAGCCCCGGCGCTATCCGGGGATCAACTGGATCGGGGTGCGCACCCTCTATCTGCGCGAGGTGCGCCGGTTCTGGAAGGTGGGCGCGCAGACCGTGGCCGCGCCGGTGGTGACGACCCTGCTCTACATGCTGGTCTTCGTGGTGGCGTTGCAGAACGCTCGGCCGCCGCTGCACGGCACGCCCTTCGCCCTGTTCGTCGCGCCCGGCCTGATCATGATGGCCATGCTGAACAACGCCTTCGCCAACGCCTCGTCCAGCCTGATCCAGGCCAAGATCATGGGCACGGCCACCGACTTCCTGACCCCGCCGCTCAGCCCGCTGGAGTTGACTCTGGGCTTCACCCTGGGCGCGGCGACGCGGGGCTTGGCGGTGGGCCTGGTGACGGCGATCTGCGTCCTGCCCTTCGCCCCTCTGACGATCGCCAACCTGGCCGCCGTCGTCTGGTTCGCCCTGGCCGCCAGCTTCATCATGGGGATGATCGGCGTCCTGGCCGGCCTGTGGAGCGAGAAGTTCGACCACCTGGCGGCGGTGCAGAACTTCATCGTCATGCCGATGACCTTCCTGTCGGGCACCTTCTATCTGGTCGACAACCTGCCCGAGCCGTTCCGCACGATCAGCCACTACAACCCCTTCTTCTATCTGATCGACGGCTTCCGCTACGGCTTCATCGGTCATGCCGAGAGCAATCTCGCCGTGGGCGTGATCGGCTCGGCGGCCTTGATGGCGGCCATGGGTGCGATCTGCTGGCTGGTATTCCGCTCGGGCTGGCGTCTGAAGAGCTAGGCGGCTACCAAGGCGGCCTCGTCTCGCCTGGGGTTTTCGCCATGTCGTTCCGTTCGCTCGTCGCCGTCGCGGCCCTGATGACCGCTGGCCCCGTTCTGGCTCAGGAGGCCCCGCCCGAGCTGCGCGAGCGCCCGGACATCGCCGCCGGCGCCGCCCAGTTCGTCAAGCCGACCAACGCCGAACGGACCGAGGTCCTGGTCGGCTTCCTGACCCGCCTGGGCTTCACCCCGGACGTCCAGACTTTCGAGGGCGGCAACGACCGCACCGGCCCGATGGAGGGCGCCAACGTCGTCGTCACGGTCGGCGAGGGCCAACGCGACATCGTCCTGACGGCGCACTACGACGCGGTGAAGCTGCGCGACGGCTCGATGTCCCAGGGGATCGTCGACAACGTCGGCTCGGTCATGGCGATGATGGAGGCGGCCAAGATCCTGGAGATGGGGCTGGAGGGCCAGCCGGTCAGACACCGCTTCGTCTTCGTCTTCACCGATCAGGAAGAACTGGGACTTGTCGGCGCCAAAGCCTTTTTGGAAAGCCACGGCAAGGACCGCATCGCCGCCGTCGTCAACGCCGACGTGGCCGCCTATGGCCGCACCGTCATGTACGGCGAGAACAACGGCGACCAGTCCGACTTCGTGCTTGCGACCCTGCGCGCCCTGTGCGCGGAGCGCGGCTTCGACTGCATGGGTTATCCGATCTATCCGCCCAGCGACGACCGCGTCTTCTCCGCCGCCGGCGTGCCCGTCGTCTCCTTGGGGACGCAGGACGCGATCGGCGCTCACCAGATGTGGTTGGCGTTCAACGGCGGCGAGGACAACGGCCTGCGCGAGGGCTTCGTGCCGCCCGTGTTCCAGCGCATCCACTCCGCCGAGGACAAGATCGAGCGCCTGAACGGCCAGGACGTGGCCCGTTTCGGCCTGTTCGTCGCCGACCTGGCGCTGAAGCTGGACGCGCGTCTGGCGGAAATGGCGCCGCCGCCTGAGACGGAGCCGGCCGCCGACGCCGACGATCCCGCCGAGGTCGAGGACGAAGCCGCCCAACCTCAGTGATCGGCCGCGCGGTTCGCCGCCGTCGGGGCGGTGTTGACTAAGGGCGTCGCGCGTCCGACAACGCCTGTCCTTGTCAATCCGGCTCCGTCGCGCCCGCGCCGGGGCCGTCTCGCTTTTGGAGGTGAAGTCCCGTGTCCACCGAACATCTGATGGGTGTCTATAACCGCGCGCCGCTGGAGGTGGATCGCGGGCGAGGCGCGCGTCTGTGGTCGACCGACGGGACCGAATACCTGGATTGCGTCGCCGGCATCTCCACCAACGGCCTGGGTCACGCCCATCCCGAACTGGTCCAGGCGGTCAAGGATCAGGCCGAGAAGCTGTGGCACGTGTCCAACATCTTCCGCATTCCGGGCCAGGAGGCCCTGGCCGACGCCCTGACGGCCTCCAGCTTCGCCGACGTGGTTTTCTTCACCAACTCGGGGACGGAGGCGGTGGAGTGCGCCTTGAAGACGGCGCGCAAGTATCACGTCGCCAACGGAAGCCCTGAGCGGATCGACATCTACGGCTTCGACGGCTCGTTCCACGGCCGGACCTACGGCGCCATCAACGCGGCCGCCAACCCCAGCTACACCGAGGGCTTCGGTCCGCCGATGCAGGGCTTCCACCAGTTGAAGTGGGGCGACAAGGACGCGCTGAAAGCCGCCTTCGAAAACCCGACCACCGCGGCGATCATCCTGGAGCCCGTGCAGGGCGAGGGCGGCTGCCGCGAGACGCCGGTCGAAGACCTGCGCTGGATGCGCCAGATGGCCGACGACAACGGCGTGCTGATCATTTTCGACGAGGTCCAGTGCGGCATGGGCCGGACCGGCAAGCTGTGGGCGCATGAGTGGGCCGGCATGGCGCCGGACATCATGGCCGTGGCCAAGGCCCTGGGCGGCGGCTTCCCCATCGGCGCCTGCCTGGCCACCGCAGAGGCGGCCAAGGGCATGACCGTCGGCGTCCACGGCTCCACCTTCGGCGGCAATCCGCTGGCGATGGCGGTGGGCCTGAGGGCGCTGTCTCTGATCAACAGCCCGCAGACGCTGAGCAACGTCAACGAGATCGCCGGCTATCTGAAGCAGCAGCTGGCGGGCCTGCAGGAGCGCTATCCCGACGTGATCGTGGACGTGCGCGGCAAGGGGCTGCTGATCGGGGTCAAGCTGGTCCCGAACAATCGCGAGTTCATGGCCCTGGCGCGCGACACGCAAAACCTGCTGATCGCCGGCGGCGGCGACAACTGCGTGCGCCTGCTGCCGCCCCTGAACCTGACGCTGGAAGAAGCCCGCGAGGCCGTCGAGAAGTTCGAGGGCGCCTGCAAGGCCGCCCGCGAGAAACTCGCCGCCTGATTTTCATTTCCGCTCGTCCCCGCGAAAGCGGGGACCCAGTCCTTCCAAGCGAAGGATCGGGATCAGTGGATCGACACCCATCCGGCGCCTCTGCGCCAAATCACTGGGTCCCCGCTTTCGCGGGGATGAGCGGAGTAGAGAATGACCCGCCACTTCCTCGACATCCACCGGCTGGACGCAGCCGATCTGCGCGCCATCCTGGATGACGCCCACGCCCGCAAACGGGCGCGCAAGGGCTGGCCCAAGGGGCGCGCGGACGCCGACGCCCCGGCCAGGGATCGCGTGCTGGCCATGATCTTCGAGAAGAACTCGACCCGCACCCGCTTCAGCTTCGACGCGGCGATCCGCCAACTGGGCGGCGCGTCCATCATCGCCACCGCGTCGGATATGCAACTGGGCCGGGGCGAGCCGGTCGAGGACACCGCCAAGGTCCTGTCGCGCATGGTCGATGCGGTCATGATCCGCGCCAACGACCATGAGGATGTCGAGCGTTTCGCCCGCGTCTCGACAGTGCCGGTCGTCAACGGCCTGACCGATCGCAGCCACCCGTGCCAGATTCTGGCCGACCTGCTGACGATCGAGGAGCATCGGGGTCCGGTGGCGGGCAAGACCATCGCCTGGATCGGCGACGGCAACAACGTCTGCCACAGCTTCATGCATGCGGCGCCCAAGTTCGGCTTCCATCTGAACGTGGCCTGCCCGGCGGAATACCACCCCGACCTGCGCGACCTGGCCAAGGGCGGCGACGCCGTCACCCTGACCAGCGACCCGCGCGACGCGGTGAAGGGCGCCGATGTGGTCGTCACCGACACCTGGGTCTCGATGGGTGACCAGGACTATGAGGCGCGGCTGGCGGCGTTTGAATCCTACACCGTCGATCAGGCCCTGATGGACCAGGCGAACGCCGACGCGGTCTTTTTGCACTGCCTGCCCGCCCACCGGGGGGAAGAGGTCGCCGACGCGGTGATCGACGGCCCCCGCTCCCTGATCTGGGACGAGGCTGAAAACCGCATTCACGCCCAGAAGGCCGTTTTGGCCTGGTGCTTTGCGGGCTGATGGGAAAAAGGGCGACGCCGCGGCGTCGCCCCCGGCCATCCTATTGCAGGTTCACGTCCGACACGCCGCCGGCGTCAGGGACTGACTTGGTCAGGTTCGCCTTGAGCACTTCATAGCCGAAGCCCAGCGCGCCCTTGTCAGACACCCAGACCCGGCCGTCGTCGGCCTCGAAGCGGATCAGGGTCAGGTGCGGGTCGTCCTTGCCGTCGGGATACCAGGCCGCGACGACCGGGTTCCAATAGCGATCGATCCGCTCGCGGTCGTGATCGATGGCCAGCACGCCGTGGATGCAGGCCTGCACCTTCTGATCCTTCGCTTGATAGCAGAACATGCCGTTCTGGGCGCCGACGGCCACGTCGCGGGCGAAGTCGGTGTCGTCGCGGGTGAAGAACCAGATGGTCCCGTTCTCAGGCTCTCCGAAGCCGGTCATGGGCTGGTGGTGATAGCCCGGCTGGTCGAGGCCCAGCATGCCGGTGTTCGACTCCTTCAGGCTCTTCCAGAATTCCTTTTCCGCCTCTTGCGGCGTCAGCTTGTCCGACATGATCGTCTCCTGTGATCGGGTGTGCGGGATCAACCGATCACGGGCGGGCGGGTTCCGGTCAGGCACCGGGGATCCACGGCGTGCGCGCCGCCCCGAACAGCGTGGCCAGGTGCACCAGCAGCAGCAGGGCCAGGGCGGCGGCCCCGATCATGAGGAAGCGCCACGGAATCAGGCGCGGCCCCTTCCACGGATCGGGCGGCCGGGCGCCCCGCCAGCCGGCGAAGACGGTCATCGCCAGGGCGGCGGCCAGCAGGATCAGGGTGGTGCTCAGGTCCATGTCCGCGCAGGTGACCGAGCCGATCAGGCTTGGCAAGTCGAACCCTTGCCGAAGCGTTAATCTTCACCACTCCTTAACCACGACCGCCCCAGTTTCCGGGCTTCTGGCGGACTGTCCACAGCCGTGGCGGACTCACGCTAGATATTGCGGTTAACAGGCCGTTTACACCCTTGATGTGGTCGTTATAGCCTGCTTCGCGAAGGTCGGGAGGCGAATCAGTGAGCGCAGCGGCGCCGTGGAGCGTAAAGGGCATCGACCCCAAGGCGCGCGAGGTCGCCAAGGACCTGGCGCGGCGCTCGGGCCTGACGCTGGGCGAATGGCTGAATTCCATGATCATGGAGGAGGAGGACGACGACGGCGTGGTGCCGTTGGCGCGCCGGCCCTATGTCCCCGAACCCTACGAACGCCGCAGCCGCTCGCGTCGGCTGGACGACGCCTATGGCGCGCCGGAGGACGCCTTTCACCGCCTGTCCGCCTCGGTCGACGCCATCGCCGCGCGGCTGGAGGCGGCCGAGCGCCGCTCGACTGTCGCCATCCAGGGCGTCGACCAGGCCGTCGCCGGCCTGGTGCGCCGTCTGGACGGCCAGGACACCACGGCCAAGAGCTATGCCCGTCGCGTCGATGACATTTCCGAGGAGTTGAAGGAGGGCCATCGCCGCCTGCGTCGCTTCGAGCAGGAGGTCGGGCCGCAGTCACAGGAGGCGTTCGGCAAGGTCGAGACGTCGCTGGGCACCCTGGCGGGCCGTCTCTACGACATCGAGGAGCGCCAGCGGGCGGGCGTCAACGAACTGCGCCAACGCATGGACGCGGTTGAGAAGTCCGCCGGCCCGGGTGTGGGCTCGGACCTGCTGGCTCAGGTCGGCGCCCGGCTGGATCAGGCGCAGGGGCGCACCAGCGAGGCCCTGAAGGCGCTGGAACGCTCCTTCGCCGAACTGGACCAGCGAATGCGCGTCGCGGAAGGCCGGATCGAACCCGAGGGCGCGCGCGAGGCGGCCCGGTTCGAGAAGCTGGCCGAGACCCTGTCGCGCCAGGTCGACGCCAACCGCGCCGAAATGATGCGGCGGCTCGACACGGCCGAGACCGAAGGCCGCATGGAGCGCATCGAGCGCGCGGTCCAGTCGATCGGCGAGCAGCTGAAGACCTCCGAACAGAAGGGCGTCCAGGCGATGGAGGCGATGGGCCGCGAGGTCCTGCGCATCGCCGAGAATCTGAACAGCCGAATGCGGGCGATGGAGGGCGGCGACGCCGAGCGCACCGAGACCGTCGCGCGCGCCGTCTCGGCCGGTCTGTCCAAGCGGTTCGAGGACCAGGCCGCGCGTCTGGATCATGATTTCGCGCGTCAGTCCGAACGGATCGAACAGCGCCTGACCGCCGCCGACGACCGCCACGCCCTGGCGCTGGAAAAGCTGGGCGGCGAGATCGCGCGCATCTCCGACCGGCTGAGCGAACGCATCACCCAGTCCGAGCGCCGTTCGGCCCAGGCGTTGGAAGACATCGGCCGCCGGCTGGCCGAAAGCTCGGAGCGGATCGAGCAGCGCTACGACCGTGCTTCGGGCGAACTGGCCGAACGGATGCGGCTCAGCGAGGAGCGCACGGCGCGTCTGCTGGCCGAGGCGCGCGACAGCATGGCGGCGCGCTCGCCCTCGCGCGATCGGGCCGCTCCCGAACGCGTCCATGAGGAGCGGGTTCAGGCCGATTGGCGCGCCGCCGCCTTCCCCGACGAATCCTTCGACGCCGGCTTGTGGTCCGACGATCCGGTTGCGCCAGAAGCGGCCGGGGCGACGCCCTTCCCGGCGACCCCGGAGGCGTCCGCCGACGACGAGGCGGACCCGGTCGAAACCGTCCTGACCTCCGAACCCGCGTCGGAGGGCGAGCCCGAATCCGTCGCCGAGCCGGAGCCTGCGTCGGCGCCGGCCGTGCAGGCCTTCGGTCCGTTCGGCGGCTTCGGCGGCGCCGACGTCGACGACGCCCTGGCGGCCACGGCCCCCGCCCAGGCGGTTCGCCAGAACGACGGCGTTGTGACCACCGCCGACGAGGCCTTCGGCGCCGACGACGACGCCTACGCCGGCGAGACCGACTTCATCGACCCGCGCCGCATCCGCGCCAGCATGGGCGCCGCGGCCGCCGCCGGCCGGGCCTCGTCCACCCGCAGCGCCATCGACGCGGCCCGCGCCGCCATGACCGAACCGGCCGAGCCGGAGCAGGCCCCCCGCAAGGGCTTCGGCCTGAAACCCCGGCGCGGCGGCAAGTCCAAGCTGCAGGAACGGCTGGACAAGCAGGCGGCCAAGGACGGCTCGACCGTCAAGAAGACCTTCCTGGCGTCGGCTACGGCCATGGCCCTGGTGGGCGGCGGCTATGGCTATGTGGCCCTGATGAACGACGGCGGCCTGGACCTGGATCTGCCCGGCTTCGGCGGCGCCCGCCAGGAGCCGGCGCCGATCGCCATGGCCCTGACCCCGACCGCGCCGAAGATTCAGGCCGACGAGGGCGCGGCCGCCTACGACCAGGCGCTGGCCCAGATCGACGCGGGCGAGCCGGCCGGTCTGGAAACGTTGAAGCGCGCCGCCAACCTGGGCCACGCCCCGGCCCAGGCCCATCTGGCCTCGCTGTACCAGAACGGCGAGGGCGGGGCGCCGATCGACCTGGCCGAAAGCCGCCGCTGGGCGCGCCGCGCGGCCGAGGGCGGCGACGCGCGCGGCATGCACGTCTATGCGATGGAGCTGTACGACGGCGTCGGCGGAGAGCGGAACCGCGCCGAGGCCCTGACCTGGCTGCAACGCGCCGCCGAACACGGCCTGATCGACAGTCAGTACAATGTCGCGCGCCTCTACGAGAACGGCGACGAGGGCATCGCGCCGAACGCCACCGAGGCGCTGAAATGGTACATGATCGCCGCGCGCGGCGGCGACCAGCAGGCGCAGGAAGCGGTGACCCGGATGCGGCCAACGGCCAGCGCCACGGCCCAGCGCGCCGCCCGCGCCGCCGCCGATGCCTTCGTCGCCCAGAGTGGGACCCAGGCCGCGGTTCAGGCCGCCGGCGACGCATCCGCGACGACCGGCTGATCTTTCTTCGCCCTCGGGTGGCGATCCGCCGTCCGGGCCGCTAAGACCCACCCGTCGCCGCCCGGCGCCTATCCGTTCGTTCCAGCCGAAGGCGCGTCCTTTGGATATCTATCTGCCGATCGCCGAGGTTTCGGTGAACTGGCCGACCCTGGTCATTCTGGGGGCGGTGGTCGGATTCGTGTCCGGCCTGTTCGGCATCGGCGGCGGTTTTCTGATGGCGCCGATCCTGGTCTTCCTGGGCATCCCGCCGACGGTCGCGGTCGCCAGCCAGGCCAGCCACGTCGTGGCCTCTTCCACTTCCGGCGTGATCCGCTATTCGGGCCAGGGCGCCGTCGATTTTCGCATGGGAACGGTGATGGCCGGCGGCGGGGCCGTGGGCGCCCTTCTGGGGGTCGAGCTGTTCCGTTACCTGCGCCTGCTGGGCCAGGCCGACCTGGTGGTGGCGCTGTCCTACCTGGTGTTTCTGGGCGCCATCGGCTCTTTGATGCTGTACGAGAGCCTCAGCGAGATCCTGCGCCGTCGTCGCGGCCTGCCGGCGCCGCGCAAGGATCGCCGCCGCCCGATGTGGCTGTACGGTCTGCCCCTGCGGATGCGCTTTCCCAAGTCCGGCCTCTACATCAGCGCCATTCCCCCGTTCGGCCTGGGCGTCTTCGCCGGCGTGCTGTCGGCCATCATGGGGGTCGGCGGCGGCTTCATCCTGGTCCCGGCCATGCTCTATGTGCTGCGGATGAAGGCGGGCGCGGTGGTCGGCACCAGCCTGTTCCAGATCATCATCACCACCGCCATCACCACCATTCTCCAGGCCGGTCGCAACCAGACCGTGGACATCGTCCTGTCGACCATCCTGCTGCTGGGCGGCGTCGTCGGGGCCCAGATCGGCGCGCGCTTCGCCGGCCGCTTCCGCGCCGAGGAGTTGCGGGCGGCGCTGGGGCTGATCGTGCTGTTGGTGGGGATGCAGATGGGGCTGGAGCTGTTCGTGCGGCCGGCCGACATCTTCATGATCGCCCCCGGGATTGCGGACTGATGGGAGGCCGGGCGTGATCCAGACCCTGCCCCCGCCGCCCCCCGCGATCGAGGCGCCCGCCCCGGATCGGTCAGAGGCTACGACCGGCGACCTGCGCGTCGCCGCCGCCCTGACCGACGCCCAGGTCCATGTCGATTCGGGTTTCCAGGGGGCTTCAATCGTCCTCTACGGGGCCGTCTTCAACCCGACCGACGATCCCGCCGACGTGGTCGTGGTCGTGCGCGGGCCCGAGGCGCCGGTGCGCCTGGTCCGAAAGACCCGCAACATGGGTGTCTGGCTGAACAGCCGGCCGGTGCTGTTCGAGGGGGCGCCGGGCTTCTACATGACCGCCTCCACCCGGCCGCTCAGCGACATCGCCGACTTCGGCCAGTTGCGCCGGCTGGGCGTCGGCGTCGACCACCTGCGCATCGACGCGCCCGAGGAGAGCCGCACCGTCACCCGCTACGGCGTGCGCGACGTCGTGGTCAGCCGGCTGGGCGAGGACTATCTGGACTGGCGTCGCGCGGTGATCCGCCTGAAGGAGGCCGCCCAGCTCTACGCCACCGCGCCAGAGGGGGTGCAGTTCGTCGATCGGGGCCTGTTCCGCGCCGAGGTCGACCTCCCGACAGTGGCGCCGACCGGCAAATATTACGCCGAGGTCTGGCTGTTCCAAGGCGGGGAGCCGCGCTCGGTCTCCAACCTGACCCTGACGGTCGAGAAGGTCGGGCTGGAACGCGACATCTACGAATTCGCCCATCGCCGGCCCTGGCTCTATGGCGTTCTGTGCGTGATCCTGGCGGCCCTGACCGGCTACGGCGCCTCGCGCATCTTCAGCCGACGGAGCTGAACCCCAGTTCGGCGCGAAGGGCCTGGGCTGTCACGCCCTGGGCGCGCAGCTCGGCCAGGGTCACGGAACGATCACGCTTGGCGTAGCGGCGCCCGTCCGGCCCGGTCAGCAGTCGGTGGTGGCGATAAATCGGCGCGGGCCAACCCATCAGCGTCTGGATCAACCGCTGCACGTGGGTGGCCTCGAACAGGTCCTGGCCCCGCACGACATGGGTCACGCCCTGCAGGGCGTCATCGTGGGTCACGGCCAGATGATAGGCGACACCGGCGTCCTTGCGCGCCAGGACGACATCCCCGGCGGCCTCGGGTCGCACCGGCACGACGCCGTGCTGGCCCTCGGGACCGCGCCCTTCCTCGTCGAAGGCCAAGCCGTTCCAGGTCGCCTCGCTCAGGGCCGCGCGCGCCCGATTCAGCGACAGGCGCCAGGCGAAGGCCTGGCCCTGGTCCAGCCGTCGCGCCTCGTCGTCGGCCGGATGAGGACCCGGCCGGGCGGCCTCCATCGGTCCGTGCGGCGCGTCCCCGATGGCGTTCAAGATGTCCTTGCGCGTGCGAAAACAGCGATAGAGCAGACCTCGCTCGTCCAGATTCGCCAGCACGGCGGCGTAGTCGGCCCGGTGATCCGACTGGCGCCGCACCGGTCCGTCCCAGTCCAGGCCCAGCCAGGCCAGGTCCTCCAGGATCGCCGTCTCGTACTCCGGGCGGCAGCGTGTCGGGTCGATGTCTTCGATCCTCAGCAGAAACCTCCCGCCCGCGTCGCGCGCCGCCGTCCAGGCCGTCAGGGCCGAGAAGGCGTGCCCCTTGTGAAGGCGGCCGGTGGGGGAGGGGGCGAAGCGGGTGACGAGCATCGAGCTTGTTCTAGCGGTTTCCGGCCCCGTGCAGCAGCCCCGGCTTGCTCGCGCCGCGTCGGCGCCTAAGCTGGGGCATGGCCGTCGCTCCCACACCTGCCCAGATCGCCGCCGCGCGCGACAGCCTGGCCGCAGCCGACCCGGCCCTGGCGCGCGCGCACGCGCAGACGCCGACGTTCGAGTGGCGCCTGCGGCCTGGCGGCTATGAAGGCCTGTTCCGCATGATCGTGGAGCAGCAGGTCTCGGTCGCGGCCGCAGCGTCCATCTGGGCGCGGACGGTAGAGGGGCTGGGCGGAGCGGTGACGGCCGAGGCGGTGCTGGGCCGTGACGTCGAGACGCTGCGGACCTTCGGCCTGTCGGGTCACAAGGCGCGTTACGGGCGCGAAATCGCCCTGGCGCAGATCGAGGGGCGCATCGATCTGGAGCATATGCAGACGCTGTCGGACGAAGCGGCCATCGCCGCCCTGACCGCGATCAAGGGCGTCGGCAAATGGACGGCCGAAACCTATCTGATGTTCTGCGAGGGACGGCTGGATGTCTTTCCCGGCGGCGACGTGGCCTTGCAGGAGGCCATGCGCTGGGCCGACCGGGCCGAACTGCGCCCGCGCGAGAAGGAGGCCTACGCCCGCGCCGACATCTGGCGACCCTGGCGCGGGGTGGCGGCGCATCTGCTGTGGGGATGGTATGGCGGGGTCAGGCGCGGCGAGATCGCGCTGGAGGACCTGACCCTGTGACCCCGATCGACCCCGTCATCGGCGAGACCATCCGCAATCCGCAGACGGTGCTGACCGCCCTGGATTTCGCGGGCGTGGCCGTCTTCGCCGCCACCGGCGCCCTGGCCGCCGCGCGCGAGAAACACGATCTGGTGACCTTCGCCTTCTTCGCCGCCATCACCGGGGTCGGCGGCGGCACCCTGCGCGATCTGCTGCTGGGTCTGCCGGTCTTCTGGGTTCAGGACTGGCGCTATGTCGCCGTCTGTCTGGCCGCGGCGGTCGGCATCTGGCTGCTGGGCTGGCGCGACTGGCGATTCCGGGCCCTGCTGTGGCTCGATGCGGTCGGTCTGGCGGCCTATGGCGTGATGGGCGCGGCCAAGGCGATGGCGGCCGGCGCCTCGCCGCTGATCTGCATTGTCATGGGCACGCTGACGGCCTGCTTCGGCGGCGTCATCCGCGATCTTCTGGCCGGACAGCCGTCCATCCTGCTGCGCCGCGAGATCGCCGTTTCCGCCGCCATCCTGTCGGCGACGGTCTATGTCATCCTGCGCGGGCTGGAGGCGGAACGCTGGCCGGCCGCGGCCGTGGCCCTGGCGCTGGGTTTCGCCCTGCGCGCGGCCGCGCTGCGCTGGGGTTGGACCCTGCCGGGCTTTCCCTCCGGGCCGCGCGCCTGAGGCGCAATCTTCGCGTCTTCGTCATGGCGGCGTCTTCGAATCAGGCGTAGGCTTTTCGGGCCAGACTAGGGAAGGAGACGCGTCTTCAGTCCTGTCGCCTCGATACCCCCCGCCGTGGACGGGAGGGCCTGATGCAGGTTCTCCATCGACCGCCTTCGGGCTGGCCCGCCCTGGTGCTCAACGCCGATTTTCGGCCGCTGTCCTACTATCCGCTGTCGCTCTGGCCGTGGGAGGAGGCGGTCAAGGCGGTCTATCAGGACCGCGTCGAGGTCGTGTCGCTGTACGACAAGGTCGTCCGTTCTCCGTCGATGGAGATGCAGTTGCCCAGCGTGATCGCGCTGAAGAGCTATGTCGACCAGGACCGCAGCCCCGCCTTCACCCGCTTCAACGTCTTCCTGCGCGACGGCTTCGCCTGCCAGTACTGCGGGGAATCGACCGAACTGACCTTCGATCACGTCATTCCCCGGTCCCAGGGCGGACGCACGACCTGGGAGAACATCGTCGCCGCCTGCGGGCCGTGCAACCTGACCAAGGGCGGCCGCACCCCTCGCCAGGCCATGATGCCCGTCCGCCGCGAACCCTATCGCCCCAACGCCTGGCAGCTTCAGGACGCCGGCCGCCGCTTCCCGCCCCACTACCTGCACCAGAGCTGGCTCGACTACCTCTACTGGGACATCGAACTCGAACCTTAGGGTTCTTTTCGATTGCCGGAAGCTGCTCAAACGCCCTTGTGGTGGGCAGATTCGGGGGTCGTTCTTTTCCCGCTGATTTCTCGATTATCCTCCGAAATCCTCCCGTCTGGTGACCATGTGGTGACCAAAAACGGGACCAGAAACGCGGCTCGAGGGTCGCGAGGAGGACGAGCATGGCCCCGAACCCGAGGTCCGCAAAAATCACCAAGCGCGTCATCGGTGCTCTGACGCCGGAAGGCGCCCGCTACACCGTCTGGGATACCCAGCTGAAAGGGTTTGGCGTCCGTGTCGCCGCGACGGACACCAAGACCTACGTCGTCCCATACCGCATGATCGGCGGCGCGGATCGGCTGCTGCAGATCGCTCGACACAGGGTGGTTACCGCCGAGGAGGCGCGGGAAAGGGCCGCCGCGGTCCTCGCTCAAGTCGCCTCAGGTGGTGACCCCCAGCTGACCAAATTCGAGCGTCGAGAGGAGCTGACCATGGCCGGTCTCTGCGATCTCTACACGGCGGAGGGCACGGCGCTGAAAAAAGCCTCGACACTTCAAATCGATAAGATCCGGATCGCGCGCCACATCAAGCCGCGCCTCGGCCGAATGAAAATCACCGACATAACTCGCAGGGATATCGAGCGATTGATGGTCGATGTGGACCTTGGCCACATCCGCGGCGAGGCGACACCCCATACCCGCGGCGGCATCCACGCGGCGGCCCGCCGCCGGGACCGTTTTCTCTCGCAGGCCGAACTCGCGCGCCTGGGTGATGTCCTGACGCAGATGGAGACGGACGGCGGCGATCCGCGTCACCTCGACATCATCCGGCTTCTCGCCCTGACCGGCGCGCGCAAGAACGAGATCGCGCGGCTGCGGTGGTCGGAGATCGACCGCGAGCAGGGCCTCCTGCGGCTGGCGGATTCCAAGACCGGAGCCAAGATCATCCGGGCGCGTGAAACCCGTCTCGCCGTGACCGTCTACGTCGCCAATTTCGGCAAGGAGAACTTCGCCTGGCCGGCCTGTCTGGCGCGCAGCGAGGTCGCGACGTGTCGCGCCGCGAGGACATGGAGGCGATCGTTCGGACCATCGAGGCGCGCTTCGGCCGGCTCGACATCGTCGTCGCCAACGCCGCCGTCGGCGCCAACGCGCCGCTGGGCGAGATCGCGGACGAGAAGTTCGAGACCGTGATCGGGGCCAATCTACGCGGCGTCCTCAACACCGTGCAGACAGCCCTGCCGCTTCTGAAAGAGGGCGCCTCTGTGCTCCTGAGGGGGGCGACCGCCTCCTATGACGCGCCGCAGACCATGAGCGTCTATGGGGCCGCCAAGGCCGGTCTGCGCGCCTTCACCACGACCTGGATCAAGGATCTGGCGGGGCGCGGCATCCGCATCAACACCCTCAGTCCCGGAGCGATCGACACCCCGTCGCTGCGCAAGGCGATGGAAGCCGAGACCGACGAGAGGCGCGCCCAGGCTCTCGCGGAGCGCAGCCCGCTCAAACGAATCGGATCGCCCGAGGAGGTCGCCATGGTCGTCGCCTTCTTCGCCAGCGATCAAGCCAGCTACATCCACGGCGTCGAGCTTTACATCGACGGCGGCCTGAAGGTCTGACGATCCCGGGACCCCGGCAGGTTCGAAGCGAAAGCTGATCTGCGGGGCGGTGTCGACGAGCCAGTCGAAGAGCGGTTCGTCGACACCCTCCGCAGTTCCACCGACGCCTGCTGCGCCAACTCAATCGTCTAGGCGGGGGCACTCGCCGAGCACAGGTAGGCATAGCAAGCCCGGGGCAGTTCGCTGCGCAAACGATCCAGGCTGTCGCTGGACGGGTCCGCTTCCATCACCATGCGGACGCTTCCGCCGAGCAGAGCCGCCAGCATGAAGGCGGCGGCAGGCGGATCGCGGAACCGGACACCGGGCGCGCTGGCCAGAAGGACTTCGAACGAGTTTCTCATCAAGGTCGCCGCCCGTCCCATGTGGCTCGACAGATCGAACTCGGCGGCGATGCCGTAGATGGCGCGCGAGGCGATGGTGTCGGCCGTCTTGGCGTCCAGCCAGGCCGTGGAGAGACCTTCCGCGATCATCGCCAGGTCACAGCCCGTCAGTCGCTCGCAGGCCGCGCGCATGGCTTTCTCGATCAGACCGATCTGGCGCTCGACGACGCCGAACAGCAGGGCCTGTTTGTGCGGGAAGTACTGGTAGAGGGTTCCCACGGAGACTCCCGCCCGTTCCGCCACGCGCGTGGTGGTCAGCCGTCCCACGCCCTCTGCCAGCAAAACCTGAATCGTCGCCTGCTGGATCGCCTCGGTCGTGGCGATGGACCGGGCCTGACGCGCCGTCTTTCGGGGCTGGACGAGCGAGAGATCGGGCCGGTTCAAATGCGAATTCCGTAACTGAAGGATGCTTCATATTTTGGAGGCCCCCCGCCCGATTGGCAAGGAGTTCTCCCCATGAAGACCGTTCTCATCACCGGCTGCTCGACCGGCTTCGGCCGTGAAACCGCGCTTAAGTTCCTCCAGCAGGGCTGGAGTGTTGTCGCCACCATGCGCGATCCGGCCGCCTCAACCCTGCCCGCCTCGGACAGGTTGCGCGTCCTGCCGCTGGACGTCACCGACGACGCCAGCATCGCCTCGGCCGTGGCCGCCGCCGGCCCCGTCGAAGTCTTGGTGAACAATGCCGGGATCGGCTGGCTAAACGCCATCGAGGGCTCCCCGATCGAGACGGTCCGCGGCATCTTCGACGCCAATCTCTTCGGCGCCGTCGCCATGATGCAGGCCGTCCTGCCGGGCATGCGCGAACGCCGTTCGGGCGTGATCGTCAACATCGGCTCGAGCTCGACCTACAAGCCCCTGCCGCTGCTGTCGGTCTATCGCGCGTCCAAGGCGGCGCTGAACGCCCTGACCGAGTCGGCGGATCTGGAGCTGGCCGAGTTCGGCATTCGCGCTCGGGTCGTCTTGCCCGGCAGGTCGCCGACCACGGCCTTCGCCTCCCACGCGCAGAAGCAGATTGCGCAGGCCGGTGGCTTCCCCGAACCCTACGCAGAGTTCGCCGGCCGGACGCTGGCCGCCATGCAGGCGAGCGACGAGCCGGTCACAACCGCCCAAGACGTGGCAGAGGCGGTCTACCGCGCCGCGACCGACCCGGCTTCTCCGATGATGCTTCCGGCCGGGCCTGACGCTGTGGCCTGGGCGGCAGAAGCCTGACCCGAACAACCGGCCGGGCCGATTGTCGCGGGCGAAGTCCCGCGCGGCTTCATGGATGGATCGAGTGACCTTGCGGGCCGGCGTGTTGGGGCAACAGCGAGGCTTGAGGGCGCAGCCATCGCAGTCGGCCTTGGCCGCTCGATAACGGATGGTGTCGTCGGGCGGATCGTCCAGGCGCGGCGTCGAGAAGACGCGGCGATTGCGCTTCAGCTCGACGCCGCCCGGGCAGCGATACAGGTCGGCCTCGCCGTCATAAACGAAGTCGCTGCGCGAGAAGGTCCCGTCGATCCGCTCGGACTTGTCGATGACAGAGATGTGCGGTTCGACGCCTCGCGCGACCAGCCATTCCAGCGTCTCCGCCGAGCCGTAGGCCGTGTCGGCGGCAAGCCGCTGCGGCTGAAGATCGTGCCTGTCGCGCGTCCTGATCCCCCACTGGAAGACAACCAAGAGCCACTGGACTGAAAGACGCTGAACGCCGACGATCGGGGGACAAATCGCTGCGGCTGGGTTGGCCGGCCAGAGCTGAAAATCGCTTGTTGACCTGAGGCTTTTTCTCAAAAAGGTCGGCAAGTTTCCGGGATTGGCGATGGCGGCTTCAAAACTGGCGCTTATGGCGGGCGCTGTTCCGTGGAAGCCGGACATGCGCGGCTTCGACATCAACCAGCGCTCGGCCGACGATCTGGTCAACGGGATTCAGCGGATCGCCTATGAGGACGGCGAGGATCTCGTCGCCCTTGCAGGCTTCCGCCTCGGCGGCGGCCGGGCCTTGGCCGGCGGCTCGCACCTGTCGTTCCACGGCGGGGTCTCGGTCCTGCACAGCACCGGCGACGACCACGCCGTGGTGCTGACCGCCGGCGAGAGCGAGCGGCTGACGGCGGAACGCGTCGGGACCTGGGGTCAAGGCGTGTTCGGCGTCACGTGGAGGAGCGGCGCCGGCCTCGAGACCTTTGCTGAGGGGCAGGGCGACCTCGGCTCGGACTATGACGCGTTCGCCGGCCGGGTCGGTCTGCGGCTGCGCTTCTAGGCCGAGGGCACGGGACGGGCGATCCCGTCCCGCGCCAAGCCGGGCTGGTGGATCGGCGCCGAGGAGGGGGGGGCGTATCTGCTGCGCACGCGAAGGCGACGCGCCGGCCTTCTCAGGCCCGGCCGACCTGCGGCAGGGACATTTGGAGGATCCGGCAATTCATCGGTTCCGATCGGGCAAGGGGGATTTTCGAGCCTGTCGGACACTGGCGTACGACCTCAACCGGAGTACACGCCATGACCGACACCTCCCGTCGCAACCTGCTGGGCTTGGGCGGCGCCGTCCCCGCCGTGGCCGCTGTCGGCGCCGCCCAAGCCCAGACGGCCCGCTCGCCCAACGTCCAAGCCCGCCCCGGCGCCGGGCGCGCCGCCATTGTCACCGGCTCGTCCCGCGGCATCGGCGCGGCGACCGCCAAGCGCCTCGCCCGCGACGGCTTCGCAGTCACCGTCAACTATCTGACCAACCGGGACCTCGCCGCTCAGGTCGTACGCGACATTGAGGCCGCCGGCGGCCGCGCAATCTTCCGTCAGGCCGATGTCGCCGATCCGACTGCCGTGCGCGCCCTGTTCGACGCTAACCAGGAGGCTTTCGGCTGTGTCGATGTGGCATTTCCAACGCCGCGATCATGAACACCGCCCCCTTCGCCCAGTTCGAGGACGAGGCCTTCGATCGGATGATCGCCACCAACATCAAGGGCAGTTTCAATGTCCTGCGCGAGGCGGCCCGCCGCACCCGTGACGGCGGTCGGATCGTCACGCTGGCCTCCACCTCGATCAAGGCCAAGCGCGCGACCCATGGGGGCTTTGCAGCCACCAAAGCGGCGCAGGAGATCTTCGCCGGCGTCCTGTCCAAGGAAGTCGCCGGCCGTCGAATCTCGGTCAACGCCATGGCGCCCGGGCCGACCAACACCTCGTTGCTGGACGTGCCGCCGCCGCTGCGCGCCCAGGCCGCGCAGATGATCCCCTACGGTCGGATCGGAGAGCCCGAGGACGTCGCCAACGCCATCGCCGCCCTTTGCTCGGCCGACGGCGAATGGATCAACGGTCAGGTCGTCTTCGCCAACGGCGGCTTCATGTGAACAGCGTGGTTCCGGCGCCGGCCCCCGTCGCAGCTCTTCGGGGTATAGGACGAATCGACATTCACCGCTTCCATCATCTGGATGCGGTGAATGTCAATTCGTCCTAGATCGCCCTCCGAGCTCCGACAATGCCAGTAGAGGATTGTGCAAGAAGTACGGATGATCCGGCAAGTCGGCGGCGGCGGCCTATGCTCGGTCGTGCGCCATCTCGGAATGTCCGGTCCAGGGGGCGGGTGCGGGGTCATGTCGCCCCTGTGCGGGGTCATGTCGCCCCTGTCAGGCGTAACCAATTTCCGTGAGCGAAAGCGGCCTTGGCGTCATCGTCCAGGCCACAGGTTTCGAGGAAGGTTCGTGCGTCGCGTCCGGGACGATACTGGTAGGGATAGTCTGTCGAGAACAGAAGGCGATCCAGACCGACGACCGACGCCGCCCGCTCGAGATAGGATGGCAGAAACATGCCGCTGGGCGTGAGGTACAGGTTGTGCCGCAGATAGTGTTCGATAGGCGCATTCAACCCTGTGAAACGGTCCATGACCGACAGCCGCTCGGCGTAGAACAGAACGAGCTCGCCCCAATGGCCCAGGATCATCTGCAGGCGGGGCAGGCGATCAAACGTTCCGGACAACAGCAGACGAAGAAAGACGATGCCGGCGTCGTAGTGCCAGCCCAGCCCGGCGGTCGCGAAGACAGCGTCCAACGTCGGAGAGAAGCCGGAATAGTACGCGTCCCTGACGGCTTGCGGCGGAACCCGGGGATGCAGCAGGACCGGCGCCCCGAGGGCTTCGGCGCTTTTGAATACCGGCGCGAACAGGGGGTCGTCCAGGGGACGTTCCCCGACACGGCCGCAGAGCATGGCGCCCTTGAATCCCAGCGTCTCGACACAACGCTGGAGTTCGAGCGCCGCCTCGTCGGGGCACGAAATGGGCAGGGTCGCCAGCCCCTGGAAGCGCGTCGGGCGCCGGGCAATCGCTTCGGCCACGGCGTCATTCGCGCGTCGGGCCAGATCGACGCCCGTCCGACCCAGATCGTGCAGCGCGGGTGTCGTCAGAGACAAGACCTGAACGTCCAGCCCGGTCTCGTCCATGAGTTCCAGCCGCTCGGTCGCAAGGTCAATGAGACGGGATTTGATCGCCCCCGAATGATAGCCCACGCGGGGGTCCGCTGCGTCCAGCGCGATTTCATGCCACGCCTGCTGCACCGCCTCTGTCAGGAAGTGTTCTTCGATCCCGATCAGTTTCATCGTTCCCGCCGGTCTCACCAGGACACCGGCAGGCCGTCCCGATCCAGATACTCCAGGCCCGGTCGCCCGCGCTTCGCCAGCAGGACGTCGGCGATCTTCGGCATGCTGTCCTCGACGCTGTAGCGGGCCTCCGGTCCGCCCAGGTCCGTCCGGATCCATCCGGGCGCCATCAGCAACAAGGCGCGCCCCTCATCGACGTGGCGGGCGGCATAGCTCTTCATCAGCTGATTCAACGCCGTCTTGCTGCAACGGTAGACCTCGTGTCGGCCGTTGACGTTGTCCGCGATACTTCCCTGACCGGAGGACATGACGCCGACCAGACCACCGGGGCGGACGAGGGGCGCCAAGGTCTCGATCACCCTCATCGGGCTCAAGGCGTTGGTGACGAGAACCCGGGCGAACTCCTCCGTCGGAACGGCGGCGATGCCGCGGTCCTTCTGATCGGCGGTTCCGGCGTTGACGAACAGGATGTCGAAGAGGCGTCCGTTCAGCCGGTCCCGCAATGTGCTGATCTGGGCGGTGTCGGTCATGTCGAGCGTCTCGACCTGGATCTGTTCCGGATACTTCCGCGCCAGATCGTGAAGACGCGTCCCGAAGGCCTGGCGGGCTGTTGCGACGACGCTCCAGCCCCGCTTCGCGAACACCTCCGCCAGGCCCAGGCCAAGCCCTCTCGATGCGCCGATGAGAAGAAGAACCCTGGCGGATGAACTTGAGACACTCGACGACATGCTGGACCTCCAAGGGATGGGTTCAGCCAGTGTCCGCGCATTCGGGCTTTGCGCCAGACGCCATGTACGCAAAGAGTAAGTGCACTCAACGCCAGTCGATTGAGGCTTGATGGCAGGGCTTGGTCTCACGCATGGACGCAGTCGATCTCAATCTGCTCAGAGCGCTCGACGTGCTCCTGACCGACGGCAGCGTGACCGGTGCTGCACGACGACTGGGCCTCAGCGCCTCGGCCATGAGCCGCACGCTGGCCCGACTCCGTGCAGCGACCGGCGACCCCCTGCTGGTGCGCGCGGGACGGGGTCTCGTTCCCACACCGAGGGCGCTGGACATGCGGGACCGGGTTCATGCCCTGGCCCGAGATGTCCGTGAGGTCTTGCGGCCAGACCCCGGTCAGATGGATCTCTTCACCTTGGAGCGAACCTTCACCATCCGCGCCGGCGAGGGATTTGTTGAGATGTTCTCGCCCGCGATCGTGGCGGCCGTCCGCAGGGCGGCGCCCCGGATGCGATTGCGGTTTGCGCCGAAGCCCGACAAGAGCGCCGAGGGCTTGAGGGAAGGGCGCATTGACCTCGAGGTCGGCGTGCTGGGCGAGTTCGCACCCGAGGTCCGGGCGAGATTGATCTTCCGCGACCGCTTCGTCGGTGTGGCGCGGGTCGGCCACGCTCTTCTTGCGGGACGCCTCACGCCTGAGCGCTATTCGACCTGCGAGCACGTGGTCGCCTCCCGGCGAGGCGCATTTGAAGGCCCGGTCGATGAAGCGCTCGGCGCGCTGGGCTTTCACCGCACGATCCGGGTGGTCGTTCCGGGCTTTTCGGACGCCCTGCGGCTCGCCAAAGGCTCCGATCTGATCGCGCTTATTCCGGGGTCATGTGTCAGTATTGGGCAGGGGGCGATGGAAGGTCTGGTCGTCTTCGAGCTTCCGGTCACCACGCCTGAAATCGCGATTTCGGCGCTGTGGCATCCTCGCATGGACGCCGATCCGCTGCACCGGTGGTTTCGCGACACCGTCATCGACACCTGTCGGCAGGTGACTTCGAGCACTTAGGCGCGCCGGCGTTGAGAACATGGCTGAGACATGCGCCGTCGCCTTTAGCCGAAGCTTGGACATACGCGGCGGCCACCCGGGCGAACGGGACCCTAGCGCCATGTGCTCGGAAGCGAAATCGGCGACAGATGACGAGACCCGGGCCGTCGCTTTGACCGTCAGGATCGACCATGGTGGACTTCTCGCAACAGAGGAGAAGCGCCTTGAAGCAGGCTGAACCCCGGGGCCGGGCGCCAGCCGGTGCAGCATAGCCGCGGCGGTGCGGCCGCTGGTCAGGGAGGTGTCGAACTGGACGGACCTCCAGTCGCGGATGACGTTTGCCGATCTGCTGCAGCACCAGCGGTATGGTGGTCGGTTGCAGCGAGCGGATGGCGCCGATGGTGACCCGGCCGGTCAGGACCGACGTCCGGCTGGCGCGCGCCTCCTCGGCCAGCTCGCGGGCCAGCGGCGTGGGCCGCACCGTGCGACCGGAGCATCTAACAGGGGCTGGCCCAGATACTGCTCCAGCCGCTTCATCTGCAGGCTGATCGCGCCCGTCGCGGCGGCGACAGCGCCGGGCGCCGAGGCTGCGGTCGCCCTGCCCGAGGGCGACGCCCAGCGTCTGTGCAGCGGCTGCCACTCCCTGAGCCAGTCACCGCCCAGGGACGCACGCCCGAGGAATGGGACGCCACCGTCGCCCGGATGGAGACCAACGGCATGGTCGCCCCCGCCGACGACGTCTACGCGGTCATAGATTACCTGAGCAACGCCCTGCCGCCCACGTGAGCGACGTTCGGCATGGACGCGATGCAACCTGGCCGCTAACCTTGTTTCATGCCGTCGCAGCTTCCGCCGGATCGTCCGCTTTCGCGCCTTCTGACCGAGCGCGAGCGAGAGGTCATGGCCTATGTGGCGGCTCATCACCGCAGCAAGACCATCGCGCGCCTGACCGGCAAGACGCCCAAGACCGTCGACGCCCAGGTGGCCAGCGCCTGTCGCAAGCTGGGCGTCAGCTCGCGCGTCGATGCGGTGCGCCTGCTGCTGGAGGAAGGGCCGCTGGAGACCTTGAGGGAAAATCCCCATAGGGCGCCGTCTCCAATGGCCGAGGACCGCGCGGCGACGTCATTCCTCTCCCGTCACTCAAGGGATGCGAATGAACAGCTCGATACAGATCAGACGCGAGACCACTCTGGACGAGACGCTGCCGTCGATGAGCTTCCGGGATTTCCAGGAAGCGCTGGAACTGGTGGCCTCGGGCCGCGAGCATCGACGCATGGTGCCCTTTCTGGTTTCGGCCCTGCAGCAGCAGGCGCCCTTCCTGAACGGGCAGATGCTGATGTTCGAAATCCTGTGCTCGGCCGCCTGCCTGGCGGATCTGCCCCGGAAGCCGTTGAACAGCTAGGGCTCGCGAACCGGCCGGGCTTTCGCCTGCTGATCGCCCTGGGGATTGCGTTGGCCTTGGCCGTCGCCGCCCCCGCTGCGCTCGGCGGCGCCGTGGCCCTGCAGAAGCTGGTCGAGACGCTTCAGACGCGTCCCTGAACCGACAGACCTGAAAACCAGACCTGACACCGCCCGGGGGCGGGGGGAGAAGCACCATGTCCGACAGAGACATCGCGGCCGCGCGCGTGGCCGACATCATCAACGAAGCCGAGCGGGCGATGGACGCGGCGATGGCGCGAGCCTCGCAACTCTTGACCGAACTGCCGGCGCTGCAGGGACAGGCCGGGCTGAACGGCGCCTGGGCGCAGCCGGCGGTGGCCTCGGTCTGCGCCGCGCTGAACGACATGACGGGCGCGCGCGCCTCGCTCATCTCCGCGCACAAGAGCCTGTCGGCCGTGCAGCGCAAGCTGGGCGTGACGGTGGCCGAAGGCACGTCGAACGACAAGCCGGACGGGCCGATCCGACCGTCCGCGGATCTCGCCGACACGGTGGTGCGGTTGCGCGCCTGAGTTTGCGGCGGCGGGGATCGTCGCGATGGTGTATCGCGGATCGCGATGCTGGCCGCTCTCGACGATCTCCACCAAATCCTGGGCTATATGGCGACGGCCCTGGCTCTGGTCCTGGCCCTGGGGTTGGGGCGCGGTCCCGAACGGACCTGCGCCCTGATCGTCGTCGCCGAGACCCTCGTCGACATCGCGGTGATGAGCCAGGTCGATCCGTCGATCCGCTGGTGGGTCGTCCAGATCAAGGCCGGGTTCGTGCTGGCGGCCTACGCGGCGGCGGTGTGGCGCTGGCCCGACCGATGGCTGATCCTCATGATGGCGCTGCAGGGCTGCGCGTTGCTGTTGCACCTGTCCAGCTGGCTGGACGCCTCCTTGCTGGCGCGCTCCAACGCGCTGCTGCGCAACGGCATCGGCTGGCTGATGATGATCCTTCTGGCGTCCGCCTCGATCGGCAAGGCGATCCAGCGGCACGACGCGCGCCGCCGGCGGCGCCGGGAAGCCTACTGAGCCGTCTTCGACGTTTCGACCCGATTTGCGATGTCGATCAGGCCCTGGCCCAGCGTCCGGCCCTGCTCCGGGTGGATCAGGAAGCCCTGCCAGCCGAAACCGGGGTGGCGAATGGCCAGCAGCGGACCCTGGGCCTGGATGTCCGTGCGCCAGGACGGATTGACCACGGTCTCGACCTTGGCCCCCGGTTCGATGGCGGCGGGGATCGGCTGTGTCATCTGCGCGCGCAGGGCGCCCAGGTTGGCGATCAGGTCGTCCAAGGCGGCCGGGCTCAGCGCCATGCGGCTGACGGCCTTGCCTTGAAGCTGGAACTCCAGTTCGACCTTGGCGCGGTCGGGGCTCATCTTCACGTTCAGCTTGGTGTCGGCCACGGGCGATCTCCAGGATAGGCCGGCCCTGATAGACCAGCCGCGTCGTCGGCGCATCCCCCGCGACCGTTAAATCAGCCTGTCCCACGCCAGGGGGTGAACCCGGTCCCGACCCAGGGCCGCCGCCATCGGCGGGCTGGCGAACAGGCCGGCGATGGCGGCGTCGCGGACGTTCAGCCCGCCGGTGAAGGCGCCGAAGGCGGGCAGGATCAGCCGCGACCCGTCGGTGATGAAACAGGCGCGCCTCACCCCCCGGCCATAGGCGGCCACGCGCGCGCAGGGGTGCAGGTGACCCGCGACCTCGCCATGGCGGTCGTCGTCGGAGCTGAGAGCCTCGGGTTCGTGGACCAGGCGCAGCCGCCCCAGCGAAAGGTCGCCGACGATCCGGCCCGGCAGGCGACCCGTCGCCTCCGCGTCCCGCGCCAACGCCTCGCGGTCGTGATTGCCTTCCAGCCACAGCCAGTCGCGCCCGTGGGCCAGCCGGTCCAGCCGCGCCCGGTCGTCGGCCGCCATGCGGGGGATGGCCTTCGTGTCGTGAAAACTGTCCCCCAGCAGGATCACGGTCGCCGGGTCCAGCGCCGCGACCTCGGCCTCCAGCCGGTCCAGGGTCGCGCGGCTGTCGTAGGGCGGCAGCATCTGGCCCCGCATGGCGAAGGCCGATCCCTTTTCCAGATGCAGGTCGGCGGCGATGAGCGTCCCGTGCGCCGGCAGCCACAGCGCCCCGGAACAACGCAGCACGCAGGCCTCGCCCGCGACCAGCACGCTCAGCGAGCCGCAGACCCTGCGGGCCAGGCTCTGGCGAAGGGCGGCGTTCATGCGGCCGGCTCCATCACCTCGGCGATCAGGGCTTCGGCGCTCTCGTCCAGGATCATTTCGGCCGCGTCGCCGCCCACGCGCTCGCGACCGATCTGCACAAGCACCGGCACGCAGAAAGGCGAGGGGCGGTCCAGCGGCTGATGGCGGATGCGCCCCTCGATCCGCGCCAGCATCTGGCCCAGGCGCGCCACGTCCAGCAGGCCCGAGGCGGCGTCGGCCCGGGCGGTCTTGAGCAGCAGATGGTCGGGCTGGTGGCGGCGCAGCACGTCGTAGATCAGGTCGGTGGAAAAGGTCACCTGACGCCCCGTCTTCTCGGCGCCCGGCTGGCGACGTTCGATCAAGCCCGAGATCAGGGCGCAATTGCGGAAGGACCGCTTCATCATGAAGCTTTCCTCCAGCCACGCCTCCAGGTCGTCGCCCAGCATGTCGGGCTGGAACAGGGCGTCCAGGTCGATGTCTCCCATCGGCCGGATCGACCAGATCGCCAGCGCATAGTCGGTGACGACGAAGCCCAGCGGCCCGACGCCCAGCCGGTCCAGCCGCCGCGTCAGCAGCATGCACAGGGTCGTGTGCGCCAGCCGTCCCTCGAACGGATAGGCGACCAGGAAGTGGCGGCTGCCCCGCGGGAAGCTCTCCACCAGCATGGATTCCGCGTCGGGGATGACCGAGCGCGCTTCCTGAAGTTCCAGCCACTCCTGCACGTCGGGCGGCAGGACGCGCCAGTGGTCGCGGTCCTGCACCATGTCACGCACCCGGTCGGCCAGGGATGTCGACAGCGGGAACTTCGACCCGCCCCAGGACGGGATTTTGGGCTCCTTGTCGTTGGCGTGGGTGACAAGCGCGTCGGTCCCGGCGATGCCCTGGAAGGCCCAGACCTGGCCGGCGAACAGGAAGGTGTCGCCGGGCGTCAGCTGTTCGAAATACCACTCCTCGGCCTCGCCCACCTTGCGGCCGGCGATCCAGGCCCGCGTCCCGCCGCCGCCCCGGCGCGAGGCCACGCGAACGTTCAGCGTCCCGGCCGAGACGATGGCGCCCACGTTCATCCGGTGTCGCTGGGCGATATGCTGATTTCTGACTTTCCAGCGGCCGTTCCGATCACGGACGATCCGCGCGAACCGATCATAGGTGCGAAGCGCATATCCGCCGGTGGCGACGAAATCGACCACCTCCTCGAACTGCTCCCACGTCAACTCGCGATAGGGGCCGCAGCCGACGATCTGCTCGTACAGTTCGACCATGTCGAACGGCTCGGCGCAGGCGCAGCCCATGACGTGCTGGGCCAGGGTGTCCAGGGTGCCGATGTGCACCGGCTCCCAGTCGAAGGCGTTGGCGGCGACCGCCTCGCGCGCGGCCTGGCATTCCAGCATCTCGAACCGGCTGGCGGGCACCAGCAGGGCGCGGCTGGGCTCGTCCAGCCGGTGGTTGGCGCGGCCGATCCGCTGGACCAGGCGGCTCGATCCCTTCGGCGCCGCCATCTGAATGACCAGGTCGACGTCGCCCCAGTCGATGCCCAGGTCCAGGGTCGAGGTGCAGACCACGGCGCGCAGGTCGCCGCGCGCCATCGCCGCCTCGACCTTGCGCCTCTGTTCGGCGGCCAGCGACCCGTGGTGCAGGGCGATGGGCAGGTCGTCGTCGTTGATCGCCCAGAGCTGCTGGAACACGAACTCGGCCTGCCAGCGCGTGTTGACGAAGATCAGCGACAGCTTGGCCTGTTGAAGGGCGGCATAGACCTCCGGCACGGCGTGCTGGCCGGTATGGCCCGCCCACGGCACCTTGCCCTCCGAGATCAGCACGTCGATCTCGGCCGCCGCGCCGGGATCGCCTTTCACCAGGCGCACGACCTCTCCTACCTTCCCGCCTTCCCCCGCGAGGGGGGAAGGACCTGCCGGCGCCAGCCACCCCCGGATCAAATCCGGGTCCTCGATCGTCGCCGACAGTCCCACTCGGCGCATCTGCGGCGCATAGGCCTGCAGCCGCCCCAGGCCCAGCGACAGCAGATCGCCGCGCTTGCCGCTCCAGATGGCGTGGACCTCGTCCAGGATCACGCACTTCAGGTCGGCGAAATAGGACCGCGCGCCTTCCCAGGCGCAGAATAGGGCCAACTGCTCCGGCGTGGTCAGCAGGATGTCGGGCGGAAAGTCGCGCTGGCGCTGGCGCTTGGACTGTTTGGTGTCGCCGGTGCGGCTCTCGACATGGATGTTCAGTCCGATCTCGCGGATCGGCGCCGTCAGGTTGCGCTCCACATCCACCGTCAACGCTTTCAGCGGCGACAGATACAGGGTGTGCACCCCGGAGCCCGGTCCGCTGTCCGGCTTCGGCCCGCGCTCGGCCAGGTCGATCAGCGTCGGCAAAAACCCCGCCAGCGTCTTGCCCCCGCCGGTCGGCGCCACCAGCAGGGCGTGCGCTCCGTCGCGCGCCGCCTGGACCATTTCCAGCTGATGCCGCCTGGGCGACCAGCCGCGCGAGGCGAACCAGTCGGCGAAGAGCGGCGGAAGCGTTGCGGGAGCGGCGGCGGTCGTCACTTTCGGGATATAGCATGTTCCCGTTCCGTTTCACCCCGCCCGGCGCTATCTATCGGACGTGCCCGACGAATCCGTCATCGCCCCGTCCGTCCACAGCGCCGTCGGCGTTTCCGCCGTCGGCCCCTGGAGCGACCTGCCGCCCGCCCTGGCCGTGCCGCCGGGCGCCGGGGCCGTGTGCGACGAGGCGGGCGCGCGCAAGATCGGGCGTGGCGCGGCCGAGGGGCTGTTCACCGGCGGCCGCGTCTTGGTCGCCCACGCCAGCCTGACCGCGCGCCGCCTGGGCCTGCAGCCCCCGCCGCGGTCACCGGACGTCATGGACGTGCTGGAGCTGTTCGCCTTCGTCCGCCCCGCCCGCTTCTGCGCGCCGTCGCCGACCGGTCTGGCGCTGGGCCTGGGGCTGGCCGAGCCCCCGACGGTCGAGGCCCAGGCCGAACGTCTGCACGAGGCGGCGGCCCTGCTGCTGAAGGAGCTGGCCGCGCCCGCCTATCCGGGTCGGGAAGAGGCCTACGCCCTGGCCCTGACGCTGGAACGCGCCGGTTGGGCTTGGGGCGGGGCGGTAGTGCGGGCGTTGGAGCGGGGCGGGGTGCGACAGAGGCAGCATCGCGGCGCCGGCCTGGACGTCTGGTCCCGCCTGACCGAATGGGAGGACGAGGCCCCGCGCGGCGAGGCGGGGTCCGCCCCCGTCGATTCCGAATCCGCCCGCATCCGTCTGGACAAGCTGCTTCAGGCCTCGGGCCTGGACGAGACGCGTCCGACCCAGTCCGACTACGCCGCCGAGGCCGCCTTCGCCTTTTCGCCGAGGAACGAGGAGGGCCGGCCGCGCGTGCTGCTGGCCGAGGCCGGCACGGGCACGGGCAAGACCCTGGGCTATCTGGCGCCGGCCTCCCTTTGGGCCGAACGGAACCAGGGCGCGGCATGGGTGTCGACATACACCCGCGCCCTGCAGCGCCAGATCGACCGCGAGAGCGGCGCCGTCTGGCCCGACTCCGCCGAGCGTCGCAAGAAGGCCGTGATCCGCAAGGGCCGCGAGAACTATCTGTGCGTCCTCAATCTGCAGGACATGGTCCAGGCGGCCCAGTTAGGGAACGGCGACCTGATCGGCCTGGCGCTGGCGGGCCGCTGGGCGATCCACAGTCGCGACGGCGACATGACTGGCGGCGACTTTCCCGGCTGGCTGCCGACCCTGTTCGCGATCGCGCCGTCCCAGCAGGCGGGGCCGGCCAATCTGGTCGACCGGCGCGGAGAGTGCGTCCACGCCGCCTGTCCCCACTACCGCGCCTGTTTCGTGGAGAAGACCATCCGCGCCAGCCGCAAGGCGGACCTGGTCATCGCCAACCACGCCCTGGTCCTGACCCAGGCCGCCTTCGACGGCGCCCGCTCGGCGCGCGGCCAGCAGCAGGACGGCGAGACGGCGGCGCTGAAGCGGATCGTCTTCGACGAGGGCCACCACCTGTTCGACGCCGCCGACAGCGCCTTCTCCGCCTGCCTGTCGGGCCAGGAGGCGGCCGAGCTGCGCCGCTGGATCCGTGGGCCGGAGGGGCGCGGCCGTCGCGGGCGCGGCCTGGAACAGCGCCTCGGCGACCTGACCGGCGGCAACGAGGGCGCGGCCAAGGCGCTTCAGGACGCCATGCGCGCCGCCGCCGCCCTGCCGGGCGAGGGGGTGTCGGGCCGCATCGCCCCGGCCTCGGGCGAGGTCAACCCCATCGGCCCGATCGAGGCCTTCCTGGCCGCCGCCCTGGACCAGCTGCGCGCCCGCACCGCCGATACGCCCTATGGCGGGTCCGAGTTCGGCATGGAATGCGCGCTGAAACCGGTGACCGAGCCGGTCGCCGAGGCCGCCCGCGCCGCCGCCCGGGCGCTGGCCGCCATCGAGGCGCCGCTGCTGACCCTGTCGCGCACGCTGGAGGACATCCTGGACGACGAGGCGGCCGAGCTGGACGGCTCGCAGCGCTCGCGCATCGAGGGCGCCTTGCGCGGCCTGGACCGGCGGGCGCGCATGACCCTGCCGGGCTGGCGCTCGATGCTGGCGGCGCTGGAGGAGGCGGGCGCCGAACCCGATCCCGACTTCGTCGACTGGCTGTCGGCCGAGACCGCCTTCGGCCGCATTCATGACGTGGCCCTGCGTCGGCACTGGATCGACCCGACCGTGCCGCTGGAGGCCGCCGTCATCGTGCCCGCCCACGGCGTGCTGGTCACCTCCGCCACCCTGTCCGATCCGTTGCAGGACGACCCGTTCGACCTGGCGCGCCTGCGCACCGGCTCGGCCCGCCTGATCGAGCCGCCGCGCACGCTGAAGGTCGACAGCCCCTTCGACTATGCGGCCAACAGCCGGGTCATCGTCGTCAACGACCTGATCAAGGACGATCCGCGCCAGATCGCGGCGGCCATGCGCGAACTGTTCCTGGCGGCGGGCGGCGGAGGCTTGGGCCTGTTCACCGCCATCCGCCGGCTGAAGGCGGTCTATGAGCGGCTCGGTCCGGACCTGGCGCGCGCGGGCGTCCCCCTCTACGCCCAGCACGTCGATCCGCTGGAGGTCGGCGCCCTGGTCGACATGTTCCGGGTGGAGGAGAACGCCTGCCTCCTGGGCACCGACGCGGTTCGGGACGGGGTGGACGTGCCGGGCCGGTCGCTGCGCGTTCTGGCCTTCGACCGGGTGCCCTGGCCGCGGCCGGACCTGCTGCACAAGGCGCGGCGCGAACGGCTGGGCGGAAAGGGCTATGACGACGCCATCGCCCGCGCCCGGATGGCCCAGGCCTTCGGCCGCCTGATCCGCCGCGCCGACGACAAGGGCGTCTTCCTGATGCTGGACGCCGCCGCCCCCACCCGCCTGTTCGCCAGCCTGCCCCCCGGCACCGAGGTCCAGCGCCTGGGCCTGGCCGACGCGGTGGAGCAGGTGCGGGAGTTCCTGGGCGGCTGAACGGCCCGCACGTCCTTGCTTGAGGGGACGGGGTCTTTCGCCCCCGGCCCTCCGGATTCCCGCAAAAACGCGGGGACGATCGCGTCTGTCCGGCGTTGAAGGCGGCGCTGCCGCCCGTCTTCCGATCTGCTATGGACCCCGCATGACCGAACGTTCCTCCGCTCCGCGCCACGGCCGCTGGGGCCTGTATGCGCCCTTCGTGATCGTGCTGGGCCTGCTGGCCGCCTGGACGGTCTGGTGGTTCATCCTGGCCCATCAGGTAGAGGGGCGGCTGGAACAGCAGGCCGAGCGCCTGCGCCAGGAGGGATGGGACGTCCGCTACGCCGAAACCTCCGTCACCGGCTGGCCCTTCCGGGCGCGCGTCGCCGCCCGCCATGTCAGCATCGCCGCCCCGTCCGGCCACGCCGTCGCCCTGCCCGAACTGGTGGCGGAGGCCAACGCCTATCAGCCGACCAAATGGGTCGTGGTCGCGCCGGACGGCCTGACGCTGGACCGCGCCGGAAAGGGCAAGGTCGCGGTCCGCGGCGACGCCATCCGCATGAGCGTCAGCGGGCTGGATCATCGCTGGCCCAACCTGGCGCTGGAACTGGTCAGTCCCGTCTTCACCGCCCACCCGGACAGCGAGCCCTTTCCGGTGGCGCGCGCGGCCCGGTTCGAGCTTTACGCCCGGCCGCACGTCGTCGGCGACCAGGCGACGACCGACGACCTGGACGTGATGGCCCGGCTGCTGGACGCGCGGGGCCGGCCCGACGGCGCGGTCGAGGGCTTCGCCCAGGACGGTCAGCTGACGCTCGAGATCGAGGCGGTGATCGGCAAGGCCTCGACCCTGTCGGGCGGCGACCCGGCGGGCGTCTTCGCCGCCTGGACCCGGGCGGGCGGGACCTTCCGAAACGTGCGCGGCGAGCTGAAGGCCGGCGACAGCGAGGCGACCCTGAGCAGCGATCTGCTGCGCGCCGATGCGGACGGACGCCTGGCGGGGTCGGTCGACTTCCAGGCGCGCCGTCCGGGCCCGGCCATCGCCGGTCTGGCGGGATCGCAGGCGGGTCTGGTGGACCGAGCCGGCGCGGCGGGCGCGGCGGCGACCACGGGCGCGGCCTCGGCCGCATCGCCGGGCGACCTGCCCCTGACGGTGGTGTTCCGCGACGGGCGCGCCTGGCTGGGGCCGTTCCCGATCGCCCCGGCGCCCAAGCTGTTCTGATGCTGGCCGAACCCGAGATCGACGCCGAGCGCGCTCAGCTGGAGCGCGCCCTGGCCGAGGCGGCGGGGGCGCGGCTGACGGCCGGCGCCTGGCCTTCGCCCGACGCGGCGGCCCTGGCGCTTCGCCCGCTGCTGACCGGCTCCGACGCGACGGACGCGGTGCTGAAGGCGATGGCCGGCCGGATCGATGCGGCGACCGGGCACCCCCTGGTCGTCTGCGGCGGCCTGGCCCAGACCCTGGCGGCGGACCGCTACGGCCTGACGGCCCGGCCGCTGGCGGTGGCGGATGCGGCCCTGAAGGCGGTGGAGAACGGGGCGCGGGCCCTGATCGACCTGACCCACGACCGGCCGTGGTGGGGCCGGCTGCTGGCCCGGCCTGACCTGAGGATCGTCGCCACCCTGCCTGACGATCGCCAGGGACGGCCTCGGGCGCTGATGGTCTCGGGCCAGGCGCCCGGGCCGACCGGCGACGATCGGAGCTTCTGGGTCACCGACAGCGGCTGGAGCGACGGCCGGATCGTTCAGGCTCTGTCCGACGTCGGCCTGGCCGCGGAGCCGCTCGCCGCGTCCGGCGGCTTGAAGCTGTTCCTGCTGGCGGGCTATGTGCAGGCCGAGGACGGGCGGCTGGACGGCGCGCCCGGTTCATTGAGCGGCGTCATCGGCGCCGCACCCCTGTTCTGACTTTTTCGAGGCATTCATGACCGACGCGACCGCTGGCGGCCCCACGCCCAAGCCCGGCATCCTGGACATCGCCCCCTATGTCGGGGGCAAGTCCGCCATCGCCGGCGTGGCCGAACCGATGAAGCTGTCGTCGAACGAGAACATGCTGGGCGCCGGCGAAAAGGCGCGCGCGGCCTATGAGGCGGCGATCAGGAACATCCACATCTATCCCGACGGCCGGGCGACCAAGCTGCGCGCCGCCGTGGCCGAAACCCACGGGCTGGAACCCGAGCGGCTGATCTTCGGCAACGGCTCGGACGAGGTCTTCGCCCTGCTGAACCAGACCTATCTCCAGCCCGGCGACAACATCGTCACCGGCCAGTACGGATTCCTGGCCTACCGCATCAGCGCCAAGGCCTGCGAGGCCGAGGTCAAGCTGGCCCCCGAGCCGAACTACAAGGCCGAGGTCGACGCCCTGCTGGCCCAGGTCGATGGGCGGACCAGGATCGTCTACGTCTCCAATCCGTCCAACCCGACCGGCAGCTGGAATTCGGGCGAGGAGATCCGCCGCCTGCACGCCGCCCTGCCGGCCCACGTCCTGCTGGTGGTGGACGAGGCCTATGCGGAATACGTCACCGAGCCGGACTGGGAGACCAGCTTCGGCCTGGCGCGCGACGCCGCCAACATCGTCGTGACCCGCACCTTCTCCAAGATTCACGGCCTGGGCGGCCTGCGCATCGGGTTCGGCTATGCGCCGCTCGCGGTCGCCGAGGCGGTCGACCGCATCCGCCTGCCGTTCAACGTCTCCGTCCCCGGCCTGGAGGCGGCCACGGCCGCCCTGTCGGACGAGGCGCACCAGACGGCGTCGCGCGAACTGATCGCCGCATGGAAGCCGCGCATGACCCAGGCCATCCGCGGCTTCGGCTTCGAGGTCCTGCCCAGCGCCGGCAACTTCGTCCTGGTGATCTTCAAGGGGCCGGAAGAGGCGACGGCCGCAAACGACTATCTGAACCTCAAGGGGATCATCGTGCGGCCGGTCGGCGGATACGGCCTGCCCCAGGCGCTGCGCATCACCATCGGCACGGAAGACCAGAACCGCGCCGTCATCGACGCCCTGTCGGAGTTCGCCGCCGGCTGACGTTCAGCTCGCGAACCGGGCGAAGGCCTTCACCACCTGCTCATAGGCGGGCCGCTTGAACGGCACGATCAGGTCGCAGGCGTCCGACAGCGGGCCCCAGCGCCAGGCGTCGAACTCGACCTCGTCGTCGGCGGCCAGGTCGATCTCGGTCTCGTCGCCGACGAAGCGATAGGCGAACCAGCGCTGCTTCTGGCCCTTGAAGCCGCGCCAGGCCTTGGCGTTGTCCATCGCCTCGGGCGGAAAGTCGTAGAGAATCCAGTCCTCGGTGCGGCTCAGCGGCTCCACCGAGGTCACGCCAGTTTCCTCGCGCAGCTCGCGCCGGGCCGCGGCCTCCAGGTCCTCGCCCTTGTCGACCCCGCCTTGCGGGAACTGCCAATTGTGCGGGCCGGGCGTGGCGTGGCGCTGGCCGTACCAGACCAGGCCCTCGCGGTTGAACAGCACCACCCCGACGTTGGGGCGGTAAAGCGCCAGATCGGCCATCAGCGGCCGGGCCGCATCGTCATGGCCGAGGCGGGCGCCAGCTGCAGGCCACGCTGCTCCAGCCCGGCGGTCCAGCGGGCGGCGGTCTCGACCGTCACCGGATAGCTGAAGCCGGTCCCCAGGGCCGAACCCCGGATCTTGGCCTGGGCCTCCAGGCTGTTCAGGGCGGCGATGACGGCGGCGGGGGACTGGGGCTGGTCGATGATCTTGTCGGCGCTGGCGCGGGCCCAGGCGCCGGGCCGCCGCTGGAACGACCCGTCGTCCAGGAAGGCCACGCCGTGCTGACGCAGCACGCTCAGGAAGGCGCCCATGCCCTGGTCCGAGGCGGCGAAGCGATCGCCCAGATAGTTGGTGACGCCGAAATAGCCGGTGGCGCGGCCCAACAGCCAGTCCATCTTGGCCTTGACGTCGTCCGGGCCACCGCTGGCCAGCAGGGTGTAGGGGCCGGGATCGTTGTCGGGATAGCCGCTGGGCTCCATCGGCATTTCCAGCATGACCTCGTGACCCTGGGCGCGGGCCTGGTCGATCCACCCCTGCAGGTTTTCGGCGTAGGGCACGAAGCTGAGCGTGACCTCCGGCGGCAGCCGTTCGATGGCCGCGCGGGTGGTGACGGCGTTCAGGCCCAGGCCGCCGACGATCAGGGCCACGCGCGGCTTGCCGTTGGGGCGGAACGGACGGGCGTAGGCCTGGGCCGGCACGCGGCCGTCGGGGGCGATGACAGGCAGCGGCCCGCTGGGGCCGTTCTGGAACAGGCCGGCGATCGGGGCCTTGGCCAGAGGCGAAGCGGCATGGACCGGCACGGAATAGTTCGCGCCGCCCGCAACGCTGGCGCCGTCGGGCAGGGTGATCAACGCCTCGCCGCCGGCCGCCTCGCTCAGCGGGTCGGCCCCGGTCAGGTCCTGATAGAGGCCCATCTGGCCGGCCGAGAAGGCGTCGTAGCCGCTGGGCGCCGCCGCCTGGGGGGCCGCCTCTCGTTTCAAGGCGATGCGCGCAGACGGCGTGCCGGCGCGGGGATCGCCGAGGACGGTCAGGAACAGGGCGCTGGTCGCCAGCAGGAAGACGCCGGCCAGGCCCGCGATGACCGGCGGCCTTCTCAACACATGGGCCATCGACCGCACGGCGAACTTCTGTCGCGGGCGCGGCGGCGCGCCGGCGGCGGCGGCGAGGACGGACTGGCGTTTGGCGAACATGGGCAAGAGGCGGGACCGACGACGGATTCCTTCGCCGTCATCATCGCGCGGGGCCGGTTAAGAAACCCTAACGGCCGGTTCACCATGATCGGCGCTATCGGCGGCTGTCACGGATCGTGCGTTGACGTCGCGGCGTTCGATCCGTTCACATGGGCGTCTCCCCGCCCGATCAGAGCCATGCCGAGAGGAAACGCCCATGATGAGCCCTGCCGCCGACGACGCCTTGCGCGACGAAGTCCGACTGCTGGGCGGCATCCTTGGCGACGTCATTCGCGAGGAGGGCGGCCAGGCGCTGTTCGACCATGTGGAGGCCGTGCGCCAGGCCTCCATCGCCTATCACCGCGACCCCGCCTCGCACCCGGCCAAGCGGCTGGAGCGGTTGCTGGGCGAACTGTCGGTGGAACAGGCGGCGGGCCTGGCCCACGGCTTCGCCCTGTTCTCGTTGCTGGCCAACATCGCCGAGGACCGGGCCACGCGCCGACGCGCTCAGGATCAGGCCGAGGCCGGCGCCCGCGCCGACACGCCCGAGGGCGCGCTGAAGCGGCTGGCCGATCAGGGCGTGGACCGCGAGGCGGTGCGGGCCCTTCTGGACGAGGCCCTGGTCTCCCCGGTCCTGACGGCCCACCCGTCGGAGGTGCGCCGAAAGAGCGTCATCGACAGGATCGCCGCGATCAGCGACCTGCTGGACGCCTGCGACCGGGCCGGCGACGCCTGCACCCCCGCCGCCGTGTCCGAGCCGCTGCGTCGTCAGATCGTCATCCTGTGGGCCACGCGGCTGGTACGGTCCCAGGGCCTGGTGGTTCAGGACGAGATCGACACCGTCGTCTCCTTCCTGGAACGCATCTTCCTGCACGTCGCCCCGCGCCAGCTGGCGGCGTGGCGGCGACTGCTGGACGCGCCCGGCCTTCAGCCCTTCCTGCGGGTGGGCACCTGGGTCGGCGGCGACCGCGACGGCAATCCCAATGTCGATGCGACGGTTCTGGCCGCCGCCTTCCGCAGTCAGGCGCGCGCGGTGCTGGCCTTCTACCTGGACGAGGTTCACGCCCTGGGCGCCGAGCTCAGCCTGGCGGCCGAGCTGGCCGAGGTGTCGCCGGAACTGGCGGCCCTGGCCGACGCCGCCCACGATCCGTCGCCGCACCGCGCCGACGAGCCCTATCGCCGCGCCCTGACCGGAATCTACGCCCGGCTGGCGGCGACCCACGAGGCGCTGGCCGCGGCGCCGCCGCCACGTCGCGCGTCGGTGTCCGGGGAGCCCTATGCCGGCCCCGACGCCTTCGAGGCGGACCTGAAGGTGCTGCACGACAGCCTGATGTCGCACCACGGCGGCGTCTTCGCCCAGGATCGGCTGACCGATCTGATAACGGCCGTGGAGATCTTCGGCTTCCATATGGCCACCCTGGACCTGCGCCAGAACTCCGACGTGCATGAGCGGGTCGTCGGCGACCTGCTCAAGGTCGCCGGGGTCTGTCCGGACTATTCGGGTCTGGACGAGGAGGGCCGGCTGGCGGTCCTGGCCGGCGAGCTGACGTCCACCCGCCCGCTGTTCTCGCCCTACGCCGACTATGCGCCCGAGACGCTGAAGGAGCGCGCGATCCTGCAGGCCGCCGCCGCCGCTCTGACCGCCTTCGGGCCCCAGGCGATCCGCACCCATATCGTGTCCAAGACCGATGCGGCCTCCGACCTGCTGGAGGTCTATCTGCTGCTCAAGGAGGTCGGCCTCTACCGCCCCGAAGACTCCGCCGCCTGCCCGGTCCAGGCCGCGCCGCTGTTCGAGACCATCGAAGATTTGCGCGCCGCGCGCCCCACGCTGGAACGCCTGCTTCAGGAACCCGCCGCCCTGGCCGTCGCCAAGGCGCGCGGCGTCCAGGAGGTGATGATCGGCTATTCGGATTCCAACAAGGACGGCTCCTATCTGACGTCCGGCTGGGAGCTGCACGAGGCCTCGCGCGCTTTGGTCGGCGTCACCCAGGCCCACGGGCTGAAGCTGCAGCTGTTCCACGGCCGGGGCGGCACGGTCGGCCGGGGCGGCGGGTCGGCCTTCGCCGGGGTGCTGGCCCAGCCGGAAGGCACGGTCCAGGGCCGCATCCGCACCACCGAGCAGGGCGAGGTTATCGCCAACAAATACGGCGAGCCGGAGATCGCGCTGCGCAACCTCGACGCCCTGACCTGCGGAGCCGTTCTGGCCTCGCTGGGCCACGGTCGCGATCAGGAATACACCGCCGCACACGGCGCCCTGCTTTCGGACCTGTCCTCGGCGTCGATGGCCGCCTATCGCAAGCTGGTCTATGAGACCGAGGGCTTCGTCGACTACTACCGCGCCGCCACCCCGATCGCCGAGATCGCCGACCTGAAGATCGGCTCGCGCCCGTCGTCGCGGACCGCCTCGACCCGCATCGACGATCTGCGCGCCATTCCCTGGGTCTTCAGTTGGTCGCAGAGCCGGGTCATGCTGCCCGGCTGGTTCGGCTTCGGCTCGGCCGTCCAGGGTCGCGACCTGGCCGAGCTGAAGGCGATGGCCGAGGCCTGGCCCTTCTTCAAGACCCTGGTCCAGAACATGGAGATGGTCATGGCCAAGGCCGACATGACCATCGCCCGCCGCTATTCGACCCTCGTGGAGGACGCCTCGCTGGCGGCGCGCATCTACGGGGAGATCAAGGCCGAGTGGGAACGCACCCATGCGGCGGTCCTGGCCATCACCGGCCACGATCACCTGCTGGGCGGCCAGCCCGAACTGCACCGGCTGATCCGACTGCGGATGCCCTATGTCGAGCCGCTGAACCACGTCCAGATCGAGCTGATCCGCCGCCGCCGCTCCGGCGACGAGGATCCCCGCGTCCGCGAAGGCATACTGCTGGCGATCAACGGCGTGGCGGCAGGCCTCAGGAACAGCGGTTGATCACAGCCACTTCGACCGCTTGAAGGTGACGTAGAGGGTCAGGCAGACCGCCGCGATCAAGGTCAGCACATAGGCGTAGCCGTAGCGCCAGTGCAGCTCGGGCATGAACTGGAAGTTCATGCCGTACACGCCGGCGATGGCCGTCGGCGCGGCCAGGATGGCGGCCCAGGACGCCAGCTTGCGGGTGATGACGCCCTGGCGTTGCTGCTCCAGCAGGTTGGCGACCTCGAACACCGAGGAGAGGATGTCGGCCAGGCCGCCCAGCCGGCTGTTGACCCGCTTCACGTGGTCGGAGACGTCGCGGAAATAGGGACGCACGTCCGGGTCGATACAGGGCAGGTCCAGCGACTGCAGCTTTCCGGCGACCTCCTCCATCGGCCCCATGATGCGGCGGAACTTCAGCAGTTCGCGGCGCAGGGTGAACAGGCGCCGGATTTCGGCGCGGCTCAAGAAGGCGTCCAGCGTCTTCTGCTCCATCTCCAGGACGGCGTCCTCGGAGGCGTCGACGATCGGTACATAGGCGTCCACCACATAGTCCAGAACGCCGTGCAGGACGTAGTCGGGCCCGGCGCGCAACTGGGCGGGAGACGCCTCCAGCAGGTGGCGCAGCGCGGTGTGGGTGCGGGCCGAGCCGTGCCGGATGGTGATCACGTGATCGTCGCCCACGAAGATGTGGGTCTCGCCGTAGTCGATGTGATCGTCGGTCTTCTGGGCGGTGCGGGCCACGACGAACAGCTCGTGGCCATAGACCTCCACCTTGGGCATCTGGTGGGCCGCCAAGGCGTCCTCGACGGCCAGCGGATGCAACTGGAAGCGCCGCACCAGCACGTCCAACTCTTGCTGCGTCGGATCGACCAGACCGGTCCAGACGAACTCGTCCGGACCCAGCGCCAGACCTTGGGGCGTCAGCGGCGCCTCTCTCAGGCGCCGGCCGTCCTTGTAGACGTAGGAGGCGACGACGGGCATGCGGGTCTCCGGCTGCGACGCCCCAGCCTTAAGCCCGCCGGCGGCGAAAACAAAACGGCCGGCGGATCGCTCCGCCGGCCGGATTGCTCAGGCCTCAAGTAGGCCGAAGGCCGGTAGGCCAACTTAGGAAGTCGGGAAGCCGCGCACGCGCAGCAGGGCCGCCACGTCCGGATCGCGGCCGCGGAACTGGCGATAGGCCTCGCCGCGGTCGGTGGTGTTGCCCGGCGCCAGCATGATCGATTTGAAGCGGCCCGCGATGTCCGGATTGAACACGTCGCCCGAGTCCTCGAAGTAGGCCCAGGTGTCGGCGTCCATCACTTCCGACCACAGATAGCTGTAATAGCCGGCCGAATAGGCGTCGGAGGTGAACAGGTGATTGAACTGCGGCAGGCGGTGCCGCATCACGATCTCCTTGGGCATGCCGATGCGCGCCAGGCTTTCCTTCTCGAAGGCGTCGATGTCGCTCGGCGGCGTGGCCTGGGTGTGCAGGTCCATGTCGACGATGGCCGACGACAGGTAGCTGACCGTCGCATAGCCCTGGTTGAAGGTGTTGGACGCCTCGATCTTGGCGACCAGTTCCTGCGGCATCGGCTGGCCGGTCTCGACGTGCTTCAGATAGCCGTCCAGGACCGGGCGGCTCAGCACCCAGTGCTCGTGCACCTGCGACGGATATTCGACGAAGTCGCGCGGCGTGTTGCCCAGCGCCGGATAGACGACCTGCGACGAGAAATAGTGCAGGGCGTGACCAAACTCGTGGAACAGGGTCTCGGCGTCGTCCAGCGAGATCAGCACCGGATCGCCGTCGGGCGCCTTGACGAAGTTGTTGTTGTTCGAGCCCAGAACGTTCTCGTCGCCGTCATAGGTCGAGTGGGCGCGGTAGGTGTTCATCCAGGCGCCGGAGCGCTTGCCCGGACGCGCATAATCGTCGGCGTAGAACAGGCCGACCGGCTCGCCGTGATCCTTGACCGCATAGACCACCACGTCCTCGTGGAAGACCGGCACGGTCCCGGGCGCCAGGCGCTCGAAGGTGAAGCCGTACAGGCGCTCAGCCATGTAGAAGGAGCCGGCGCGCACATTGTGCAGTTCGAAGTACGGCTTCAGCTGGTTCTGATCCAGGTCGTACTTCTGCTTCCGGACCTTCTCGGCGTAGTACAGATAGTCCCACGGCTCGATGTCGTGGCCGGCGATGGCCTTCATGTCCGCGACTTCCTCGGCCACGCGGGCCTTGGCCGGCGCCCAGACGCGCATCATCAGGTCGTTCGCCGCGGCCGGGGTCTTGGCCATGGTGTCCTGCATCCGCCATTCGGCGTGGTTCCTGAAGCCCAGCAGCTTGGCGCGCTGATCGCGCAGCTTCACGATCTCGGCGATGGTGGCGTTGGTGTCGTTGGCGTCGCC
>NZ_DLMO01000172.1 GCF_002479325.1 Brevundimonas sp. UBA7534
CGGCAGGCCCCGCACCGAGACCACCTTGAGGCAGCGATCGCCGAGACGGGGCGCGACCCCGCCCGTCAGGCCGGCGTCGGCGAGCCAGGCGTCGAGGAACATCGGCGTCTCCGGCGGCCGGACCGCGAAGGGCCGGGGCGAGACGCTGTCATGCAGCCAGGTCAGAAGGTCCGCGTCATCAAGCCGTTCGATCTCCGGCAGGGCGTCGGACAACAGGTCGAGCGTCGTATCGGCCTCGCGGCCGAAAGCCGCCAGCGACAGCCGCCAGTCGTGGCCGCCCCTGGCCAGACCGTCGAACAGCCAGCGCTCCATGCGGCGGGCTTCGTCGGCGGGCGGCAGCCAGGTCAGGGCCAGGCGGAAGTCCGTCTCGAAGGCGGGATCGGCGGTTTCGAAGCGGCTGCGTCGTTCCGCGTCGAGCAGCCAGGCGACCTCGAGGTCGAAGGCGCTCTCCGGATAGGCCGTCGCGGGACGGCGACGCGCCTCCATGTGCAGACACCAGCCCGATCCCAGCCGCTTCAGGGCGTTGTTGAGCCGGGCGCGCACCGCCATCAGCTCGTCCTCGGTCGAGGACTCCAGGTCGGGCCCGCGAAACCGGAAGGCGGCCAGGAAGGACCCGTCCTTGTTCAGCACCACCCCGGGCGCGACCAGCGCGGCCCAGGGCAGGTGGTCGGCCAGGGCGGCGGGACGGCGGCGATGTTCGTCGAGGAACCGCATCGCCCCCTCACCCGTCCAGATGACCGGGCATCGCCAGATGCCGGCGCAGAACATCGAAGAACCGTCGGTCGGACCGCGCCGCCCACAGGCCGATCGCATGGGCGACAGCCCACCACAGCAGGCCCAGCCACCAGATCCGCAGCGCCAGGCCCAGCACCAGGGCGATCGTGCCCATGGCGATGGCGTAGTCGCGCGGCATCCCGGCCATCAGCACCGGTTCGGCCAGGGCCTGGGCCACCGGCAGCTCCCACCCGTCCGGCCGCGGGTCCATCACCCGATCTCCGCGCCGCCGGCGAAGCCGAAGAAGTCGAGGAAGAAAGTCGAGGCCGCGAAAGCGATCGAAAGGCCGAACATGATGCCCAGGCCGCGCCGCATCGAGGAGCCGTTCTCGCTCATGGCGATGCCGGCGCCGAACACGACCACGGCCACGACGGCGGCGGCCTGGACCACCGGTCCGGTGATCGACTGCACCACCTGCTGCAGCGGCCCTTCCCAGGGCATGCCGGAGCCTCCCGCCAGGGCCGGTCCGGCCAGCATCAGGCCGCACGTCATCGCTGCGCCGAACAGGCGGCGCCCAGGTCTCCATTGCATGATCTGCTTCCTTTGTTTCAGCGCAGGTCGCCCCGCCGCGACTCATTGCAAGCAGATAAAATCCCCGCCTGTCAACGCCATTTGTACGAATATTTTCAACGACTTGTATGCAACTTGCTGACGACTTGGTTTAACTCGGCAAACGACTTTGCCAGGGTCGTGGCCATGACCTTTCCCGACCCGTCCGACGACTTTCGGCGACGTTTGACCAAACCTCGGCAGCGCCGGACTTTGGCCGGCCTCCCTTCCGATATCGACGGTTCAGAACAGCCGGGACGCCGCCCCTTTCCGTCAGCACGCCGCGGGAGCGCCTCCGAGGCAGACGGCGCCACCCCGGCTATCGACGCATTCTGATGGCGGCGGTCGCCATCAACGGCGCCACCTTCGTGGCCATCGCCGGCGGCGCGGCCCTGCAAGCTGGACGCGCTCCGCTTCATCGTAGGGGCGCTGGTCATCCTCTACCATTTCCGCGAGGCCTCGCCGGTTCCGTTGCCGCAGCTGCATCGGATGTTCGACCGCGGCTATCTGCTCACCGACTTCTTCATCATCGGCTCCGGTTACGTCCTGGCCGAATCTACGACGAACCCCTCGCGTCCGGACACGCCTCGCTGCGCGCCTATGCGCGCCAGCCCCTGCTGCGTGTCGTCCCCGCCCATCTCGTCGTCGGTCTCATCCTCGTGGCACTCGTCGGCGCCGCCGCCCTGGCCGGCGCCACGTCTGGCGATCCGCTGGTTCGACTGGTCGCAGCTGCCGGCTGCTGGTCACCGCCCGCCTGCCGAACGTCCTGTCCCTAGCCTGGCAGCCCAACATCGAACCACGGGCCATGCCGCGACTGGCGGCCATACGATGACCCCCGCCATCGCTGGAGTCGACGCTGACCTGCCCGCATTGCGGTCACGTCGCGACCGAGACCATGCCCACCGACGCCTGCATCTGGTTTTACGATTGTCTCGGCTACGGCGAGAAGCTGAAGCCCCAACCGCGCGACTGCTGCGTGTTCTGCTCCTGTGGCGACCTGCCGTGTCCGTCGATCCAGGTGGATGGAAAGGGCTGTTGCGGCCAGGCTTCGGCGGCCTCGCTGCATTCCGGAGTTCGCCGTGACCGACCGTGCCACGCCCGACCTGCCGTCACGGGACTTCGAGGCTACATCGCAGTTCTATGCGCGGATCGGCGCCGCTTCCTCCAAGCCGGGTATGCGAGGATCAAGGTCTCCACGACCTTCAATGCAGCACCTCGCCGCCGACGGGATCGACCTGTCGCAACTGGCCGGCGGCGTCCTGCACGAAGACCTCCACCCGCGCGCCCTTGTCGATGAGCGTCGTCGCCTTGACGAGAGCGGATTCGATGGCATCGACACTGAAGTCGAAATGTCCTGAATTCCGGCCATCGCGCAGAACCCGCCAGTCGCCATCGCCGCGGATCACCGTGAACTGAATGGTGTCGGAGTGCGTCGCCAAGGATCGCTCCTTCTGCCCAAGAGGCTGACGGGTCAACATGAACCTACAGGGGTTTCCAAGCCCAATTCAACACGCCGTCCTTTTTGCACATGCCCGCCGTCACTGACCGGCGGGGCCGGCACCGGCGGCACGGTCCCTGCGATCGGCCCATCGCCCGCATGGTTCAGGGGTCGCGATCAACCAGCTCTCCGGCAACACGCTATCCCTCGTGAGGCCGCGCAATAGCCTGATCTGATCGAACCCATCCGGCTTCCGCAACGTCTAGGTCGACCCGCCTCGTCGGATGCGACCCCCGTGTTCGGGAACAGGCGGCGTCTGCGCGGCGTTGCTCCGCCGACAACGTTCTGCGGGAGATTCCGATGATGAAGATGAGCTGGGGAAAGTTCGTGGCGATGATCGCGACCTCGACGGTCGTGATGTTCTTCCTGATGTACCAGCTGGTCTACAGCCTCGACCACGCGCTGTTCAGCCTGAACCGGTTGATGGCGTCGCTGATCATGGGCTGTGTGATGGCCGTCATCATGCTGGGCTTCATGTGGACCATGTATGAGGGCAAGCGGACCAAGGTCACGGTCGTCGCGGTGGCGGCGGTTCTCGGCGTGCTGCTGCTCTACATGAATCGCGCCCAGACCCTGGTCGACGACACCACCTTCATGCGCGCCATGATTCCGCACCACTCCATCGCCATCAACAACGCCAGCAAGTCGCGGATCAGCGACCCCAGGGTGCGGGAGCTGGCGGACCAGATCATCGCCAGCCAGGTGCGCGAGATCGAGGAGATGAAATTGCTGATCGCCGACATCGAGCGCGAAGGGGAGCGCGGGGAGGGACCGCTTCCTCCACGCGCCGCGGTGCTGACGCCGGACATGCAACCGAAAATCCGCGAAGCGGTGCGTTAACGGGCGGCGCTTTGGCCGGGACGGTCAGGGCCCCGAAGGCGGCGTTGGGGCCTCATTGAGATCCGGCGGATGCGTGCGATCCCGCTCGGAACCCGGTCGGCTCCCCGAACTGCTTCGATGCCGAACCTAGCTCGCGAGACCACGGCGCGACGCGCGGCGACTTGCGTAAGTGGAAGCGCGCCCGCTGTCGACCAGATCGTTGCGCGAACCAGCGCGAGCTCGATTGCACCAACGCTGAAGTCGAGACGGCCAGCATCCTGACCGTCCTTCAGAACCTGTCAGTTCGCCATCCCGCGGATGACTGTGAACTGCACGATACCGTCTGCAGTCCTCACGGCGACGCCTCAATCTTGTTTGCGAAATCAGTCGTTCTACGCCTGGAGCGGCCCGTCAAGCCAAGCCTGGCGCGCGGCTCAGGCGGGCGCGGCGGGCTCCACGCGCCGTCCTTCGAACCGGCGTCGAATCCAGGTGCGGCCGGGTTTCTCGACCAGCAGGTGCAAGGCGACGGCGAGCAGCGCCGTGACGACGAACAGCCCCGTCAATTCGACTGGCGTGATCCGGAACGCGCTGTCGACGCCGCGCAGTTCGGCGACGACGCCCTTGAAGGCGATGATCACGGGCATGTGCACGAGGTAGAGGGCGAAGGACGCCTCCCCGGCGAAGACCAGTGCCGCGGCGGCGAGGGGGCCCTCGCAGTCCGCCCGCGCCAGCAGGGACCAGGTCAGGATCACGGGGGCGGCGAGGGCGACCACGATGCGGTCATCCAGCGATAGTTGCATGGCGCCGAGCAGGAGCAGGGTGGTGATCAGGGCGGCGCCGGCGGCGAGGGGACGGCTCCAGCGCCAGCGGTGACCCAAGCCGTAGAGGGCCATGCCGATCAGAAATTCCGGGACGATACGCAGAATGCCGAGGGAATCCTCGGCCCGGGGCAGGACCTTGCCGAACGCCTGGACGTACAGGGCGTCGAACACGACGAACGCCACCGCCCCCGTCCCGAGTAACGCCCAGGGACGAGCACGGAACCGCAGGGCCAGCCATGCGAAGGCCGGGAACAGGAGATAGGCGAACCATTCCGCCGACAGCGACCAGCTCGGTCCGCTCCAGTGGATGACCGCGTCCGTCGGGAACCAGGCCTGGACGAGGAACAGGGTCTGGAAGAAGGCCAGCGGCGGATAGCTGTCGGCGTCGAACCGGACCCCGGCCGCGGTGGCGCCCAGGACCATAACCAGCACGCTGGCCAACACCGCGACGTGTAGGGGGTAGAGCCGCGCCAGGCGGGCGATGAGGAAGCGCCTGTAGCTGAAGGTTCCGGCGGCGAACGCCGGCCCGTACACGTGGGCCAGGATGAAGCCCGACAACATGAAGAAGGCGTCCACCGCCAGCCGGCTGCGTTCAATGATCGGGCTGAATCCCAAGGCCGGATCCCATTGGAGCTGGTAGTGGAACAGCACCACGCCCACGGCAAGGAAGGCCCGCAGACTGGTCAGGGCTCTCAGCTCGGCCGGATAGCCGTCGCGGGTCGGCGGTACGGACGTCATGATCAATGGCCCCCCAAGGCGGGCGGAACACGACAGTCCACCTATCTGGGATACGCATCGGATACGTACATCCCTCGTTCCGCCGCGTCAGGCTTCAGTCCAGCGGTGCCGTGGGCCCGGCAAAGTGGCGATGGTCCGTTCCCACTCGTTGCGAGGGACTCATGGTGCGCGGCTTGCGGGTTTCGCCGGAAGGCGCGATGACAACTGCCGTCGGCGATGGGACCGGCGCGGACGCCGCGACACTATGGCTTCGCCTTCATCGAGCGCAGTTTTCGCCATCGGCGACGGATGGGCCGCCTATGCGGGCCCGCATGAAGCGCACGCCGCTCACGCCCATGTCGCGATACAGCTGGCCGTGGCCCGCACGGGCTCGGTACGCGTGGTTCTGGAAGACCATCGCACCTTGAGCGGTCAGGCGATTGTCATCGGCCCGCGGGTTCGCCATCGGATGACCGACGAGGGCAGGTCGGTCCTGCTGCTGTACTTGGAGACGCACACGCCGTTGGCCTCGAGTCTTCTGGCGCTGATAGCGCCGGCCGTCGCGGCCGTCGCGCCGCCCGTTGTGACGGCCCTGTTGAGACCTGAGGCCCAGCCGGACAGCATCGTGGCGGGCCTCAGAGAAGGGCTCGGCGTGGAGGAAGTGAAGCTGGATCCACGCCTTGAAGGGGCGCTCCTCAAGGCGTCCCAAGACCCGGCGCCCGGCGCCGTCGCCCGGGCGGCCCGGGCGGTCGGCCTGTCGCCCGCGCGCCTCAGGGTTCTGGCCCAGGCGCAGATGCAGGCTCCGCTGTCGCAATGGCTGCTATGGCGAAAGCTGCAGAGGGCCGGGCATGAGATGGCGTCGGGCGCGGGCATGGTGGAGGCGGCGATCGCCGGCGGCTTCGCCGACCAGGCGCATCTGAACCGCATCACGAAACGCATGTTCGGCGTGACGCCCTTGCAGGCGTCGAGCGTCGTGCGTTCTGCGGACAATCGGTTCGTTCAATAGGCCGCCCGCCGGCCGCGTCATCCTGGGGCGTCCACCCTGGAGCCCTCCAATGCCGCTCGTCCGGTTTCTCATCCGTCTCGGTTATGCGCCGGGGTTCTTCGCGGGCTTCCTTGGGGCCGCGTTGACCTTGGCCGAGCGAGGGGCGCCGCGGTGGAGTCTGCCGGTCCTGCTCGGCCTGGCGCTGGTCGTCTCGTTCGCTGCCGAGCGTCTGGCGCCCTACGACCCCGTCTGGAACCAACCCCACGGGGACACCGGCCGCGATTTGATCCATGCGGCGGTCAATGAGGCGTCGATTGTCCTTTCTGTGCTGGCCCTGCCCCTGGTGTCCGGCCTGATTTCGGGTTTCGACGTCTGGCCGTCCGGCTGGCCGCTATGGGGACAGCTCGCGGTCGCCGTCCTGGCGGCGGACTTCGGCATCACCCTGGCGCACTACGCCAGCCATCGCACCCCGGAGCTCTGGTCGTTGCACGCCGTGCATCATTCCGTCGAACGGATGTATGGTTTCAACGGCCTGCTGAAACATCCCCTCCATCAGGCGATAGAATTGACGGCCGGTGTTGCGCCGCTGGTGCTCCTCGGCATGCCCTCGGACGTCGCCTGGCTTCTGGCCTTCGCCGTGGCGATCCAACTGATCCTTCAGCACTCCAACGTCGATATGAAGATCGGACCGCTGATCTACATATGGGCGGTCGCCCCGGCCCACCGACACCATCATCTGGCGTCGCAAACCGAGGGCGACGTCAATTTCGGCCTGTTCACCAGCCTGTGGGACCATCTGCTGGGAACGTTCCGGTCGGGGGCCGACACGCCCCGGACGGGCCAGATCGGCGTGTCCGGTCGGCCCGACTACCCCAGAGGATATCTCCGGCAACTCGCCGAACCCTTCCGACGGGTTGTCTGACACCCTGTCGTACTAGCGCAAGGCACGTCCGAGCAGCTCGATCAGTTCGTTCGCCTTGGTCTTGCGCTCGGCCGGATCGTCGCCGGTCATCGCACCCATAACGCAGTGGTCGAGGTGATCCGTGAGGACCTCGCTCTCGACACGCAGCAGGGCGGCCCGCACCGCCTGTAGCTGGGTCAGCACGTCCACGCAGTATCGGTCATCCTCGACCATCCGGGCGATGCCGCGCACCTGTCCCTGGATCCGGTTGAGACGGTTCATCACCTTGGGCTTGGTCAGGGTCTGCATCCAATTCCTCGTTCCAGTCATTCCTTATACCCTATGATGGTATCTTGCGCGATACCCCAATGGGGTATATTTGGCGTCCAGCCGATTCAGGAGCCCGCCATGTCCACGCCCTCGCATTCCCATCCGGACGGTCACGCCTGTTGTTCGACCCACACGGCCGACAGCGGCGCGAAGGCCGTCGACCCGGTCTGCGGCATGACCGTCGATCCGGCGACCGCGGCGCATCGAGCCGCTCACGAAGGCCGGGACTATTTCTTCTGCTCGGCGGGCTGCCGGACCAAGTTCGTCGCCGAGCCGGACCGATACCTTGGCGATCAGCCGCAGCCCGCGCCCGTGGTCTCCGGCGCGATCTACACCTGCCCGATGCATCCGCAGGTGCGCCAGGAAGGCCCCGGCTCTTGCCCGATCTGCGGCATGGCGCTGGAACCGGAGACGGTGACCGCCGAGGCGCCGGTCAATCACGAACTGATCGACTTCACCCGCCGCTTCTGGGTCGGCCTGGTGCTGACCCTGCCGGTCTTCGCCCTGGAGATGGGCGGGCATCTGACCGGCCTGATGATGCGGATACCGGGTCAGACCTCGAACTGGATCCAGTTCGCCCTGGCGACGCCGGTGGTGCTGTGGGCCGGATGGCCCTTCTTCCAGCGGGGCTGGGCCTCGATCGGCAACCGCAGCCTCAACATGTTCACCCTGATCGCCCTGGGCGTCGGCGCGGCCTGGATCTACAGCGTGGTCGCGGTTCTCGCGCCGGGCCTGTTCCCGGCGGCGGTCCGGCGGATGGACGGCAGCGCGCCCGTCTATTTCGAGGCGGGGGCCGTCATCGTCGTCCTCGTTCTGGTGGGTCAGATCCTGGAACTGCGCGCGCGCGAACAGACGTCCGGCGCCATCCGGGCGCTGCTCGATCTGACGCCGAAGACCGCGCGGCGGGTGCGTGACGACGGCGGCGACGAGGACGTGACCCTCGACCTGATCGCCGTCGGCGACCGGCTGCGCGTGCGGCCGGGCGAGAAGGTGGCGGTCGACGGCGAGATCCTGGACGGGCGGGTGACCATCGACGAGTCCCTCGTCACGGGGGAATCCATGCCGGTGACCCGGGAGATCGGGGACCGGGTCATCGCCGGATCGCTCAACAAGACCGGCTCGTTCGTCATGCGGGCCGACAAGGTCGGCGCCGACACCCTGCTGGCCCAGATCGTCCAGATGGTCGCCCAGGCCCAGCGCAGCCGCGCGCCCATCCAGCGTCTGGCCGACCAGGTGTCGGGCTGGTTTGTCCCGGCGGTGATCGCGATCGCGGTTCTCGCGGCGGTCGTCTGGGGCCTGGCCGGGCCCGAGCCGCGCCTGTCGTACGCCCTCGTGGCTGCGGTTTCGGTGCTGATCATCGCCTGTCCCTGCGCCCTGGGCCTGGCGACGCCCATCTCCATCATGGTCGGGGTGGGACGCGGCGCCCAGGCCGGGGTGTTGATCAAGAACGCCGAGGCGCTGGAGCGTTTCGAGAAGGTCGACACCCTCGTGCTCGACAAGACCGGCACCCTGACCGAGGGGCGGCCGTCGGTCACGACGATCCGGCCCGCCGCCGGCTTCGACGAGGGCGAGCTTCTGAGACTGTCCGCCAGCCTGGAGCGCGGCAGCGAGCACCCCCTGGCCGACGCCATCGTCCGCGCCGCGACCGAACGGAAGCTCGCCCTTTCGGAGGCGACGGAGTTTGACAGCCCGGTCGGACGCGGCGTCGCGGGCGTGGTCGACGGGCGCCGCATCGCGCTCGGCAACGGCCGCTACCTCAAGGAGATCGGCGTCGATGCGGCGCCGCTTGAGGTCGAGGCCGAGGCGCTTCGACAGGACGGCGCCACCGCCATCTTCGTGGCTGTGGACGGGACGATGGCCGGCGTCCTGGGCATCGCCGACCCGGTCAAGGCGACCACCGCCCAGGCCATCCGCGATCTGAAGGCGGCGGGACTGCGCCTTGTGATGATGACGGGCGACAACCGCACCACGGCCGAGGCCGTCGCGCGCCGGCTCGGCATCGACGACGTCCAGGCCGAGGTCCTGCCCCAGGACAAGGCGGCGGTCGTCGAGCGGCTGCGCGCCGAGGGCCGGGTCGTAGCCATGGCCGGCGACGGGGTCAACGACGCCCCGGCCCTGGCCGCCGCCGACGTCGGCGTGGCCATGGGCGCCGGCTCGGATGTGGCGATCGAGAGCGCCGGCGTCACCCTGCTGGGCGGCGACCTGCAGGGCATCGTCCGGGCCCGCAGACTGTCGAAGGCGGTGATGGGCAACATCCGCCAGAACCTCGTCTTCGCCTTCGGCTACAATACGCTCGGCATCCCGATCGCGGCGGGTCTGCTGTATCCGGTCTTCGGCCTGCTGTTGTCGCCGGCCCTGGCGGCCCTGGCCATGGCGCTGTCGTCCGTCAGCGTCGTCGGCAATGCGTTGCGCCTTCGGGCGGTCCGGCTGTGACGGGGGTCGGACGGGCCGCCGAGCATAGGCGTGATGGGCGTCAATACGCATTCCGGTGGTCGATCCCTCGCCTGGCCTGACGGCGCCCGAGTTTGTTTGATCAAGGCGGAACCGTGGCGGCGGACCCGGATTAGGCTGGCGCCGACACCGGCGAACTGCGCGCGTGTCCGGGACCCGTCAATGGAGGCTGACGCGGGGCCGACGATCGGGCGGGATGTTTTGGTCGAGAAAGGGTGGACCAATGGAGACCATGAAGGCCATGAAGGGGAGCTATCGATCGTTCGGGATCGAGCTCGCCCTGGATTTCGTCATCATGTACCTGGTGATGTACACGATGATCGCGTCCCTCGATCATTTCCACCTCAACCTCAACAATGTCTACATGACGCTGATGATGGTGTCGCCGATGGCCATCCTCATGCTGATCTTCATGCGATCGATGTATCCGTCGAAACGGACCAACCTTCTGATCGGCGGAGCCGCCGCCCTGGTGTTCGCGGTGAGCTTTTACGGCATGCGGACCCAGGCGGCGGTGGGCGACACCGAGTTCTTGAAATCGATGATCCCGCACCATTCCGGCGCCATCCTGATGTGTCAGCAGGCCTCGCTGACGGATCCGGAAGTGCTGGGTCTGTGCGAGGAGATCGTCAGCTCCCAGGAGAGGGAGATCGCCCAGATGAAAGCCATCCTGGCGAGGCGCTGATCCAGCGCTAGGCGACGGGAGTTTCCGGCCCGGTCGGCTCTGCGGCAGCGTGTCGCGAGGGGCGACCGGGTCGCCTGCGTAAAACCATATAGATCGTCGCCTCGCCGAGGCGCGGTTCTGACTTTCAGGAGTATCTTATGAAGCTGGATCGTCGACTGCTGCTGCGCGGCGCCGTCGCGGGCGGCGGTCTCGCCGCCTTGCAGGGCCTGATGCCCGCCTGGGCGCAGACGGGCTCGCCGGGGCTGCGGTCGGACCTGCCTACCCTGACTGGGCCGAATATCGATCTGACCATCGGTCAGACGCCCTTCACCGTGAACGGGCGCACCGCGACGGCCACGACCATCAACGGCGTGCTGCCGGCGCCGGTGTTGCGGCTGCGCGAAGGCCAGAACGTCCGTCTGGCGGTGACGAACACCCTGGATGAAGACACCTCGATCCACTGGCATGGGATTCTTCTACCCTTCCAGATGGACGGGGTGCCCGGGATCAGCTTCCCAGGCATCAAGCCGCGCGAGACCTTCGTCTACGAGTTTCCGATCAGGCAGTCCGGCACCTTCTGGTATCACAGCCACTCCGGCCTGCAGGAGGCGCTCGGCCACTACGGGCCGATCGTCATCGATCCGGCCGGCGCCGATCCCATCGCCTACGACCGCGAGCATGTGCTGGTCCTGTCGGACTGGAGTTTCATGCATCCGCACGAAATCCTCGACAAGCTGAAGAAGAGCCCCGGCTACTTCAACCGGCAGCGCACGACCCTGGCGGGCCTCTTCTCCGGCGAGGACCGCATGAGCCTGGAAGAACGGCGCATGTGGGGCCAGATGCGGATGGACCCGCGCGACATCCTCGACGTGAATGGGACGACCTACACCTATCTGATCAATGGACACGGCCCGCAGGAGAACTGGACCGGCCTGTTCCGACCCGGCGAACGGGTGCGACTGCGCATCATCAACGCCTCGGCCATGTCGATCTTCAACGTCCGCATCCCCGGCCTGCCGATGACGGTGGTCCAGGCCGACGGCGAGAACGTGCGTCCGGTCGAGACCGACGAGTTCCAGATCTCCGTCGCCGAGACCTATGACGTTATCGTCCGGCCGACCGAGGACCGGGCCTACACCATCGTGTCGGAAGCCATTGACCGTTCCGGCATGGGGCGGGCGACCCTTGCTCCGCGCCTGGGGATGACCGCCGAGGTTCCGCCGCTCCGCGAGGTTCCCAACCTGACCATGAAGGACATGGGCATGGGGGACATGGGCGGCATGGCGGGTATGGATCACGCAGCCATGGGGGGGCAGCCGAGCGGCGCCATGGCGGGCATGGACCATGGGGCGACGACCGGCGCGTCCGGCGGCGCCATGGCCGGGATGGATCACGGCGCCATGGCGCCCCAGTCCACGGGTGCGATGACCGGGATGGACCACGGCTCCATGGCCGGCATGAACATGCGCGATCCCGCCAACGCCCCGCCGGACATGGCGGTGGGGGTCGGCGTGGACGCCATCGCCATGGCGCCGGCCAACCGCATGGGCGAGCGCCCGACGGGACTGGCCGACGTACCCCACCGCGTGCTGGTCTACACCGACCTGGTCTCGCTGACGCCCAACAAGGACCAGCGTCCCCCGTCGCGGACCATGGAAATCCACCTGACCGGCAATATGGAGCGGTTCATGTGGGGCTTCGACGGCCGCAAGTTCAGCGAACTGGTCGAGCCGATCCGCTTCGAGCGCAACGAGCGGGTGCGGGTGAC
>NZ_DLMO01000019.1:0-194 GCF_002479325.1 Brevundimonas sp. UBA7534
GGCGGCCGGCGCTGACGGCGGCCAGGGGACCAACCCCCTGCTGGGCGACCTGTTCAGCCTGTCGGTGGCGGTCTGGTATTCGGGTTACTTCCTGGCGGTGAAGGCGGCGCGGGCCACGGCGGGGGCGATGCGCGTCACCTTCTGGGCCACCCTGTTGGGCGCGCCCCTGCTGTTTCTGGTCGCGCTGGGCCTGC
>NZ_DLMO01000019.1:443-3974 GCF_002479325.1 Brevundimonas sp. UBA7534
CGCTCAAGCAGCGCGAAGCGCGATAGCCCGCGCAAAAAAACGGGCGCAGGGGATGCCCCCGCGCCCGTTTTCCTAGCCTGTTGGGCTGTCGGCTTAGAGGACCTTGAGGTCCACGGCCGAGGTCTTGCCGCGCTGGGTTTCCAGCTCGTACTCGACCTTGGCGTTCTCATCGAGGCCCTGAAGGCCAGCCTTCTGAACGGCGGTGACGTGAACGAACACGTCGGACCCGCCGCTGTCGGGCTGGATGAAACCATAGCCCTTGGTGGGGTTGAACCACTTGACCGTACCGGTCGCCATGTCTGCGTCTCCGTAAACGCGCTTTCCAGGCGGGCCCCTTTTCAGAGGGACCCGTCAGCCCATCTGGAACAAGCTCGTTCAGGCGAAGGAGCGAGACGCGGGTGTGGACCCCACGCAAAATCCGGACTGCGCCCGTGTTGTCACCCGCCTTTACGGGCCGGTCAACAGCAAAGCGATTCCACAAATCGGCGTTAGATGGTTAATCGAACCTCAGCCGCACAGCCCGCGCGGCGCCGCGTCAAGGTGCAGATGGTCCGCATGGGCGGCGTTGTAGTCGGGCGTCAGGACATTGGAGAACAGCCGGCAACCGCCCTGTCCCACGCGTTTCAGGAAGCGCCCGCCTTCGGCGCCGACCGGCCCCTGCCCGGCCCAGTCGGCCTTGACGCTGACCCTGCGCCCGTCGGCCAGGGTCAGCGCCGCGACATCCAGCGCATTGGCGCGCGCGTGCTCGCTGGGCCGGTCGTCGGTGTTGGTCGAGCCGTAGATGCGGCGGCAGGAATAGGTTCCGAAGTTCTCCACCCGCGCCACGGTCGAGCCCAGGACGTCCCGTGCGGCCGGTTGCAGCACCTGCCGGTCCCACAGCACATAGCGCAGCGCCAGCGGGCACTGCATCACCACCCCCGCCGGCGCCAGCGGCGTGGCCCCGCCGACGATCCTGACCGCGCCGCGCACCTGGCAGAAGCCGCCGTCGTCTCTGTCGGGCGCCCGCTCCACCTGCACGCCGGCCTCGCGCAACAGCCTCATGCAGGCCTCGGTCGGCGCCGCGACCTGTTCGGGCGTGGCGGCGCGGGGCAGGTCGAAGGCCGCCACCTTGGTCGCCGTCGCCCGTCCGATCGGCCGGTCCAGATCCAGCGGTTTCCAAGGCAGGTCCTGCGGCGGCGCATAGGCGTTCAGCAGGGCGAAGGCCGCGCAGGCCAGCAGCGCCGCTTCCCACAGCAGGTTCCAGAAGTCCGCGAAGTCCCGCTTCATGCCGCCCCGCGCCCTCCCGGCTCCATGCGAGGGGGCCGCAACGGCCCCGCTTCCCAACGCATCGGACCGGCGATCCGTTCATCGCCCGCACAGACTTGCGGAGGCGCAACCTCTGATGCACCGTGCTTTCCATGATGCTGGTTCTGGCCATCGTGACGAGCGCCGTCGCCCTGGGATGGATGATTGTCAGGTCTCGCGACGCCCTACGTCGTTTCGCCCGCCATGACCGCCTGCCGATGCAATGGGGGTTGGATGGCCGCCCGACCTGGCGGGCGCCGCGCGCGATCGCCCTGTTCTTCACCCCGGTCCTGGCCGCCGTGTCGCTGGCGATCCCGCTGGCCCTCTTCGCGGCGGTCCCCGCCGGCTCGGCGCGGCAGGGCGAAAGCGACGCGGCGCTTCTGACGGTCACGCTCGGCATGGCCCTCGCCTACGTCGCCGCCCACGCGGGCCATCTCTGGGCGATAGGACGGTGGGACCGGGCGCAGGCGTCGCGCCCTTAGCGCCCCCTTACCCCAGCGTGCGCACCAGTCCGGGCATCAGGCCGTTGGCGGCGCCCGCCTCGACGCTGACGTTGGCCAGGCCGATCAGGGCGATCCCCCGACGGGGCGCCACCGCCCCCACCGCGTGCCACAGGGTGTTCGACCCCTCGTGCATCAGGGCCGGGCCGCCGGCCCAGGGAACGGCGGGCGGCGCGAGCCAGCCCAGGGCGTAGGGCTGGCCCTGGCCCGCGCCTGGATCGCTCAGGATCGCCACGCTCTCAGGCGTCAGCCAGCCGCCTCCGTCGTTCAGGAACACCCTCAGCCACGTCGCATAGTCCGCCAGCGTCATGTGCGCCGTGCCCGCCGGCCCCAGCGCGGCGGGGTTGTCGGCGCCGGGATCGGTCGGATCGACCGGCGTGTGCGTCTGCCCGCCCGCCCAGCGATGGCCCCAGGCATTGCCGCCGCCATGAAGGTCGTGAACCGGCGCGCCGAAACCGGCCGACGCCAGGCCCAGCGGCCCGAACAACTCGGCGCGCGTCACCTCCTCCCACGACCGGCCGGTCAGGGCCTCGATGGCCGCCCCCGCCAGGATGTAGTTGGCGTTGGCGTATTCATAGCCGCCCGGCGTCCCGGTCGGCGGCGCCGACAGGATGCGTTCTGCGATCGCGCGGCGCTGCTCAGGCAGCGGCCGGGGATCGGCCCGCGCGGTCATGTAGAAGACCATGCCCAGGGCGTCGGCGTCCCTGACCCCCGCCCGGTGGCGCAGGAAGTCCCGGATGGTCGCGCCCTCCCAGGCCGGATCGACCGTCGCGCCCGCAAACAGGATCGAAAGGGGCGCGTCCCAATCCGCCCGTCCCTGCTCGACCAGCCGGGCGTAGAGCGCAGCCGTCATCGCCTTGGTGTTCGACCCCAGGTGCCAGCGGTCGTCCAGCGTCGCCGGGTCGTCCCCGCCGAACCGACGCACGCCGCGCACCCCGGACCAGGCCAGGCCCTCGCGCGTCACCACCGCGCCGGCCAGGGCCACCGGCCGGGTCTCGGCGAAGACCGCGTCCAGCGCGGCGTCGCAGGCGGCCGTATCAACGTCCGCGGCGGCCCGGGCCGGCAGCGCGGCCAGGCCGGCGACGGCCAGGCTTCCGGCCAGGACGGTTCGGCGGTCGGTCTTCATCGGGCGCTCCGTGAGTCTTCGCCGGCAGCCTAGCGTTCAGACGCCGCGAACGCACGGCCCTTGCCCTGTCCGGCCGCGCCGGCCACAGTCGGCCCATGGGAAAGAAATCCGACGCCTACGACGACGAACTGGAGCAGCTCCAGCTCGCCATGGTCCAGACCCAGGCCTGGACGATCGAACACGGCCTGCGGGTCGTCATCGTCCTGGAGGGGCGCGACACCGCCGGCAAGGACGGCGCCATCAAGCGGCTGACGGAATACATGTCGCCGCGCCAGACCCGCGTTGTCGCCATGCCCAAGCCCAGCGACCGCGAATCCAGCCAGTGGTATTTCCAGCGCTACGTCCCGCACCTGCCGGCGGCGGGCGAGACCGTCATCTTCAACCGCTCCTGGTACAACCGCGCGGGCGTCGAACCGGTAATGGGTTTCTGCACCCCCGCCCAATACGCCCAGTTCATGACCGACGCGCCCCGTTTCGAGCGGATGCTGACCGACGACGGGGTCATTCTGATCAAGCTGTGGCTGGACATCTCGCGCGAGGAGCAGGCCAAGCGGCTGAAGGAGCGGCGTAACGATCCGCTCAAGAAGTTCAAGCTGTCCTCGCTGGACGCCGAGGCCGAGG
>NZ_DLMO01000018.1:0-546 GCF_002479325.1 Brevundimonas sp. UBA7534
GACATCGACGATGTCGACGATCACGCCCGCGCGGCTGATCGAACGGCCGACCTGGGCCATCGCCGCCTGATAGGCGGTCGGGCGCATGCACTGGCTGCCGACATGGAAGCTGACGCCCATCAGGCCGTCCTTCACCGCCTGGCGGGTCGCCAGCAGCAGCGCCGGGGCCTGGTCAGAGGACACGCCGAACTTGCCCGACAGCGTATAGGCCGCGCCGTCGGCCGAAACCGCCATCCGCACGATCAGGTTCAGGTCGTTCGCGCCGCCGGTGGCGTCGAGAATCTTGTTAAGCTCCTCCACGCAATCCAGCGAGAAGGTGCGGACGCCATGGTCGAAATAGGCCTTGGTGATCGCCGCCCGGCTCTTGACCGGATGCATGAAGGCCAGACGCGCTTCGGTCGTGACCGAGCGCACAAGCTCGATCTCGGCCAGCGACGCCACGTCGAAGCCGCGCACGCCGGCCTCAACCAGCGTTTCGATGACCCAGCGCGACGGATTCGCCTTCACGGCGTAGAAGACGTCGGCTTTCAGATTATCCTGGAACCA
>NZ_DLMO01000018.1:769-5490 GCF_002479325.1 Brevundimonas sp. UBA7534
GACCTACGGGGTCCGCCGGAAGGCGCGATATGGGGGTATCGCGCTGTCATGTAAAGCGGTTTTTTGAAGGCGCGGACGAACCGCCTGCCCCAGGAAACCCGCAGGCTCGCCACGGCTTGGCGGCCATCTCCGCCCCCGTCCGGGCGCGCGTCGCGCGTTTGGGGGGCGTTAACCGTTCCGGCGACATTCTGACCCAGCAAGTTCCGGGCCACTTCCGCGCCCGGCGGGAATATCGGACGTGATCGGTCAGAGGCTGGAGGTCAGGCAGGGTCAGGGGCTGGTCATCACGCCCCAGTTGCAGCAGGCGATCAAGCTGCTGCAACTGTCCAACCTCGAGCTTGAGGATTACGTCGAGGCGGAGTTGGAGCGCAATCCGCTGCTGCAGCGCGAGGAGCCCGAAGGCGACGGCCCCGACGCGCCCGAGCCTGAACAGACCGCTTCGTCCGACGACGCGGAGATGGCCTTCGGCGACGGCGTGGGCCACGAGGCCTCCAGCGCGATGGACGCCGGATCCGACGATGTCTACGGCGACGCCGCGCCGGGCGAACGCACCAGCGACCGGATGACCGACGAGGCCCAGCCGGGGCTGTCGGACTGGTCCAGCGCGGGCAAGGGCGGATCGACGTTCGAGGGCGACGGCGAACGGCCCGACACCCACGAACCGACCCTGTGGGAACACCTTCAGGCCCAGGCGTCATCCGCCGGCTTCGGCGTGGCCGACCACGGCGTGGCCCTGACCCTGATCGACGCCACCGACGAGGGCGGCTACCTGCGCGGCGAACTGGCCGAGTTCGCCGATCGCCTGGGCGTGTCGCTGGAGCGGATCGAGGCCGTGCTGGCGGTGTGCCAGGGCTTCGAGCCCACGGGGATCATGGCGCGCTCGGTGCCCGAATGCCTGAAACTGCAGCTGATGGAGCGCAACCGCTTCGACCCGGCCATGGCGGCGCTGCTGGACAATCTGGACCTGCTGGCGCGGCGCGACCTGGCGGGCCTGCGCCAGGTCTGCGGCGTCGACGCCGAGGACCTGGCCGAAATGATCGCCGAACTGAAGGGGCTGACGCCGCGCCCCGGCGCCGGCTTCGGCGGCGAACCGGCCCAGACCGTCATCCCGGACGTCCACGTCCGCCCCGATCCGGCCGGCGGCTGGAAGGTCGAGCTGAACGCCGACACCCTGCCCCGCCTGCTGGTCGACAAGCGCTATCACGCTGTGGTCCAGACCGGCGCCCGCTCCGAGACCGAAAAGACCTATGTGGCCGAATGCGCGGCCCAGGCGAACTGGCTGGTCAAGTCGCTGGACCAGCGGGCCAAGACCATTCTGAGGGTGACGTCCGAGATCGTGCGCCAGCAGGACGCCTTCCTGGCCTTCGGCGTGGAGTTCCTGCGCCCCTTGAACCTGAAGACGGTGGCCGACGCGATCGGCATGCATGAATCGACCGTCAGCCGCGTCACCTCGAACAAATATCTGTCGACGCCGCGCGGGGTGTTCGAGCTGAGATTCTTCTTCACCGCCGCCATCCAGTCGACCGACGGCGCCGCCTCGCATTCGGCCGAGGCCGTCCGTCACCGGATCAAGGCCATGATCGACGCCGAGGGCGCCCAGGGCGACGTTTTGTCCGACGACCGGATCGTCGAGATTCTGAAGGAGGCCGGCATCGACATCGCCCGCCGAACGGTCGCCAAGTATCGGGAAGCCCTGAGGATTCCGTCGTCGGTGGAGCGGCGGCGGTTGATCCGCACGGCCTGACAAGCGTCACCACAAATCGGTGATCCGGATTGACACCAAATGCGGTCGGTAGCGTTCTATCGGCATGCAAGTCCAAGTCAGCGGCAAGCAAGTGGATGTCGGCGAAGCGTTAGGCTCGCGCATCTCCCAGGAACTCGAAGACGGAGTCGGCAAGTACTTCGCCCGCGGCGGCGATGACGCCGAAGTCGTGGTCTCCAAGGACGGCCACAACTTCAAGGTGGACTGTTGGGTGCGACTGGCCTCAGGCCAGACTCTGGTGACGACCGGTTTCGGCGGCGACGCCCACTCGGCCTTCACCGAGGCGCTGGAGCGGCTGGAAACCCGCGTCCGCCGCTACAAGCGACGGCTCAAGGATCACCACATCGGTCCCAAGGGCCTGTCTCCCGAAAAGACCGAGGACGCCGCCCGCGAGGTGGCCCGCAGCATCGTGCTGCGTGATCCCGACAGCGTCGATGACGACGCCTTCGGCTCGGCGGGCGACAACGACGGGCCGCCGCCGGTGGGCATGGTCATCGCCGAGACCCAGTCCGAAATCCGCACCATTACCGTGGGCCGCGCGGTCCTGGAGCTGGACATGACGGGCTATCCGGTCGTGCTGTTCCGCAACGCCGCGCACGGCGGGCTGTCGGTTGTCTATCGCCGTCCCGACGGCAATGTGGGCTGGATCGACCCCGAGCGGACCGCCAAGACCAACGGTCACGCCGGAACAGCCTAGTTTGACTTCGTCGCGGGTTTCTCTAAACGGGCGCCCGCGACACCCCGCCTGTCGCCTTTAGAGTCGGAAGTCCATGGACATCGGTGATTTGCTCGCGCCTGACGGCGTGGTGCTGCGTGGCGGAACCTCGTCCAAGCGCCAGGCCCTGCACGCCGTCGCCGAGGCGGCGGCCCAGGTGCTGGGAATGGAAGAAGGCCGCGTGTTCGACGCCCTGCTGGAGCGCGAGGCCCTGGGTTCGACCGGCCTGGGGGCCGGCGTGGCCGTGCCCCATGCCCGGCTTCAGGGGCTGGAGCGGGTCACCGGCGTCTTCGTGCGCCTGGACGCGCCCGTGGCGTTCGAGGCGGTGGACGATCGCCCCGTGGACCTGATGTTCGCCCTATTCGCGCCGCCCAAGGACGGCGCCGAGCATCTGCGCGCCCTGGCGGCGGTGTCACGCGCCCTGCGTTCGGCCGAACTGCGCGAGCAACTGCGCCAGGCGCGCACGCCCGATGCGGTGCGCGCCCTGTTCGTGCGCGACGACATTCCCGCCACGGCGGCCTGAGCCGCCCGGCGGCTTCTGAATTCAGTGAACGGATACCGGCGCCAGCTCGTGCGCCACGGCGGCGGCGAAGGCGGTGTCGCGATCCAGCATGACCGCCAGACGTTCCCCGTCCGCGCTGTGCACGGCGTAAAGCGTCTGGTCGCTGTCCAAATCCAGTTCCCGTGCGTCGGCCGCATCGGCCAGCAGATCCGCCGCCTTGACCTGGCGCACATAGACCAGGTCGGGAGCGCCCAGATCGGCGAAATCTTCCTTGCTCAACTTCATCGGCGTCATAGGACCGCCTCCTTACTCGATACCAATGCCCGGCGAGCCGGGCGGTTCAACCGCCGCTGTCTCAGCCGGCGGTGATGGGAATGCGCCGAACCACACGGTCGGCTTCCGGGCGGGTCAGGTCGACATGCAGCAGGCCGTGTTCCAGCCGCGCCCCGGCCACCTCCAGCCCGTCGGCCAGGACGAAGCTGCGCACGAAGCCGCGCGCGGCGATGCCCCGATGCAGGAAGGCCTGTTCGCCCTTGGCGGCGTCGTCGCGCTTTCCGGCGACCGTCAGCTGGCGGCCTTCCAGCGTCACGTTCAGCTCCTCGGGAGAGAAGCCGGCCACCGCCAGGGTGATGCGCACCCCGGCGTCGCCGATCNNNNGCCGCGATGCAGGAAGGCCTGCGGGTCGCGGCCCGCGTCCTCGCGCTTGCCGGTGATGGTCAGCTGACGTCCCTCGACGGTGACGGAGAGGTCGTCCGGCGTGAAACCGGCCACAGCCAGGGTGATGCGGACGGCCGCATCGCCGATCTGCTCGACGTTGTAGGGCGGATAGCTCTCGGCCGCCGCCTTGGCCGCCCGGTCGATCAGGGCCCGGGTATGGTCGAAGCCCAGCAGAAAGGGGCTGTCGAACAGGATGGTGCGCGTCGTCATTCTGGTCCTCGTCAAAGCGACCGGCGCCGGTCCTCGTCCCCCGCGATCGGCGAGACGTCCGGCAGGAAGAAGATGGGGGGCCTTGGCCCCCCGATCAACCGCCGTCAGACCTTGGCGGCCCGCCGCTGGGTCCAGCGGTACAGACCGAAGGTGAGGGCCGCGAAGCCGACGATGCCCGCCGCCATCGCCGGCCAGGCCGTGCCTGCGGGGATCATGGCGAACGGCGCGTCGTCCCGCGTGGCGACGATGACGCCCGCGGTCAGGACGCCGAACAGGCTCTCGCCCACGATCAGGCCGGACGCCAGCAGCACCCCCATGCGCCGCGCCACGGGGGCGTAGGTCTGGGAGGCCGTGGCCCGCTCATAGAGCCAGCCGCACACGGCGCCGATCACCAGCATGGTCGTCACGGCGGCGGGCAGATAGAAACCGATGCCGACGGCCAGCGGCGGCAGCTTGATCCGGCCCTTGGTGGTCCGTTCCAGCACCGCGTCCAGCACGATGATGATCGCCCCGACCACCGCGCCCAGGCCGATCAGGTCCCAGCGCAGGTCGCCGCCGATGACGCCGCGCGCCAGGGCCGAGATCAGCGTGGCCTGGGGCGCCGCCAGGGTCTGGGCGCCCTCGACGATGGCGGGCGGGCCGCCCTCGAAGCCGAAGGCCTGGTTCAGCAGGTTCAGGATGAAGGGGATGACCAGCGCCCCCGCGCCGACGCCGACGATCAACGCGACCTGTTGCCGCCAGGGCGTGGCCTCGACCAGCTGGCCGGTCTTCAGGTCCTGCAGGTTGTCGTTGGCGATGACGGCCACGGCGAAGAC
>NZ_DLMO01000017.1 GCF_002479325.1 Brevundimonas sp. UBA7534
CGGTCGAGACCTACGCCAAGGCCTTCTTCGACCGAAGCCACGAGACGCTGAAGACCCAGCTGAACGGCGCCTACATGGCCGACACCGACGTCAGCCGCGCGCTGGTCGAGGCTCATTTCGCGCAAGGCCGCGCCGCGACCCCTGTCGATCAGGCCCTGCGTCTGGACAGCCAGGTGATGCTGGTCGACGATCCGGTGAAGCGGGTCGACAACATGACCATGGCCTGGGGACTGGAGGCGCGCGTGCCCTTCCTCGACCACGAACTGGTCGAACTGGCCGGCCGCATTCCGCCCGAGCACATGCTGGCCCAGGGCGGCAAGGGCGTGCTGAAGGAGGCGGCGCGCCTGGTGATCCCGTCCGAGGTGATCGACCGCAAGAAGGGCTACTTCCCCGTGCCCGCGCTGAAATACATCCAGGGCCCGTATCTGGAGATGGTGCGCGAGACGCTGACCAACCTGGCGGCGCGCGACCGGGGACTGTTCGACACGGGCTATCTGGACACGCTGTTCGCCGATCCGACCGAGCACATCACCCCGTTGCGCGGATCGGAACTGTGGCAGGTCGCCGTGCTCGAAATGTGGATGCAGCAGCATGGCGTCTGACGTCCGTCCCTCGCGCACCAAGGCGCACCGGCTGAAGCGGCTGCGTCACGAGGGGCTGAAGCCGCCGGTCCAGGCGGGCGAGGGGCCGACGCCGAACGCCATCCTGGACTGCGGCTGGGGCCGGCTGCTGTTCGCCCAGACGTTCGAGACGGCCGAGCCGCTGATCGAGGCGCTGCGGGCCGAGGGGCCGGACCGGCGCGACATCGCCTTCTACGTCCGCAATCCGCACGTCCTGTTGGCCTCGGCGCCGCAGGAGGTGTTCCTGGATCCGTCGCACACCTATCGCCTGGACCTGGCCACCTATCGCGCCAGCCGGCGCCAGCCGCGCGGCTTCACCGTGCGTCGCCTGACGTCCGAGATGGACGCCCAGGCCGTCAACGACATCTACGCCAAGCGAAAGATGGTGCAGGTGCCGCCCGCCTTCTTCTGGTCGCGGCGCGACGACCGGACGATCACCTATTTTGTCGCTGAGGACACCGTCACCGGAGCGGTGATCGGCACGGTGACGGGCGTGAACCACGTCCGCGCCTTCCAGGACCCGGAATGCGGTTCGTCCCTGTGGTGCCTGGCCGTCGATCCGCAGGCGACCCAACCCGGCGTGGGCGAGGCGCTGGTTCGTCGTCTGGCCGAGCACTTCAAGACCCAAGGGCTGGCCTACATGGATCTGTCGGTCATGCACGACAACGACCAGGCCATCGCCCTGTATGAGAAGCTGGGCTTCCGCCGGGTCCACTTCTTCGGCGTCAAACGCAAGAATCCGATCAACGAGGCGCTGTTCGTGGGGCCCAGCGACGATCAGGACCTGAACCCCTACGCCCGGATCATCGTCGACGAGGCGCGCCGGCGGGGCATCCACACCGAGATCATCGACGGGGAGGGCGGCCTGTTCCGCCTGAGCTGGGGCGGACGATCGGTGCGCTGCCGCGAGAGCCTGTCGGAGCTGACCTCGGCGGTGGCGCTCAGCATCTGCGACGACAAGCGGATGACGCGGCGCATCGTGGAGAGCGCCGGGGTGCGCGTGCTCGAGCGGATCGACCCGGACGACCCCGCCGCCATCGACGCCGCGCTGGAGACATACGGCCGTCTGGTCGTTAAGCCGGCAAGAGGAGAACAGGGCCAAGGCGTGGCCGTCGGCCTGACCACCATGAGCGAAGTCCAGACCGCCCTGACGCGCGCGCGCCGCATCTGCTCCGAGGTGCTGATTGAGGAGCAGGTCCAGGGCGAGGACCTGCGGCTGGTCGTCATCGACTACAAGGTGGTCGCCTGCGCCCTGCGCCGCCCGCCGCGGGTGATCGGCGACGGCCGCTTGACCCTGCGCGGCTTGATCGAGCATCAGAGCCGCCGCCGCGCCGCCGCCACTGGCGGGGAATCGACCATTCCCATCGACGCCGAGACCGAACGGACCCTGGCCGAGGCCGGCTATCGGCTGGATGACGTGGCCCGGGACGGCGAGGAGGTGCTGGTTCGCAAGGCCGCCAACCTGCATCTGGGCGGCACCATTCACGACGTGACCGAAGAGGTGCATCCGGCCCTGATCCGCGCCGCCATCGCCGCCGCGCGCGCCATCGACATTCCGGTCACGGGGATCGACCTGATGGTGAAATCGCCGCGCGAGGCCGACTACGCCTTCATTGAGGCCAATGAGCGTCCCGGCCTGGCCAACCACGAACCCCAGCCCACGGCCGAGCGTTTCATCGACCTGTTGTTCCCGCTGTCGGCGCCGGCGGCGGCGCGCATCGCCGCCCGTCCCGACGCCTGACCCGAAAGACCTCCCCGAAGCCCCAAGGAGCGCCCTTGTCCCGCCCCGCCATCGACCTGGACTATCTGACCGGCCGCCTGGCCCGCCTGCTGAACATGCCCAGCCCCACCGGCTACACCGACGAGGCGGTATGGGAGCTGTGTCGCGAACTGGGGCGGCTTGGCCTGGACTATGAACTGACTCGGCGCGGGGCCATCCGCGCGCGGCTGCCGGGCAAGGAGCCGAAGCCCGCGCGCGCCATCGTCGCCCACGTCGACACCCTGGGCGCCCAGGTCAGGGCGGTGAAGGACAACGGCCGGCTGGAGCTGGTTCCCATCGGTCACTGGTCGTCGCGCTTCGCCGAGGGCGCGCGCTGCACCATCTTCTGCGAGGGGCAGCCCCTGCGCGGCACCATCCTGCCCCTGAAGGCGTCGGGCCATACCTTCAACGATGAGGTGGACAGCCAGCCCGTCAACTGGCGCCAGGTCGAGCTGCGCATCGACGCCGTGACCCACGGACGGGACGACACCCTGGCCTTGGGTGTCGATGTCGGCGACATCGTCGCCATCGACGCCCAGCCCGAGTTCATGGACAGCGGCTTCATCGTCTCGCGCCATCTGGACGACAAGGCGGGGGTGGCGACCATGCTGGCGGCGATGGAATGCATGGTCCGCGAGGGGCGCACACCGACGGTCGACACCTGGTGGCTGTTCACCATCGCCGAAGAGGTCGGGCTGGGCGCCTCCTCCGTATTGATCCCCGACGTGGCCGCCATGGTCACGGTCGACAACGGCACGACGGCGCCCGGACAGAATTCGTCGGAGTTCGGCGTCACCATCGCCATGGCCGACCAGACCGGTCCCTTCGATTGGCACCTGTCGCGAAAGCTGGTGCAGCTGGCGCGTGACCATGAGATCCCACACCAGAAGGACGTGTTCCGCTACTACCGCTCGGATTCCGCTTCGGCGCTGGAGGCGGGGGCCGACATCCGCACGGCCCTGGTGACCTTCGGCATCGACGCCAGCCACGGTTACGAGCGCATCCACGACAGCGCACTGGTCGACCTGGCGCGGCTGTTGATCGCCTATGCCGAGAGCGACGTGGAGATCGAGCGCGATGCGCGGCCGCTGGGCGGAGTCAAGGGGTTCACCCACCAGCCGGTGGACGACGGCGGCCAATAGCAGCCTACAGGACGGAATGCAGCGAAGCGGCCTGGGCCACGGCCCGGTCGAAAGCCAAAGCGGGCGGCTTCGGGCACCAGGCGACGCGGGTGGAGGCGGACAGGTGGAGATCGCGAAAGGCGCCGACCAGGCGCTCGGCCACCCTCTGGGGCGACAACAGGTCAAAGGCCGCGATCCAGTCGACCACCAGAAGCTCCGCGCCGTCATGGGCCACCGCGCGGCTGTAGCTGAGAAGCGCGCGCGGCGCCGCGTTCTCGAACAGGGCGTACAGGCCGCCGCAATCCTCGGTCTGCGCCAGTCTGGCCTCCCAATCGGACAGGGCGAGGTCCGGCGCCGTGAGGCGTGCCAGGGCGTAGGTCAGCAAGGCGTCGTCCGGTTCGAGGCGGCGGATGTGAGGGGCCATGACGCCATGCCTAGAGGACCCGACGCCAGATCGGCCTTGACCTGCGTCAAACGGGTTTGCGCAGGTCCGACTTCCTGACATAGGGTGGCCAGGAGAATCCTGGAATGCTGGAACTTCGCACCCTCCCCGCCGCCTGCGCCCAGCGCAGAAACGACGCCGCCTGCGCCAGCTGCGGGGCGCGCGCCTTTTCCGTCTGCGGTCGGCTGGGCGACGAGGACCTGGCGAAGCTGGATTCCATCGCCGAGCGCACCGCATTGAAGGCCGGAGAGGGGCTGATCCGCCAGGGCGACCCAGCCGGGCACGTGTTCAACATCACGTCCGGGTCGGTGCGGGTTTACAAGCTGCTGTCGGACGGTCGGCGTCAGATCACCGGCTTCCTGTTCGCCGGGGATTTCGTCGGTCTGGCCACGGGCGACGACTACGCCTTTTCGGCCGAGGCTATCGAGGACGCCACGCTGTGCCGGTTTCGCAAGAGCGAGTATCGCGCCCTGATCCGGGAGGCGCCGGCGCTGGAGTCCGCCCTGTTGGAGCGGGCTACCCACGAACTGGCGGCGGCGCAGAACCAGATGCTGCTGCTGGGGCGCAAGACGGCCCTGGAGCGGGTGGCGTCCTTCCTGCTGAACCTGCCCGAGGATCCGGTCCGGCCCGCGACCGACGGAATGGTGCGCCTGCCGATGACGCGCGCGGAGATCGCCGACTATCTGGGCCTGACGATCGAGACGGTCAGTCGCGTGTTCAGCCGACTGAAGACGACCGGCGTGATCCGTCTGGTCTCACTGCACGAACTGCGGATCGAGGAGCCCGACAGGTTGGCCGCCCTGGCCGAGGGCGAGGGCTGACCGGTCATCCGTCAGGCGCACGACGGCGTCGCACAGGTCTGTGGGCGCCAAGCGGTGGCTGACCAGGATCAGTCCCTGGCCGCTCTGTGAGAGCCGTCGATCCAGCGCCGCCAGCACCCGCGCCTCGGTGGCGGCGTCCAGGCCCTCGGTCGGCTCGTCCAGCACCAGCCAGGGCGCACCCCGCAGATAGGCCCGCGCCAGACTCAGGCGGCGCCGTTCGCCGCCGGACAGACGCGCGCCGTCGGGGCCGATGGGCGCGTCGAGGCCCTCTGGGTCGCGTCGAAAGCGGTCGCCGAGGACGGCGTCGTCCAGCGCGCGCCACAGGGTCTCGTCGTCGAATGCGCCCGCAAGCGCCAGGTTGTCGCGCACGCTGGCGTCCAGCAGCCGCACGTCCTGGGCGGCGTAGGCGAACCGGGCGCGGCGGAGGGCGGGATCGGTCTCGGCCGCATCGACGCCCCCTACCTTGAACAGTCCTGCTGGCGCCTCGCGCAGACCGATCAGCCGTTCGAGCGCGGTGGTCTTGCCGACGCCGGAGGCGCCGATGACCGCCAGGCGGAAGGGCGGAGCGACGCTGCGGCCCAACAGCTCCACCGCGTCGGAAGATGGCGCGATAGTCGCCGCGGCGGCGGTCGGGCAAGAAGCGGCCAGGGCGTCCAGACGCTCGGCCGCCTGGGCGGCGGCCCCGTTCTGGTGCAAAGCCGTCGCCAGGCCGGCGGTGGCGTCCATCCCCATCAGGGCGGCCAGGATGGCCAGGGCCGCCAGCGGCGCCGGCGCGCCGACGACCGCGCCCGTCACCAGCACGACCGCGCCGGCCGCGGCGACCACCTGCCAGGCCGCCAGCCATCCGCCCGCCAACGCGACATCCCCCCGGCGACGGTCCAGATCGCGCGCCCGGTCGGCGCATTCGTCGACGGCCCAGCCTTCCAGTCCATAGGCCCGAAGTTCGGGCGCGGCGGCCTCCAGGGCCGAAAGCCGGTTCTTCAGGGCGCCCACGGCGACCTGGGCGGCTCGGCCGGCAGGGTCGCTGAGTCGCCGCGACAGCAGAAGCGATCCGACCGCCGAAGCCGTCATGGCCAGCGCCAGCAGCAAGGCCGCGGCCGGGCTGGCCAGCGCCGCGAGCCCGATGGCGACCGCGGCCCCCGCGACCGCGCCCCAGGGCGCCGACAGCCGCACGAACAGCGTCTGGACGGCGTCGACATCCTGCACCAGCCGGGCCGACGCCTCGCCCGACGACAGGGCCAGGGCGCGGCCGGGCGCGCCCGAGGTCAGGGCGGCGAACAGCTGGGGCCGCAGGCGGGCCAGGGCGCGCAAGGCGGCCTCATGCCCCGCCACCCGCTCCACATAGCGCGCGCCCGTGCGCAGGATGGCCAGAAGGCGGATGACGGCGCTGGGCGTCAGATAGTTGAAGGCCTGGACGGCGGCCATGCCGCCCAGGCCCGCAAGCGCGGCGCCGGTGATGAACCAGCCCGACAGTCCAAGCAGACCCACCGCCGCGACCGTGACGACCGCCGCCGCACCGGCGGCCAGACGCAAGCGAACCCGTTCCGCCCGGCGCTGGGCGGCGACCAGGACGCCGATGCGGGCACCGATGTCGGCCGGCCTTGTCACAGCCGCACCACGCGATCGGCCAGGGCCGCGACCGCCGACGAATGGGTGGCGATCAGGGTGGTGCGGCCGTGGGCCGCCTGTCGAACGATCTCCAGGAGCGCGGTCTCCGACGCGGGGTCGAGATTGGCGGTGGGCTCGTCCAGCAGCAGCAGCGGCGCGCGTTTCAGAAAGGCGCGCGCCAGTCCCAGCCGTCGCCTTTCGCCGCCCGACAGTCCGCCGCCGCGTTCGTCGATCGGCCGGTCCAGATCGCCGGACAGGCCCGCCTGGCCCGCGGCGGCAAGGACGCGTCCGGGGCAGGCCGAAGGGTCGGCGATACGGATGTTGTCGGCCAGATTTCCCGGTACGACCACGGGGTTCTGGCTGGCCCAGGCGATCCGGCCCGCGAAGCCCCCGGTGCGGCTGAGCGGCAGGCCGCCCACCTCGACCTCGCCGCCCGACAGCGGCGTCAGGCCAAGCAGAAGATGCAGCAGACTGGACTTTCCGGTCCCGCTGGCGCCGACCAGCGCCACCATCTGTCCCGGCCGCACCTCGAGGTCGAAGCCGTCGAGAACCGGGGGCGCGTCGTCGTAGGCGATCCGGACCTGGTGGAACCGCACGGCAGGCGCCGCGTCCGGCAAGACGTAGCGTTCGCGCGTCCGCGGCTCGGCCACGGCCAGGGCGGGCGCCGCCGCCTCGGCGGCCTGGCGGTCGTGATAGGCGGCGGCCAGGCGGCGCAGCGGCTGATAGACCTCGGGCGCCAGGGCGAGAACGAAGAAGGCGCGCGGCAGGTCAAGGGTTTCCGGGACCGGGAAGGGCAACAGCCGCAGCAGGTTGAAGCCGCAATAGACGGCGATCAGCGCCACCGACAGGGCCGAGAAGAACTCCAGCACGCCCGACGAGACGAAGGCGATGCGCATGACCCGGGCCGTGCGCCGGCCCAGTTCGTCGGAGGCCGAGGCGACTTCCGCCGTGGCCCTCGGCGCGGCGTCGAAGGCCAGAATGGCGGGCAGGGCCCTGATGCGATCGACGAACAGGCCCGACAGCCGCTCCAGAGCTTGGAACTGGCGCCGGCTCTCGCCCGCCGCCGCGGTTCCGGCCAGGACCATGCCGAGGATGAAGGGAAGGAGGGTGAACAGCAGGATGCCGGCCGAGATCGGGCTGGCGACGGCGGCCAGGCCGATGATCATCAGGGGGGAGACGGCCGCGCCGATGCGCATCGGCAGGAAGCGGGCGAAGTAGCCGTCCAAAGCGTCCACCCCTTCCACCGCCGCCGTCAGATGCGCCGGCGAGCGCCCGCCGCCGCGGAACAGGTCCGCCAGCAGCCAGCGCCTCTGGTCTGTCTTCACGGCCCGGGCCAACCGGGCGCCCAGCGCGGTCGCGCCTTGTCCGACCAACGCCCGCGCCACCAGGCTGCCGGCCGCGAGCGCGAGCCAGGGCGCGATCGCGGTCAGGCCCTCGTGGATGTGGGCCACGGTCATCGCCACGCCCAGGGCGAAGCCGGCGGCGGGCGCCGTGTCGGCGACGATCAGGGCGCTGGTCAGCAAGGTCAGGCGCCGCCAGGGTCGCCCGATGGTCTTCAGCCATCCCGCGGGGGTGAAGTTTGACGGGGCGGGGGGCGCAAGACTCATCGACACACTCCGGCGCCGGACGGTTGCGGACGCCAGCGGACATTACGCCCTCGGACCGAATGTCCAAGGGCGAAGGGTCCACTACGCGCGGGTGATGTTTGCAGCTTTGATCAGGATCAAGGCGGGGGCATAGTCCACGCCGTACGGCAACGGAAACGTCGGTCGTCGGGGCCGGCGGGCTTGGAGCATCGCCATGATCGACCTAGCGGTCGTCGACCTGTCCCGGCTGCAGTTCGCGCTGACGGCCCTCTATCATTTCCTTTTCGTGCCCCTGACCCTGGGGCTGAGCTTCATGCTGGTCATCATGGAGTCGATCTATGTGATGACGCGCCGGCCCATCTGGCGGACGATCACCCGCTTCTGGGGCGTGCTGTTCGGCATCAACTTCGTGCTGGGCGTCGCCACCGGCATCACGATGGAATTCCAGTTCGGTATGAACTGGAGCTATTACAGCCACTACGTCGGCGACATCTTCGGGGCGCCCCTGGCGATCGAGGGCCTGATGGCCTTCTTCCTGGAGGCGACCTTTGTCGGGCTGATGTTCTTCGGCTGGGACAAGCTGAAGCCGCACGCCCACCTGTTCGTCACCTTCATGGTGGCGCTGGGCACCAATCTGTCGGCGTTGTGGATCCTGATCGCCAACGGCTGGATGCAGAATCCGGTTGGGGCGACCTTCAATCCCGACACCATGCGGATGGAAGTCTCGGACTTCATGGCGGTGCTGTTCAACCCGGTGGCCCAAGCCAAGTTCGTCCATACCGTCAGCGCCGGTTACGTCATCGCCTCGGTCTTCGTGCTGGGCGTCTCGGCCTTCTATCTGCTGAAGGGCAGGCACAAGGGCTTCGCCAAGCGGTCGATGACGGTGGCGTCCGCCTTCGGCCTGGCGGCGTCTCTGTCGGTCGTGGTCCTGGGCGACCAGTCGGGCTACGCCCTGACCGACAACCAGAAAATGAAGCTGGCGGCGCTGGAGGCCATGTGGCGCACCGAGCCCGCCCCCGCCGGCCTGACCGCCGTGGGCATTCCCAGCATGAAGGACCGCGAAACCAAATACGCCGTCCACATTCCCTATGTGCTTGGCCTGATCGCGACCCGCACCATCGACAAGCCGGTGTCGGGCATCTTCGAACTGGTCGCGACGGCCGAGGATCGCATCGAATCCGGCGTCGTCGCCTATGACGCGCTGGAGAAGGTCAAGGCGAACCCGAACGATCCGGCCGCGCGCGGCGTCTTCGAACTGCATCGCCGCGACCTGGGCTATGTCCTGCTGCTGAAGCGCTATGTCGCCGATCCGCGTCAGGCCACGACCGCGCAGATCCAGCAGGCGGCGTGGGACACCGTGCCGAACGTGCCGCTGATGTTCTGGTCGTTCCGCATCATGGCCGGGATCGGCTTTGCGATGATCGCCCTGTTCGCCACGGCCTTCGTGCTGTGCACCCTGCGCAGACACGAGACGCGCTGGTTCCTGCGCCTGGCCGTCCTGGCCATTCCCCTGCCGTGGTTCGCCGCCGAATTCGGCTGGGTCCTGGCCGAGATGGGGCGCCAGCCTTGGGCCGTGGAGGGCGTCCTGCCGACCTTCCTGGGCGCGTCCAGCCTGACCGTGCCGCAGCTGTGGGCGACGATCATCGGCTTCACCGTCTTCTACGGTGCGCTGGCCGTGGTCGAGGTCGGCCTGCTCCTGCACGCGATCAAGAAGGGGCCGTTCCACGAGCAACAGACCTTCGAGACCGTCCCCGACACGCCTTCCGACCCGTCACCTGGCACGCGCGCGCCCGCCGCGGCCGTCGCCTGACCCCTAGACCGGACATCCGACCATGGATCTTCCTCTCGACTTCGCCACGCTCCGCCTGATCTGGTGGGGCCTCCTGGGGGTGCTGCTGATCGCCTTCGCCCTGACCGACGGTTTCGACCTGGGCGTCGGCGCCCTGTTGCCCTTCGTCGCCCGCACGGACGAGGAGCGCCGCATGGTGATCAACACCGTCGGCGCCACCTGGGAAGGCAACCAAGTGTGGTTCATCCTGGGCGGCGGCGCCATCTTCGCCGCCTGGCCCTTCGTCTATGCGGTCAGCTTCTCGGGCTTCTACCTGGCCATGTTCCTGGTGCTGGCGGCCCTGATCCTGCGGCCCGTGTCGTTCAAGTACCGCTCCAAGAGGCCGTCGCCCCGGTGGCGTTCGTTCTGGGACTGGGGGCTGTTCGTCGGCGGCTTCGTGCCGGCGCTGGTCTTCGGCGTGGCGGTCGGCAACGTCCTGCTGGGCGCGCCCTTCCGGCTGGATGGCGACCTGCGTTCCTTCTACGAGGGACACCTGATCGGCCTGTTCACGCCCTTCAGCCTTCTGGCCGGCCTGCTGTCGGTCGCCATGCTGGTGCTGCACGGCGCCGCCTGGCTGAGCGTCAAGGCCGAGGAAGGCCCCGTGCTGAACCGCGCCCGCCGCTTCGGCACGATCGCGGCCATCGCGGCCCTGGTGCTGTTCGCCGCGGGCGGCCTGTATGTGGCCTACGGCGGCCTGGGCTACCGGATCACTAGCCCGATCGACGCCAACGGCTTCTCCAATCCGCTGCGCTCGACGGTGGTGTCGGCGCCGGGAGCCTGGCTGGACAACTACGGCCGGTATCCGTGGATGCTGATCGCGCCGGTGCTGGGTTTCGTGGGCGCGGCCCTGGCCCTGGTCGGCCTGTGGCGGCGGTCGGCGGCCCTGGCCTTCGGCGGATCGTCGATCTCGACGGTGGGCATCATCGCGACCGTCGGCCTGTCGATGTTCCCCTTCATCCTGCCCAGTTCGATCAATCCGGTCAGCAGCCTGACGGTGTGGAACGCCTCGTCCAGCCACCTGACCCTGTTCATCATGCTGCTGTGCACGATCGTCTTCCTGCCGCTGATCCTTCTCTACACGGCGTGGGTCTACAAGGTTCTGTGGGGGCGCAGCTCCACCGGCGCCCTGAAGACCAATCCCGACCTCTACTGAACCCTTAGGAGCCTCTTCCCATGTGGTATTTCTCCTGGATCCTGGGCCTGGGACTGGCCGTCGCCTTCGGCGTGCTGAACGGCCTGTGGCACGAGTTCCACCTGTTCGACGAAGGCGATGCGGGCCTGTCCACGCCCGACGCCTCCAAGGACGTCGACGTTCCGCTCTAGAGCCTGATCGGCTGAGGTAGAATCGCTTCGCGATTCCGCAGATGCCGTGAATCAGGCTCCAGTTGATCCTGGAGCGAAATCTGAGCCGAGTTGGACTGCGTCCAACGCAACCGATTTCGCTCTAGGACCATCGCCCGGCCGCCTTTCCGGATGCTCCGAACTCCCCTTGGAAACCGGAAAGGCGGCGCTTCTTTCATTAAGGCCTGAGCCATGCTTGTCCGCACGCCGGACGCGACGCCCGGCGCGGCGGAGATGATCGCCCGCTACGACGCCCACGCGCCGCGCTACACCTCCTATCCGACCGCCGCCCAATTCACGACCGAGGTCGACGCCGCGGTCTGGGGCGGCTGGCTGGACGCAGCGCCGGCCGATCAGGCCGTGTCGCTCTATCTGCACATCCCCTTCTGCAAGCGGCTGTGCTGGTACTGCGGCTGCAACACCCGGGCGATGAACCGCGTCGCGGCGATGGAAAGCTACATCGACCTGTTGCTGGCCGAGGCGGATCTGGTGCTGTCGGCGATCGGACGTCGTGTGCGTGTCGGCTCGATCCACCTGGGCGGGGGTACACCCAACATGCTGCCGCCAGAGACGCTGGAGCGCCTGTTCGCCGGCCTGGCCGCCCGGTTCGACCTGGGCGACTGTTTCGAGATCGCCGCCGAACTGGACCCCGAGGTGCTGACCGAGGACTGGGTCCGCGCCGCCGGCCGCATCGGCTTGACCCGCGCCAGCCTGGGCGTGCAGGACCTGTCGCCGAAGGTCCAGGCGGCGGTCAACCGTCCCGAATCGTTCGAGACCATCCGCTGGGCGGCCGGCGCCCTGCGCGAGCAGGGCGTGGTGTCGCTGAATCTGGACCTGATGTACGGCCTGCCGCTGCAGACGGTGGAGAATGTCGTCACCACCCTGGGCCAGGTGACCACGCTGAAGCCGGAGCGCATCGCCCTGTTCGGCTACGCCCATGTGCCGTGGATGAAGCCGCACCAGAGGCTGATCCGCGAGGCGGACCTGCCGGGCCCCGAGGCCCGGTTCGTCCAGAGCCAGGCGGCCGCCCGGTATCTGGTCGGCAAGGGCTGGCGGGCGATCGGTCTGGACCACTTCGCCCTGCCACACGATTCCCTGGCCGCGGCCCAGAGAGCCGGCCGGCTGCGCCGCAACTTCCAAGGCTATACGACGGACGAGGCGCCCGTTCTGATCGGCCTGGGCGCGTCCTCCATCAGCCGCACGCCGCAGGGCTATGTCCAGAACCTGGCGCAGGAACGCGACTGGCGCGCAGCGGTGGGGCAGGGACGGCTGCCCGTCGCGCGCGGCGTGGCGCTGACGGCCCCGGACGCCTTCATCGCCGAACTGATTGAGCGGCTGATGTGCGACTTCGCCGTCGATGTGGCCGCCGTCGCCCGCCGTCACGGCCGCGACATGGTCGAGGTCGCCGATGCCTGGCCGCGCCTGGAGGCGTTCCAGGCCGATGGACTGGCGGACGTTGCAGACGGGCGCGTGCAGGTGACGCCGCTGGGACGGCCCTTCGTGCGGGCGGTGTGCGCCGCCTTCGATCCCGGCGCGCATCAATTTCACCAGCGTCACGCGCGGGTGGTCTGAGGCGGACAGATTGTCCCAGCCTTCAACGGTTTGCGCTGAATCAAGGTGGGGCGCAGCCCGACGGCCCATCGTCCCCGTCAAGACGCCGGAACGGCTCGCATCACGCGGCCGGCGGCGTCGGGGATTTTCAAGATGCACCTCAAGACCCTGATCCTCTACGCCGTGGCGGCCGCCGCCTTCGCCGCCCCCGCCCTGGCGCAGACGACCGCCTGGGAAGCGCCCAAGAAGGGCGATTGGATCGTGACCGGCCGCGTCACCGACGTCTTCTCCCAGGCCGACGACGCCATCGTCACCTCGGCGGGAGTCGATTCCGGCCTGCATGTGGACGTGGGCGACAGCGTGATGCCGACCCTGGGCTTCACCTACTTCCTGACCGATCACCTGGCGGTGGAGGCGATCCTGGGCACGACCCAGCACGAGATTCGCGCCCAGGGCGGGACCACCGATGTCGCCGTTCACGAGACCTGGGTTCTGCCGCCCGTGGTCACGCTGCAGTACCGCCCGCTCAGCAGCGGCCGCGTCAGCCCCTATGTCGGAGCGGGCGTCAACTACATGCTGTTCTACAGCGGCAAGGACAAGAACGGCTTCACCGTCGATCTGGACGACGGCTTCGGCTACGCGCTGCAGGCCGGCGCGGACATCGGCGTGCAGGGGCCGTGGAGCCTGAACGTCGACGTCAAGAAGGTATGGTTCGACACCGATGCGGACATCAACGACGGCGCGCTCAAGAGCGACGTGGCCCTGGACCCCTGGGTGGTGTCCGTCGGCTTCGGCCGCCGCTTCTAAATCGGAGCGCCTTCCTGTGGATAGGATGGAAGGGGGGCGATAACCGGCTTGCGACCCCAGGCGGGCCTGCGTATAGCGGCGCCTCGCCTGCGGGACGGGCGGCCGCCGAGGGCCTGATGGAAACGTCGGGACGCTTGGACGGGAAGGCGGGGATTTCCCCCTTGCCTTTCCCGGGTCGCCTCACTAGGTTCCGCGGCTCCGATCGAATCGAAGGGTTCAGCGCCGCCTCGGGGCGGACGACGCTTCGGTTTTTCCCGGTTCAGAGGGTTCGCTCTCCGGTCCTGGAAATCTTCGAAAGAAGCGGTTGACAGGGGGTCCGACGGTCTTTAGATCGCCGCCTCCCGCCGCTCCTCGGAGCGGCGCTGGTGAAAAGAAAGTTTCTTGAAAAAGAAACGCTTGACACCGGAAAGCGAGGCGACTAAATCGCCGCCTCCGCCGCTGACTGGGCGTTAAACGGTTGGGCCTCTTCGGGGGTTCGGGTCTTTGACATTGTTGAT
>NZ_DLMO01000016.1 GCF_002479325.1 Brevundimonas sp. UBA7534
ACCGGCTGGTCTTCGTCACGGACACGCGCCATGCCGTGCTGACGCAAGGAGCCCCCGCGTCGGCCGATATCATTCTCAAGTCGGCCCGCTGAACAACCGTGTCGGGCCTGACGAAACGATCGGTCGTTCTGGCCGGTCACGCCACCTCCGTGGCGCTGGAGCCTGAGTTCTGGGCCGTTCTTGACCGGGTCGCGCAATCGCGCGGGCTCAGCAAGGCGGGTCTGCTGGCCGAGATCGACGCCGGGCGTGGACGGCGTCCGTTGGCTTCGGCCTGCCGCGTACTGGCCCTGGAATGGGCCCGCCAGGGGACGGATTAACCCTTGTCTTCCGGCAGCACCCGCCCCATGCCCCACAGCGCCAGAACGGTGAGCACCGCCGCCGCCGATAGATAGCCGCCGACCGCCGCCGCCCCCCACGCCTGCGCCAGCTTCAGCGCCACATACGGCGCCAGCGACGCGCCCAATATGCCCGCCAGGTTGAACGCCATCGACGCCCCGGTGTAGCGCACCGCCGTCGGGAACGGCCGCGCCATCGCCGCCCCCAGCGGCCCATAGGTGCAGCCCATCAGCGCGAACCCCAGGGCGAAGAAGATCAGCAGTCCGCTCAGTCCGCCATGCAGCAGGGGGGCGAACAGGGCGCCGAACAGGCCGATGCCGATGGTGGAGGCGATCAGCACCCGGACCTGACCGAATTTGTCCGCCGCCAGCGCGGTCACGGGGATCAGGGCGGCGAAGAACAGCACGCCGATCAACTGGACCGGCAGGACGTCGGCCCGCGCCAGCCCCATGCCGGTCGTGGCCCATCCCAGGGCGAAGACGGTCATCAGATAGAACAGGACAAAGGTGGTCGTGGCGCCCAGCGTGCCCAGCACCAGAGCCGCCTTGTGCCGCGCGAACAGGCTGACGATCGGGGCGCGCACCCGCTCATCGCGCTCCAACGCCGTCTTGAACTCGGGCGTCTCGGTGATCTTCAGTCGCACCCACAGCCCCACGAACACCAGAACCGCGCTGGCCAGAAAAGGCGCGCGCCACCCCCAGCTCAGGAAGGCGTCCTCGCTCAGGTTGGCCGTCAGCAGGATAAAGGCGGTCGTCGACAGGACGAAACCGATGGGCGCGCCCAATTGCGGGAACATGCCGAACCAGGCCTTCTTTCCGGGCGGCGCGTTCTCGGTCGCCAGCAGGACCGCACCGCCCCACTCACCGCCCAGTCCCAGCCCCTGGCCGAAGCGGCAGAGCGCCAGCAGCATCGGCGCGATCACACCCGCCTGGGCGTAGGTGGGCAACAGGCCGATCACCACCGTCGACACCCCCATCGTCAACAACGCCGCGACCAGAGTCGCCTTGCGCCCCACCCGGTCGCCGAAATGGCCGAACGCCACCGCCCCGATCGGACGGGCGAAGAAGGCGATAGCGAATGTGGCGAAGGACGACAGTGTCGAGGTCAGCGGGTCGTCGCCGGGAAAGAACAGGGCCGGAAACACCAGCACCGCCGCCGTGGCGTAGATGTAGAAGTCGAAGAACTCGATCGTCGTGCCGATCAGGCTGGCGAACAGCACGCGACCGGTTGAGTTCTTCGGCAGGACGGCGTCGGCCATGATTTTCCCCTCTCGAGCGTCTGCGATGCCCGCGGGGCAAGCGCGTCGTCAAGCACGATCACGTCCCACGGGGCTTGGCGCGGGTGGTCGGCGGAGCCTCGGCAGGGTTCTCGGGCCAGGGGTGGCGGGGGTAGCGGCCGCGCATCTCTGACCGGACCGCCGCCCAGGAACCCGCCCAGAAGCCGGGCAGGTCCTGGGTCACTTGCACCGGGCGGCGCGCGGGCGACAGCAGCGCCAGGGTCAGGGGAACCCGTCCGCCGCCGACGGTCGGATGGGTCTTCACCCCGAACAACTCCTGTACGCGGATATCGACGCGCGGCCCGCCCTCGGCCCTATAGTCGATGGCCGCAGACCCCAGCGGCGTGGTCAGCCGGACCGGCGCCAATTCGTCCAGCCGGCGCTGCAGATCCCAAGGGATCAACGCGCGAAGCCCGTCCGCCAAGCGCGCGTCGCCGATCGCCTCCAGCGAGCGCGCGCCGTCCAGAAGGGGCCACAGCCACGTCTCGCGCGCGGCGATCAAGCCCACTTCGGAGACGTCCGGCCAGGCGTCATCCAGGCCATGCAGGAAGGCCAGGCGGGCCCTCAGGGCCGTCGATTGCTCGCCCCAGCGCAAGCCTGCCAATCCGTCCGCCTCGATCTCGGCGCGCAGGGCATCGGCCAGCTGGGCCGGATCAGGGGCGCCGACGATCTTTTCCTCCAGCACGATAGCTCCGATGCGCCGGACCCGTCGGATCACCGGCCGCCCCGACGGTTCGCGCGCCAGACGATCCTCGGTCTCGATCAGACGCGACAGATGATTGCGCAGCGTCTCCTCGTCCAGCGCGGCGGCCAGACGGACCCGGTCGCGGGCGTCGCCGCCGCCCAGTTCGCCCACCGCCAACCAGGTCTCGCGCGCCAGATGGTCGGTCGCGTCCAACAGGGCGCCGCGTCCGCTGGCCAGCAGGAGTTCGCCCGGCCTTCCCTTTGCGCGCGCGATGCGCTCGGGAAAGGCCTCGGCCAGCAGCAGTCCCGGTTCGACGATCTGACCGCTTCCGCCGCCGGCCGCCTTCGCCCAGCGCTCGGCCAATTTCATCGCGTCACGCGCCCGAGGCGACCGGTCCCGCGCCAGCGCTATCAGACGGTCGGCCAGATCGACGCGGGCGCCGCCCAGGCCCGGCTCGCTCAGCAGGGCGGCGATGCGCGCGCCGGTCAAGGCGTCGCCGCCGTCCGACGCTATCGCAACCATATGCGCAAGCCGAGGCGACAGCGGGATGCGCGCCAGCCGCCGGCCGTGCGCCGTCAGCCCGCCGTCGGCGTCCAACGCGCCCAGGCGACCCAGGACCTTGCGCGCCTCCGCCATCGCCCCGACAGGCGGCGTATCCAGCAACGCCAGCCCTTCGGTCGATCGCGCGCCCCAACGCGCCAGGTCCAGCGCCAGGCCCGTCAGGTCCGCTTCCTGAATCTCCGGCCGTTGGTGCGCGACCAGACCGCGCGTCTGTTCCTCGTCCCACAGCCGATAGCAGACGCCCGGTTCGGTGCGGCCCGCCCGCCCGCGCCGCTGCTCGGCCGAGGAACGGCTGACCCGCACGGTCGCCAGCCGCGTCAGCCCGCTGGACGGTTCGAACCGGGGCACGCGCGACAGGCCGCCGTCGATCACCACACGCACCCCGTCGATGGTCAGGCTGGTTTCGGCCACGGAGGTCGCCAGCACCAGCTTGCGCCGCCCCGGCGCGGGCGGTTCGATCACACGGTCCTGCTCGGCTCGATCCAGACCGCCGTAAAGGGGAACGACATCGATATTCGGCAGACGCAGCCCTTCGCCGACCAGCCGCGCGACACGGTGGATCTCGCCCTGCCCCGGCAGGAAGGCCAGGATCGATCCGGTCTCCTCTCCCAGGGCGGTCAGACAGGCGCGCGCCATGGCCTCCTCGAACCGTTCGGAAGCATTGCGGCCCAGGTAGCGGGTCTGGATCGGGAAGGCCCGTCCCTCCGCCTCGATCACCGGCGCACCATCCAGCAACCGCGACACCCCCTCCACGTCAAGTGTGGCCGACATCACCAGCAGGCGAAGGTCCTCGCGCAAGGCTCCTTGCGTCTCGCGCGCAAGGGCCAGGCCCAGGTCGGCGTCCAGGCTGCGCTCGTGAAACTCGTCGAACAGGACCGCGCCGATGCCCTCCAGCCCCGGATCGTCCAGGATCATGCGGGTGAAGACCCCCTCGGTGACGACTTCGATACGGGTGTGGGGACCGATCCGGCTCTGCAGCCGCGTGCGATAGCCGACCTGGCCGCCCGCGCTCTCGCCCAGGGTGGAAGCCATGCGATCGGCGGCCGCGCGCGCGGCCAACCGCCGCGGTTCCAGGACCAGAACCTTGCCGTCCCCCAGCCATGGCTGATCCAGTAGGGCCAGTGGGACCACGGTGGTCTTGCCCGCGCCTGGCGGCGCGGCCAGCACCGCCGTATTCCCGTGGGACAGGGCGGCCTTCAGAGGGTCGAGGACGGCGTGGATCGGCAGCATCGGACGCGTCTAGCCCGGCGCGGGTCGATCACGAAAGCGTCGTCTGGCGTTAACCGCGCCGTCATCCGCGTTGCGCGGTCGGGCATAGGCCGCTAGCGTCCCGCCCGACGCAGCGAGGGCTGCCGTAAAACGTGGGGGTATTTATGTGGCGCGTTAAGTCGCTCGACGCGATTCTGGCCACGGCCGAGAAGAAATCGCTTCATCGGTCGCTGGGTCCGATCCAACTGACATTGCTGGGGATCGGGGCCATCATCGGCACCGGCATCTTCGTGCTGACGGCCGCGGCCGCGCAGAAGGCCGGGCCGGGCATGATGATCAGCTTCGTCATCGCCGGCGCGGTCTGCGCCGTGGCGGCGCTGTGCTATTCGGAACTGGCCTCGATGGCCCCGGTGTCCGGGTCGGCCTATACCTACACCTACGCCGTCATGGGCGAGTTGCTGGCGTGGTGCGTCGGCTGGGCGCTGATTCTGGAATACGCCGTGGCGGCCTCGGCCGTGTCCGTCGGCTGGTCGGGCTATGTGCTGGGCCTGATCGAGAAAGGGCTAGGATTCGACTTCCCGGACATGTTGTCCGCCGGGCCCGCCTGGACGATGAACGGCCTGATCCCGACTCCGGACTTCTCGGTCGGCCTGATCAACGTCCCGGCCATCATCGTGGCCCTGGCCGTCACCGGCCTGCTGATCATCGGCACGACGGAATCGGCGCGGGTCAACGCCATCCTGGTGGCCATCAAGGTCGTGGCCCTGACCATCTTCATCGCCCTGACCCTGCCGGTGGTAGAGACGGCCAACCTGTCGCCCTTCGCGCCCAACGGAATGTTCGGCGCCTATTCGGGCATGGGCATCGTCGGCGCCGCGGCGTCCATCTTCTTCGCCTACGTCGGCTTTGACGCCGTATCCACGGCGGCGGAGGAGACCAAGAACCCGCAACGCAACGTGCCCATCGGCCTGATCGGCTCGCTGGCCTTCTGCACCGTCTTCTACCTGCTGGTCGCCCTGGGCGCGGCGGGCGCCATCGGCGCGCAGCCGGTCCTGGCCGCCGACGGTTCGGCCGTGCAACCGGGCTCGGCCGCCTTCATGGCCGCCTGCGCCCTGACCGAAAACGCCGACCGCCTGGTCTGCTCGAACGAGGCGCTGGCGCACGTCCTGCGCGTCATCGGCCATCCGCAGGTCGGCAACGCCCTGGGCACGGCCGCCTTGCTGGCGCTGCCGTCGGTCATCCTGATGATGATCTTCGGCCAGACCCGCATCTTCTTCGTCATGGCGCGCGACGGCCTGCTGCCGGAAGGCCTGACCAAGATGCACTCCAAGTGGAAGACGCCTTACATCGTCACCCTGTTCACCGGCATCGCGGTGGCCATCGCCGGCGCCCTGTTCCCCGTCGGCCAGCTGGCCGACATCTCCAACTCGGGCACCCTGTTCGCCTTCTTCATGGTGTCGATCGCCGTGTTGATGCTGCGGGTGAAGGATCCCAACCGCCATCGCCCGTTCAAGACGCCGGCGGTGTGGATCATCGCGCCGCTGTCGGCCCTGGGCTGCCTGGCCCTGTTCTGGAACCTGCCGCACGACGCCAAGATGGTACTGCCGATCTGGGGCGCTTTCGGCCTGCTGATCTATTTCATCTACGGCTTCCGCAAGAGCCATGTGGGTCGCGGCATCGTCGATGTGCCGGAACTGTCTCCGGACGCGCCTCCGGGACCGGTGCCGCCGATGCCGGGCGCACCCGCGCCGGGCTCGGAAGACGAGCGCAAGTGATACGGGAAGGCGGCCTCCGGGCCGCCTTCTTTTTTGGCCCGTGCATCCCTATTGAAGAAGCCATGAGCCAGTCCTCGCCCATCGGCGTCTTCGTCACGCCCGTCACGCCGCTTCAACAGAACTGCACGACCGTCTGGTGCGCCGCCACCAACAAGGCCGCCGTGATCGATCCCGGCGGATCGGTCGATGCGGTGTTGGGCGAGGTCGCGCGGCGCGGCCTGACCCTGGACCAGATCTGGATCACCCACGGCCACCTGGACCATGCGGGCGGCGCCGCCGAGATGCAGGAGAAGTCGGGCGTTCAGATCGTCGGCCCCCAGGCCGCCGACCAGTTCTGGATCGACCGCATCGTGGAGTCGGGCCGGATGTACGGCCTGCCCGACGCGCGGCCCTTCACCCCCGACCGATGGCTGGAGGACGGCGACACCGTCACCCTGGGCGAAACCGTATGGGAGGTGCGCCACTGCCCGGGTCACACGCCGGGCCATGTCGTCTTTTTCAACCGCGCGGCGCGGTTCGCCCAGGTGGGAGACGTCCTGTTCAAGGGATCGGTGGGACGCACCGACTTCCCGATGAGCGATCCGCCAGCGCTGATACGCTCAGTGGTCGACAAGCTTTGGCCGATGGGCGACGACGTGACCTTCGTACCGGGCCACGGCCCGATCTCGACCTTCGGGGAGGAGCGGCGCACCAACCCCTTCGTGTCGGACGCCGCCCTGCAGCGCGCGCCGCTGACGCGCCCGGCCAGCGGCCCCGCTTAGCGCCGCAGCAGCATCCCCAGGATCACGCCGATCCCCAAAGCATAAAGCGTGGCGCGTTCGGGCGACTGGCGGATGCGTTCGCGGGCTTGGACGACGCCGTCCTCCACGCCCTCGCGGAGACGGGTCGCGTCGGCCTTGACGGCCCCGCGCAGGGACTCCGGCCGGTCGAAGCTGCGGCGTTCGCCGGCGGCGATCACGTCGTCGGCCGCGACGTCCAGCCGATGGGTCAGGCTGTCGTCCTCCAGCACGATGTCGTCGGGGCTGGCCGGGGCGATGGGGGTCTGGGTCATGGAAAGTCTCCGCTGGTCTGTCGAGCGATCAACCCCCCGCCCCCGCACGGGTTCCCGCTCAGGTGACCTGACGCTTCTCCAGCTTCCGCGCCAGGGTGCGGCGGTGCATCCCCAGCCGACGGGCCGTCTCTGAGATGTTGAAGTCGGTCTCGGCCAGCACCTCGTGGATGCGTTCCCACTCCAGCGTCTTGATCGAGGTCGGACGCCCGCCCAGCGGGGCGGCGGCGTCGCCCTCGGCCCGGCCGAAGGCCGCCTCTATGTCGTCGGTGCTGGCGGGCTTGGCAAGATAGTGGCGCGCGCCCAGCTTGATGGCCTCGACCGCCGTGGCGATGCTGGCGAAACCGGTCAGGACGACGATGTTCATGTCCGGGTCAAAGGCATGCAGACGCTCAACGCAGGTCAGACCGGACGAGGCCCCCAACTTGAGGTCCACCACGGCGTAGCCGGGACGGCGCCCTTTCAGCACCGCCTCCATCTGATCGGGGCCTGCCGCGCTCAGCACCGTGTAGCCGCGGCGTTCGAACGACCGTCGCAGAGTGGCCGAAAAGGATTCGTCGTCTTCCACGATCAGCAGCAGGCGGGTCTCATCGGCCATTGTCCGTCTCCTCGTTCGGCGCCAGCGACGCCAGCGGCAGGCTCAGGCGGACCTCGCCGCCGCCCGCCGGCGGATTTCCCGCTTCTACCGCTCCGCCCAACGAACGGATCACATTCACCAGCAGGAACAGCCCCAGTCCAGCCCCCGGCCGCGGCTTGGTCGATGTATAGGGCTGCCCCATGCGCGCCAGAACGTCCGGGTGAAAACCCGGCCCGTCGTCTCGCACGTCGATCCGCAGCACCTCGTCGACCAGCCGGGTAGAGAGCACGACGTGACGCGCGCCCGCCTCTGCGGCGTTGTCGAACAGCACCCCCAGCACCTGTCGCAGCGCCGGATCGGCGATAATGACGGGATCGAACGCCAGGCCGTCGCGGATCTCGGCGCGCACCTCCCCGCCGTTCCAGCCGTCCACCACCTCGGCCAGGAAGGCGCGCACGGTGGTGCGTTCGGGCGCCTGGCCCCGCGCCTCGCCCGCAGACATCAAGATGCCGGTGACGATGGCCTTGCAGCGTTCGACCTCGGCGCGCATCACCGTCATGTCCTGGGCCAGATCCGGGTCCTGCGCCAAAGCCGGCATCCGCTTCCAGTCGCTCAGGATCACCGACAGGGACGCCAGCGGCGTACCCAGTTCGTGGGCGGCGCCGGACGCCAGCAGCCCCATGCGGACGATATGGTCATGCTCGACGGCCTGCTGCCGCAGGGCCGCCATCGCCGCATCCCGCTCCCTCAGATTGGCGCCGATGCGGGTGACGAACAGCACGAGAAGAACCGCCATCAGGACAAAGCTGATCAGGCTGCCCTGCAGATACAGGCTCAGCAGGGCGTCCTCGCGCGTCGGCGGCAGGGCCAGGGCCTCGTTGTGCAGCCCCAGGCCGGCGAAGCACAGGCTGGTCGCCGCGATCAGCGCCCAGGCGTAGGCCGGGGCCAGCATCACCGCCCCCAGCACCACCTGCAGCAGATACAGCGACACGAACGGATTGGCCGGCCCGCCGGTCAGGTAGAGCTGCCAGGTCAACGCCGCCACGTCGAACAGCAGCGCCAGCATCAGTTCCTGGTCCGACACCCCCTGCCGCCGCGCCACGATCGGCGCGCTGATCAGGTTCAGCACCGCCAGGGCGGCGGGCGCCACCAGCAGCCAGGACAGCGGCAGCGGGATGTTCATGGCATAGTGGACGATCAGGATCGTCGCCACCTGCCCCGCCACCGCCAGCCAGCGCAACTGGATCAGCAGCAGCAAATTGCGCCGGTTCGCGCCGTCGTGCGACGCGACCTGCTCGCGCCAACCACCCAGCCCCAAAAGACGTTCGACGCCGGAGGTCATGCCCGCCTCCGCCGCTCACGCACGAAGACGCCAAGGCCGACCAGCGTCAGGGCGGCCATGCCGAACCAGGTCAGGGCGTAGATCAGATGGCTGTTGGCGAAGCGGATCACCGTCAGCCCGCCTCGGGGCCAGGCGTTGGGCGCGCCGGCCTCTGCGTCGATGAAATAGGGCGCCGCGCCAGTCACACCCTCGGCCTCCGCTATCGCGCTCACGTCACGCGAAAACCAGCGGTCCGTCGCCGGGTCGTTTCGGCGCAGGAAGCCGCCGCCCGGCTCGGTGATGCGCAGCAGTCCGGTGACGGACTGCGGCCCTTGCGGCTCCGGTCGGCTGGCCGGATCGCGCCGCTCGGGCGGGACGAAGCCGCGATTGACCAGGACGACGAAACCCCGATCCGTCCGCAGCGGCGTCATCACCCAGAAGCCGCCGCCCAGGTCGGTGACGGCCTGCACCAGGGTCTCGCGATCGTTCAGGAAGACGCCCTGGACGCGGACGCGCCGATACTGGTCGTCCTTGCGGTTCACGGCGGACCATCGTCCGGCGCCGGGCGCGGGAACGGGCGCGGCATGGACCCGCGCATCGACCTGGGCGATCAGCTCGGTCTTCCAGGCCAGTCGCTGCACCTGCCAGACGCCCAGGGCGACAAAGCCCATGAAAAGCAACGCCGCGCCAACGCAGACCATCCATGCCAGGGTGGCGGCGCGGCGCGGCGTACGGGGCCGTTCGGACGGTATGTCGTGCTCCTGCCTTGAGGCTCAGCCGACCATCTGCGTCATGTCGTGGGTCGGCATCATGTTGGTGTTCAGGTGATACATCACCCACAGCGAACCCGACAGGGCGATGACCACGACGATGACGGTGAAGATCAGCGCCAGCATGGTCCAGCCGCCCTCCGACTTGGAGTTCATGTGCAGGAAGTAGATCATGTGCACGACGATCTGCACCACGGCGAAGCCCATGACGATCAGCGCCGTCGCCTGGGTCGGCAATACGCCCGTCATCACCAGGGCGAACGGGATGGCCGTCAGGATCACCGACAGCACGAAGCCGATCATGTAGCTCTTGAACGAGCCGTGATTGTGCGCCTCATGACCCAGGTGGTCGATGTCGTGGGAGTCAGGCGAATGGTCGGAGTTGGCGGCGCTCATCGCAGCATCCCCAGCAGATAGACGAAGGTGAAGACGCCGATCCAGATGACGTCCAGGAAGTGCCAGAACATCGACAGGCACATCAGCCGGCGTTTGTTGGCCGGGATCAGCCCCTTCATGCTCACCTGAACCATCAGCGTCACCAGCCAGATGATGCCGAAGGTGACGTGCAGGCCGTGGGTGCCCACCAGGGTGAAGAAGGACGACAGGAAGGCGCTGCGCTGGGGCGTGGCGCCCTCATGGATCAGATGGCCGAACTCGTAGAGTTCGATCCCCAGGAAGGCCAGGCCGAACAGGCCCGTGATCGCCAGCCAGATCAATGTCTGGCGCTGGTTGTTGCGGTCCATCGCCAGCATGGCGAAGCCGTAGGTGATCGACGAGAACAGCAGCATGGCCGTGTTCAGGGCGACCAGCTCCAGGTCGAACAGCTCCTTGGGCCCCGGCCCGGCGGCGTAGGCGCCGCCCAGCACCCCGAACACCGCGAACAGCATCGCGAAGATCAGGCAGTCGCTCATCAGATAGAGCCAGAAGCCCAGCATGGTGCTGGCGCCTTCCTCGTGGTGCGGCTCTTCTTCCAGATAGAAGACGGTCTTGTCGTCCAGCGGATTGGACGCGGTCTTGACGGCGGTCGCGCTCATGATCAGGCCTCCGTCGCCTTGAGGCGGCGTTCGAACGCCTCCTCGGTCTCGCGCACCTCATCGGCGGGGATGTGATAGTCGCGGTCGTAGTTGAAGGTGTGGACGATCGACACGACCAGCACCGCCGCGAAACTCAGCGCCGCCAGCCACCAGATGTACCAGACCAGCGCCAGGCCCATCACCAGGCACAGGCCCGAGATGATGACGCCCGCGCCCGTGTTCTTGGGCATATGGATGTCGCGGAAGCCCTTGGCGGGGCGCTTGTAGCCGCGCTTCTTCATGTCCCACCAGGCGTCGCTGTCGTGGATGACCGGGGTGAAGGCGAAGTTGTAGTCCGGCGGCGGCGAGGAGGTGGCCCATTCCAGGGTGCGCCCGCCCCAGGGGTCGCCGTCTACGTCGCGCAGCTTGTCACGGTTCAGGATGCTGACCGCGATCTGGATCAGGAAGGCCAGGATGCCGATCGCGATCACGCCCGCGCCGATGGCGGCGATGACGAACCAGATCTGCAGCGACGGATCGTCGAACACCCGCATCCGGCGCGTCACGCCCATCAGGCCCAGCACGTACAGCGGCGCAAAGGCCAGCCAGAAGCCCACGATCCAGCACCAGAAGCTGACCAGGCCCCATTTCTTGTCCAGCTTGAAGCCGAACGCCTTGGGGAACCAGAAGTTGATGCCCGCGAACAGGCCGAACAGCACCCCGCCGATGATGACGTTGTGGAAGTGGGCGATCAGGAACAGCGAGTTGTGCAGCACGAAGTCGGCCGGCGGCACCGCCAGCAGCACACCCGTCATCCCTCCGATCACGAAGGTCAGCATGAAGGCGACCAGCCACATCATCGGCAGTTCGAAGCGGATGCGTCCCCGGTACATCGTGAACAGCCAGTTGAAGATCTTCGCTCCTGTCGGGATCGAGATGATCATCGTCGTGATGCCGAAGAAGCTGTTCACCGAGGCGCCGGAGCCCATGGTGAAGAAGTGGTGCAGCCACACCAGGTAGGACAGGATGGTGATGACGACGGTGGCGTAGACCATCGACGTATAGCCGAACAGCTTCTTGCCGGAGAAGGTCGAGGCGACCTCCGAGAAGACGCCGAACAGCGGCAAAATCAGGATGTAGACTTCCGGGTGGCCCCAGATCCAGATCAGGTTCACGTACATCATCGGATTGCCGCCGAAGTCGTTCGTGAAGAAGTTGGTGCCGACGTAACGGTCCAGCGTCAGCAGGGCCAGGACAGCCGTCAGCACCGGGAAGGACGCCACGATCAGCACGTTGGTGCACAGCGACGTCCAGGTGAAGACGGGCATCTTCATCAGGCCCATGCCCGGCGCGCGCATCTTCACGATGGTCGCGATCAGGTTGATGCCGGACAGTGTGGTCCCTACCCCCGCGATCTGCAGCGCCCATATATAGTAGTCGACCCCGACGCCGGGGCTGTAGCCGATGCCCGACAGCGGCGGATAGGCCAGCCAGCCGGTGCGGGCGAACTCGCCCACGAACAGCGAGGCCATGATGATGACGGCGCCCGCCGTGGTCATCCAGAAGCTGAAGTTGTTCAGGAACGGGAAGGACACGTCGCGCGCGCCGATCTGCAGCGGCACGACGTAGTTCATCAGGCCCGTGACCAGGGGCATGGCCACGAAGAAGATCATGATGACGCCGTGGGCGGTGAACACCTGATCGTAGTGGTGGGCGTTCAGATAGCCTTCGGACCCGCCGAAGGCGATCGCCTGCTGGATCCGCATCATGATGGCGTCGGCGAAGCCGCGCAGCAGCATGACGATCCCCAGGATCATGTACATGATGCCGATCTTCTTGTGATCGACGGTGGTGAACCACTCCTTCCAGAGGTAGCCCCACAGCTTGAAGTACGTCAGCGCGCCCAGAAGCGCGACGCCGCCCAGGGCGACGACGATCATCGTCACCACCAGGATCGGCTCGTGCAGCGGCAGGGCCTCCCAGGTCAGGCGGCCGAAGATCAGCGGGATCAGTTGGTCAGCGGACATCGGCGATCAATCAGGCGTTGGGAGCGGCGGGCGCCGGCGCGGAAAGGGAAAGCGAGGCCATCGGCAGGCCTTGCGGAACCAGCCCCTGCCCTCTCAGCGGCGCGCGGTCGACAGGCGCGCGCTCGGCGTTCTGGAGTTCGGAGCGGCGGGCGCGTTCGGCGGCGGCCGCGGCGGCCTGCAAGGGCGTGCAGATCGTCATGACGTAGCTGTCGTCCGAACCGAAATAGGCGGGGTTGGAGCCGCGCCCGGCGTACTTGTCATAGACCAGCGGCATGGTGTTCCGCACCGAGGCCATGGTCAGACCGCCCTTGCGGTCGATGTCCATCATCTCGCCCATGCACATCTTTCCGGGTTCGACGCACATGTTCAGGATGGCGTCCCACAGCCCGCCCTCGACGCTGGCGAAATGCAGCGCCGGCACCTTCTCGCTGGGCTTTTCAAGCTCGAGATAGCGTTCGCGGTCCAGCGGCTGGCCGCTCTGGCGCACGCCGGCGATCCAGCGGTCGAAGCCGGCCTGGTCCAGGCCGTGGAAGGCGAAGCGCATGTTGGAGAAGCCGTCGCCCGAATAGTTGGCCGAGAAGCCCACATACTCGCCGGGGTGGTTGATGACGGCGTGAAGTTTCGTCTCCATGCCCGGCATGGCGTAAATCTGGCCGGCCAGGGCGGGGATGTAGAAGCTGTTCATCACCGAGGACGAGGTGATGTGGAAACGAATCGGCCGATCCACCGGCGCGGCCAGTTCGTTGACCGTGGCGACGCCGTACTGCGGATAGATGAACATCCACTTCCAATCCAGGGCGACGACATTGACCTGCAGCGGCTCGACCTGTTCGGCCACCGCCTGGCCAGCCTTGATGCGGTCCAGCGGGCGATACGGGTCCAGCAGGTGCGTGCCGGCCCAGGTCAGGGCGCCCAGGCAGATGATGATCAGCAGCGGGGCCGACCAGATCACCAGTTCCAACGAGGTCGAGTGGTCCCAGTCCGGCTCATATTCCGCCGCCTTGTTCGACTCGCGGTATTTCCAGGCGAAGAAGACGGTGAGCGCCATCACCGGCACGATGATGAGCAGCATCAGCAGCGTGGAGATGACCAGAAGGTCGCGCTGCTGGCCGGCGACGTCGCCGGCCGGGGCCATCACCACCATGTCGCAGGCGGACAGCAGCGCCACGACGGGCAAAATCATAAGCAGGCGCAAGCGGCGCACGGTAGCTCCAATCTGTCGGCGTCGGACAAGGGGGAGGCGTCGCGACGGTTCAGGGGCGTTGTGGCGCGGCTCGTAGGATGGGTTCGCGGGGAACGACATTGGACAATCTGTCCTATCCTCTCGACCGGCCTTTCGGCGCAAAGGGCGCGGTTCAATCCTGCGGCGATCCGCCGTATAAGTTGCCGAACTGGAGCGACCGGAGCTCATGACCGCCTCGACCCCTTCGTCAGAATCCCTTGAACGCGACGCCGCTCATATCAATACGCGTCACGGCAAGGTGGATGCGGGCGAAATCGCCATTGGCGTCATCATAGGCCGAACGTCCGAATTCTTCGACTTCTTCGTGTATGCCATCGCCTCCGTGGTGGTGTTCCCGCAGCTGATCTTCCCCTTCGCCGGTCCGGTCGGCGGCACCCTGCTGTCCTTCGCCGTCTTCGCCCTGGCCTTCCTGGCGCGTCCCCTGGGCACGGCGCTGTTCATCGCCATCGACCAGAAGTTCGGTCGCGGCGCCAAGTTGACGACCGCCCTGTTCCTGCTGGGCACCTCGACGGTGTCGGTGGCCTTCATCCCCGGATACGAGACCGTCGGCCTGTGGGCGCCGGTCCTGCTGGCCATCACCCGCATCGGCCAGGGCGTGGCCCTGGGCGGCGCCTGGGACGGGCTGGCCTCACTGCTGGCCTTGAACGCGCCGGAGAACCGCCGCGGGTGGTACGCCATGGTGCCGCAACTGGGTGCGCCGATCGGCCTGATCGTCGCCTCGGCGCTGTTCGCTTTCTTCCTGCATACCCTGTCCGTGCCCGACTTTTTGGACTGGGGATGGCGCTATCCCTTCTTCGTGGCCTTCGCCATCAACGTGGTGGCCCTGTTCGCCCGCCTGCGGATCGTGGTGACCCCCGCGTTCCAGAAGCTGTTCGAAACGCGCGAGCTGCAGCCGGTTTCGGTCGTCCAGGCCGTCCGCACCGAGGGGCCGCGCATCTGGATCGGCGCCTTCGCCCCGCTCGCCAGCTTCGCCATGTTCCACATGGTCACCGTGTTTCCGCTGTCGTGGGTCTATCTGTTCACGCGCGAGACGCCGGTGCGCTTCCTGCTGATCGAGATGGTCGGCGCGGTCTTCGGCCTGCTGGCCATCCTGGCGTCGGGCGTCCTGGCCGATCGCTACGGTCGCCGGACCCTGCTGGCGATCACCGCCGCCGGCATCGCCGCCTTCTCCGGTTTCGCGCCGCAGCTGCTGAACGGCGGCACGATCGGCGAACTGGTGTTCATGATCTCGGGCTTCATCCTGCTGGGCCTGTCGTTCGGCCAGGCGTCCGGTCCGGTGGCGTCCAGCTTCAGCCTGGCCAATCGCTACACCGCCTCGGCCCTGACTTCCGACCTGGCGTGGCTGTTCGGCGCCGGTTTCGCGCCTCTGGCGGCGCTGTGGATTTCCAGCCAATTCGGCCTGATCGCGGCCGGCGCCTATCTGTTGTCCGGCGCGGTCTTCACCCTGCTGGCCCTGTGGCTGAACCGCGAGCTGGCCCGTAGTTCCTCCGACAAGCAGCGGGGCGCCAAGGCGTCCTGATCACCTCCGCCTTTCCCCTGCCCCGATCCGACGACGCCGCCCGCTGGACCTCAGCGGGCGGCGTTTTCGTTTCCTGGATGGGGCTGCTCGGCCTCAGAACAGGCCGGAGCCCTTGGGCAGTTCGTTGTAGCGGTGCACCCGCATCGACAGCACGAAGGCGAAGCCGATCATCACCGTCATCATCGACGATCCGCCATAGGACAGCAGCGGCATGGGCACGCCGACGACGGGCGCCAGACCCATCACCATCGCTCCGTTGATCATCACGAACAGGGCGAAGAAGGCGGTCATGCCCGCCGCGCCGATGCGTCCGAAATGGCTGTGGGCCAGCGAGGCGATCCGCAGGGCGATGATGATGATCCCCGCATAGCACAGCAGCAGGAAGCACGAGCCGACGAAGCCGAACTCCTCGGCCACGGTCGAGAAGATGAAGTCCGTGTGGCGTTCGGGCAGGAACTCCAGCTGGCTCTGGCTGCCCAGGCCATAGCCCTTGCCCAGGATGCCCCCCGAGCCCAGGGCGATCTTGGACTGGATAATGTTGTAGCCGGTCCCGCTGGGGTCGGCCTCGGGATTCAGGAAGGTCAGGATTCGGTTGCGCTGATAATCGTGCATCCCGAACATCACGAAAGGCGGCACGATGGCGATAGCGGCGGCGGCGAGCACGCCAATGATGCGCCAGCTCAACCCCGCCATGAACATGACCACAGCCCCGGTCAGGCCGATGATCATGGCGGACCCGAGGTCGGGCTGTTTGGCCACCAGGACGAAGGGCACGCCGATCATGGCGGCCGGAATGATTAGCTTCCAGCTCCAGCGCGCCTCCTGGGCGGAATGGTTGTGGTACCAGCGCGCCAGGGCCAGCACCAAGCCCAGCTTGATGAACTCGGCGGGCTGAATGCGGATGAACCCCAGGTTAAGCCAGTTCTTCGCGCCCGCCCCGACGGGCTCGTATCCCAGCGGCGTGAACTCGATCAGCAGCACCAGAAACAGAAGAACGCCGTACAGCGGATAGGCGGCGCGGAACCACCAGCGCGGATTGACCAGCGCCAACGCCAGCATGACGCACAGCATCCCCCCGAACCGGATCAGCTGATTGAGCGCCCACGGCTCCCAGGAGCCGCCCGCGATCGAATACAGCATGGCGATGCCCGAACCGGCGATGACGCCGATCAGGCCGACCAGACGCCAGTCGATCTCGGCGATCTTGCTGGACAGCCGTTCGCGTTGGCCTGGCCGCGTCAGGGCCGACGCCGTCATCGCGGATCCTCGGAATAGTAGGGGCGCGGCCCGGTGCGCGGCGCGCGTGCGCGCGGCGCGGGCTCGGGTTCGGCGATCTCTGGCGGCGGCGGCGCGGCGCCGGCGACGATGTCGTCGTCGGCCGGGCCCGTGGGTTCAGGCGGCGGCGGACGCTCGATCCGCGCGCGCATGTCGGGATCCTTCAGCAGGACGGTCCGCATCACTTCCCGGGCGCGCGGCGCGCCCGCCGTCGCCCCGCCCTTGCCGCCGTGCTCGATGATCACCGCCACCGCGTAGCGCGGCTCGTCGATCGGCGCGAAGGCCACAAACAGATTGTGGTCCTTCAGCGCCCAGATGTCGCTCTTGCGCGGACCAGAGCCATAGTCGCGCGACTGGGCCGTGCCGGTCTTGCCGGCCATCTGCAGGTCGCCGAGGCCCAGCTGGCTCTGACGATAGGCGGTGCCTGACCGGTCGTTGGCCACCGCGATCATGCCGCCACGAACCAATTGCAGATGCTCGGGCTTGAACGGCAGGTCGGGCGCCTCGGCGCCGCTAGGGCGATCGACCCCGCCGACCGACTTGATGAGGCGGGGCTGCAGCGCCTTCTTGGCGTTGGCCAGGCGCGACGTCATGACCGCCAACTGCAGGGCGTTGACGGTGATCGCCCCCTGCCCGATCGCGACCGAGGTGGTTTCGCCCGGATGCCAGACGGGATCTCGCGGGAAGGTGCGCGCCTTCCATTCCGTGCTCGGCAGCAGGCCCTTCTTCTGGTTGGCGATGCCGATGTCGAACGTGTGCTCGAAGCCCAGTTCGCGCGCCGTGTCGCGGATGCGGTCGACGCCGGCCCGGTTGCACATGGCGTAGAAGTAGACGTCGCACGAGTTCTTGATGGCGTCGTGCATGTTCTGCGCGCCGTGCCGGCCCCAGCAGCGCTGGACCCGGTTGCCGGTGCGCCACGAGCCGTTGCACACCACCTTGATCGTGGGGTCGACACCCGCGGCCAGCAGCGCCAGCGCCGTCGTCGGCTTGAAGGTGGATCCCGGCGGGAAGGTGCCCCCCAGCGCCTTGTCCAGCAACGGCTTGCGTTCATAGTCGGCCAGGGCGCGATAGATGCGCGTGGGCACGCCGCTGACGAACAGATTGGGATCGAACGACGGCGACGACACCATGCACAGGATATCGCCGTTGCGAACGTCCATCACCACGCACGAGCCGGACTCGTCGCCCATGACTTCCAGCGCGCGGTTCTGCACATCGGCGTCCAGGGTCAGAACGACCTCCGCGCCCGGCACGGCGGGGCGCGATCCGCCCACATCCTCGGCCACCACGCGTCCGCGCGCGTCGACCTCGACCCGATTGCCGCCGGCGACCCCGCGCAGATCTTCGTCCAGCGCCTTCTCGACGCCCTGCTTGCCGATGCGGAAAGCCGGATTGAACAGCATTTCCGGCGGGTCCTTGCCCGCATCCCGGATCGCCTTGACGTCGCGGTCCGACACCTTGGCCACGTAGCCGACCACGTGGGCGAAGGCGCCGCCGAACGGGTAGTATCGCGCCTCGTTCATGTCGACCATCACGCCGGGCAACTCGTTGGCGTACTGGTTGACCTTGGCGAACTCTTCCCAGCTGAGGTCGGACTTCACCGGCACCGGCATGAATTTGCGGGCCGCATTGACGTCGCGAATGATGGCGCGGCGGCGATCCATCGTGTCCGGCAGCAGCCGGCCCAGCAGATCCAGCGTCTGGTCCAGATCCTTGGTCTCGTCGCGCACGATCAGCACGCGGAAGCTGGGCCGATTGCCGGCCACCACCACGCCGTTCCGGTCCTTGATCAGGCCGCGCGGGGGCGGCACCAGGCGGAAGTTGAACTGGTTCTGCGTCGCCAGGGTCGCATATTCCTGCGCCTGCACGACTTGGAGCTGACCCAGTCGCCCGACCAGCGCGGTGACGCCCAGCACCGTCAGTCCCCCAATGACGAAGGTCCGTCGCAGGAACGACCCCTGCCGCTCGTTGGCGTCGGCGAAGAAGATGGACGGCTCGCTGCTCATCGGAACCTCGTATCGCCGTCGTCGAACCGTTCGATCAGCCAGTGGGCCGCAGGATACAGCAGCAGGGTCGGCAAGACCTGGCCCAGCACGGGCAGGATGGCGGGCGGGTTGGCGGCGCGCAGGGCCACGATGACATAGGCCAGGACGAAGGCCGCGACCACACAGACCAGATACCAGGCGAACCGCACCAGCCCCTCATGCCCCGCCAGCAGGCTGCGCGAGGCCAGCACCGCTCCGTACACGCTCATCAGGCACAGAGGCCACAGGCCCAGCGGGCCGTTCCAGAAGAGATCCAGGAACAGGCCCAGAGCGAATAGCATCGCCGCGCCCAGCATTGACGGCCGGATCAGGGGCCAGGCGAACGCCAGGACCATCGGGATCACCGGCTCGGGCAATCTCAGGCCGAACAGCTCGGCCGGGGTGGCGAGTATGACGGTGGCGGCGATGGCCGCGAGGGCCGGATAGATTATCCACTGCAGGGGCCCGACCACGCGGACCGCGGCGGGGCGTCTCACGTCTCGTCCTCCGCATCCGGCCGAGCGGGCGTCGCGGCGGCGGGGGCCGTCTGCGTCGGGGCTTGGGCCTGCCCCTGCGGTTGGGCCTGGGGCCTGGGCTGGGTCGTCCGTCCCTGCGCCGGAGCCGGCGCGGCCGGTCGAGGCTGAGCAGGCGGCGGGGTTTGCGCCTGTTGAGCCTGCTGGGCGGCGCGGATGCGCTCCGCCTGTTCCGCCTGGGCCAAGGCGACGCGGGTGCGCTCGGCCTGGGCCTCGGCCTCCGCGCGGCGGCGGGCGGCGACGTCGGCGATCCGGGCGGCCTGTTCGGGCGTCGGCTCCGGCGCGGTTGTCAGGCCGGCCAGGGGCGGTGCGTTGAGCGCCTCGGGGCTGATCAACTGGGCGAAGTTCTGGAACAGAAGGATGCGGACATAGTCGATCGGGCCGCGATCGCTGAACAGCTTGACGCGCCAGGCGCCGTCCACGCCCCGCGCCACGACCCCCACCGGCAGGCCGCGCGGCACCCCGCCGCCATCGCCCGACGACAGCACCCGGTCGCCCGGCTGCAGCGCGCCCGCGCCGCGCACATAGTCCAGACGCGGATTTTCGCCGCCGTCGCCGACCAGCATGGCGCGCGCGTCCGTCCGTTCGATCAGCACCGGCACGCGCGAGGCCACGTCGGTCAGCAGGACCATGCGGCTGACGCCTCCGGTCACGCCGGTGACACGTCCGGCCAGGCCGAATTCGTTCATCACGGGATTGCCGATCCGCACGCCCTTGGCCTCGCCCGCGTCGAGCAGACGCGCCCGATTGAACGGACCCCGCACGTCCGAGATGGCGCGCGCCGTCACCATCGGCATCGGCGGTTCGGTCCGCAGGGCCATCATGGCCTCATAGCGGCTGTTGACGTTCTTCAGCGCGATAGCTTCATCGCGCCAGGCGCGCAGATCCTCGATCTCGGCCTTCAGCCGGCGGTTCTCGGAGACGGCGAAGAAATAGCCGCCGATGTAGTCGCCGACCGCCCCGACCCAGCGCACCGGCGCGGACAGAACGCCGCCCACCGGCGCCGCGACGGCCTCGGCGCCGCCTCGCAGCGCGCCGTAACTCGACACGCCGTCATCGGAGCGCCGGTCTGTGACAAGCAGCAGCACGGCGCCCACTAGGGCCACGACAACCACGACGGCCGCCGTCCACGTCAGCGGGACCTTGAGGTTCTCGAAAGGGCCGTCGCGAAACGCCACGGGCGACCTACCAATCAGGAAAATGGAATCGGTGGACGCCTTCCACCGCCGGAGGTCAGGCTATCGCAAAATCGCGGCGGGAATAAAACCGCGATCACGAAGGCCTTATCGGGACTGCGCGACCTCAGAAGGCCGCGTCGAGCACGCCCTTCATCCAACGCGGATGCTCCAGAACGCGGCCGCAACCCACGGCGACGCACGACAACGGATCGTCGGCCACCGAGACCGGCAGGCCGGTGTGGTCGCGGATCTCGACGTCCAGGCCGCGCAGCAAGGCGCCGCCGCCGGTCAGCATGATGCCCTTGTCGGCGATGTCGGCGGCCAGTTCAGGCGGCGTCGCCTCCAGCGCGACCTTCACGGCCTCTATGATCTGCGTCACCGGCTCGGCCAGAGCTTCCGCCGCCTGACGTTCCGAGATGCGCACCTCGCGCGGCACGCCCTGCATCAGGTCGCGGCCCTTGACCTCGATCGACAGGCCTTCGCCGTCGGCCGGGATGCGGGCGGTGCCGATGTCCTTCTTGATGCGTTCGGCGGTCGTCTCGCCGATCAGCAGGTTATGGTTGCGGCGCATGTAGCTGATGATGCTGTCGTCCATCTTGTCGCCGCCGACGCGGACGGAGCGCGAATAGACGATGCCCGACAGCGACAGGACGGCGACTTCCGTCGTGCCGCCACCGATGTCGACGACCATCGAGCCGGTCGGCTCGTGGATCGGCAGGCCGGCGCCGATCGCGGCCGCCATCGGCTCGTCGATCAGGCCAACGCGGCGCGCGCCGGCGTTCAGGCAGCTGTCGTTGATGGCGCGACGTTCGACCGCCGTGGCGCCCGAGGGGACGCAGACGATGATCTTGGGGTTCACGAAGCCCTTGCGGTTATGCACCTTGCGGATGAAGTGCTTGATCATCTCCTCGGCGACTTCGAAGTCGGCGATGACCCCGTCACGCATCGGGCGGATGGCTTCCATGTGTCCGGGCGTCCGACCCAGCATCTGCTTGGCCTCTATGCCCACGGCGTGCACGATCTTGCGCCCGCCCACGTTTCTCAGCGCCACGACCGACGGCTCGTTCAGCACGATGCCCTTGCCCTTCTGGTAGATCAGGGTGTTGGCGGTGCCCAGGTCCATCGCGATGTCGTTGGAGATCGCGCCGAAAAGGGAAAAGCTCATGGGAAAGGATACCGTTTGTGTTGGGCCGAGGGCGTCTTCGTTCGCAGTCGACCTGGCGACGCCCACACGTGGGGGATCCCCTTCCCCGTCCGCGTCCTGATCGTCTTCGCCACGCCTACCGGAAGCCCGTTTGCCCGCATGCGTCCCCAATGGCAAGCCCCGATAGCAGGCTCGCCAGCTTGGCGGTTCACGGCTTCGCGAGGGCGTCAGGCGGGCCGGTTCTCCGGGCCCTGCGCAAGCGGGTAGAGCTGACGCTCTTCGCGCTCCACCCGCCCCGCCAGGGCCTCGACCAGATTGCGGGTCGCGCAGGCGAAGCGCGCTGGCGACGCCGCAATGGTCTCCGTTCGCCAGGCGGATCGGTACGCCGCCCAGACTTGGGCGATGCCCCCCATTTCCTCGATGCAGTCCTGGGCCAGGCCTCGAGTCGCCGGATCTTCGCTGTCGCTCAGGGCCGGCATGACAGTGCGATCTTCCAACTCCAGGTGAGCGCACAACACGCGGTCCAACCGCTCAAGCAAGGCGCGCGCCTCGATTGCGTCGTCGCGCGTGCGAAGCGTGTCGCCCAGTCCAGTCAGGTCGCTCGCCAGACGTATGATCACCTGATGCTGATTGTAGAGTGTGCGAAAATCCAGCATGAACTGCTCCCTTCGCTCTCAGGTTGCAACGTCCACTGTGAACAGCGAATAAACCAACGACTAAGCGGTTATCCGGATCAGTCGCCGCGCGCGGACTCGCGCCGTCGCACCACTTCGCGCACCGCCAGCATCAGCCCCAGCCATGCCAGGGCCACCCCGGCCAGTATGGCCGAGGTCCACACGCCGTCGCCGCTGACGGCCGTCATGAAGGAGCCGCCGAAGAAGGCCACCAGCGCCGTCTTCGGCAGCACGCCAAGCGCGCAGCCGGCCAGGAACAGCGGAAACGAGGCCCTCGCGGCGCCGAACGCCATGTTGACCACGATAAAGGGCGCCGAGGGGACGTTGCGGATCATGAAGCTGGCGTAAAAGGCGTTCTTGCCGACGAACCGGGTCAGCCGCCCGACCGTGCGCCCGCCATGCCGTTCCAGCAGCCGGGCCGTCGGCCCCCGCCCCAACCAGTAGGTCACGCCGGCCGAGGCGATCGTCGCGATCCAGCTGTAGAGAAAGCCGTACCACGGCCCGAACGCCACCACGCAGGCGGCGATCAGGATGAATTGCGGCGCCCCGAAGACGGCGGCCAGGGTGAAGACGATCACGGCGGCGGGCAAACCCCAGGGCCCATGCCGGAACCCGCCCAGCCAGGCTTCCAGCCGAGCCTCCGCATCGAGGCCCAACTGGCTCTTGCCCACGGCGAACAGGGCGATCATCGCCCCCAGCAGCAGGGCGGTCGCCAGCACCGCGCGCCAGCGCCGGGCCTCCATGTTGGACAGAAAGTCGACGATCCACCGCATCGAGGCGCGCCATATCACCCGATCCGCACATTAGCGAGCCGCCATCCATTGTCCCGGCGGGCGACGCCGCGTAAGAAACCGCGCCTCCCCGGCACGAAACTTCCAAATCGACGGGAAAATCATGTCCAGCCTGCAATCCTCCGCCCTCGCCCGCGTCAAGCCGTCGGCCACCATCGCGGTGACCGCCCAGGCGCGGAAGCTGAAAGCCGAGGGTCGCGACGTGATCGGCCTGGGCGCCGGCGAGCCGGATTTCGACACGCCGGACAACATCAAGCAGGCGGCCATCGACGCCATCCAACGCGGTGAAACCAAGTACACCGACGCCGACGGCATGCCCGAGCTGAAGAAGGCGATCGTCGCCAAGTTCGCGCGCGAGAACGGCCTGGCCTATGACGTGTCGCAGATTCACGTCGCGCCGGGCGGCAAGCCGGTGATCTTCAACGCCCTGGTCGCCACCCTGAACCCGGGCGACGAGGTGATCGTGCCCGCGCCCTACTGGGTGTCCTATCCCGACATGGTGCTGCTGGCCGGCGGCGAGCCGGTCACGGTCGTCGGCGAAGAGAAGGACGGCTTCAAGCTGCTGCCCGCCGTGCTGGAAGCCGCCATCACCTCCAAGACCAAGTGGCTGATCCTGAACAGTCCGTCGAACCCCACCGGCGCCGCCTACACCCGCGCCGAACTGGAAGCCCTGGCCGAGGTGCTGCGTCGCCATCCCCACGTTTGGGTGCTGACCGACGACATGTACGAGCACCTCGTCTATGGCGACTTCGAATACACCACCATCGCCCAGGTCGCGCCGGACCTGATCGACCGCACCCTGACGGTCAACGGCGTGTCCAAGGCCTATGCGATGACCGGCTGGCGCATCGGTTATGCGGGCGGCCCCAAGCCGCTGATCGACCTGATGCGCAAGGTCGCCAGCCAGACGACCTCCAACCCCGCCAGCATCAGCCAGTGGGCGGCGGTCGAGGCGCTGAACGGACCCCAAGACTTCATCCCCGAACGCAAGGCCGCCTTCGAAAAGCGCCGCGACCTGGTGGTGTCGATGCTGAACCAGGCGACGGGCATCACCTGCGCCACGCCCGAGGGCGCCTTTTACGTCTATCCCTCCATCGCCGGCCTGATCGGCAAGACGACGGAGGGCGGCGTGGTCATCGACGGAGATTCCACCTTCGCCGCCGAACTGCTGAACGCCGAGGGCGTGGCGGTGGTCCAGGGCGAGGCCTTCGGCCTGTCGCCCTATTTCCGCATCAGCTACGCCACCTCCGACAGCATTCTGGAAGAGGCCTGCAGCCGCATCCAGCGCTTCGCGGCCTCGCTGCGCTGAGGCGGGTCAACAGCCCTGAAAACAGAAACGACGGCTCCTTTTCGGAGCCGCCGTTTTTTCTTGCCGAACGATCGTTCAGGGTCGGCTCGCCATGCCCAGCTTGATCGGCTTGGCCTCGTCGTTCGCCCCGCCGCGCTTGACGCCCCACAGCAAGATCACCGGCGCGCCGACGTAGATCGACGAATAGGTGCCGATGACGATGCCGAACATCAGCGCGATGGAGAAGCCGAACAGCGCCTCGCCGCCGAACAGCGCCAGCGCCGCCAGCACCATCACCGCCGTTCCCCCGGTGATGATCGTCCGGGTCAGCGTCTCGTTCAGGGACAGGTCGATGACGTCGCGAAGCGGCATGGTCTTGTACTTGCGCAGGTTCTCGCGCAGGCGGTCGAACACCACGACGGTGTCGTTCATCGAATAGCCGATGATGGTCAGGATGGCGGCGACCATGTTCAGACTGAACTCCAGCCGGAACAGGACGATCAGGCCGAAGGTCAGAATCACGTCGTGCAGCAGCCCGATCACGGCGCCGAAGCCGAACTGGGGCTCGAACCGGAACCAGACGTAAAGGAACATCAGTCCCACGGCGACGGCCAGCGCCATCAGGCCGGACGTGAACAGCTCGCCCGAGACCTTGGAGCCCACCACGCTGACGCCCGAATAGCTGACCTGGCCGACGGCCTGGCTGACCGCGCCCTCGACCTGGCGCACCACCTGCGTCTGGTCGCGGCCTTCCGGCACCTGGAAACGCAGGATGGCGGTCGAGCCGTCATTGGCGTTGTTGTCGCGCCGGGCGATGCCCTGGACCTGGACGTCGCCCAGGTTCAGGCCGCTGACGGCTTCGCGCACCCGGTCCAGCTGGATTTCCTGTCCCGCGGGCTTGGACACCTCCATCGAGGCGCCGCCCCGGAAGTCGATGCCCATGTTCAGGCCGGGGTAGAAACAGGCGACGATCGAGGCGATGCACAGGATCACCGACAGGGCGCCGGCCGGCTTCGCATATTTGACGAAATGAAAGTTCGTCTTCTGCGGCAGAATCTTGATGAGGGGCCATCCACGCATCGCCATCACTCCGCAATCGGCAGTTTCTTGGGTCTGGCCTTCTTCAGCCAGTACGCCAGCAGGACCTGGGCGACCAGGATCGAGGAGAACATCGAGGTCACGACCCCGATGCTCAGCGTCCAGGCGAAGCCCCGCACGGGGCCGGCTCCGAAGACGAACATGATGGCCGCCGCCACCAGGGTGGTGACGTTGGCGTCCAGGATGGTGCCCCAGGCCTTGGAGAAGCCCGCGTCCATGCTGGCGATCACGCTGCGGCCGGATCGGGCCTCGTCGCGCATCCGCTCATAGATCAGGACGTTGGCGTCAACGGCGACCGCGAAGGTCAGGATCAGACCGGCGATGCCCGGCAGGGTCAGCGTCGCCTGGGTCAGCGACATGGCGGCGATGATCAGCACCCCGTTCAGGATCAGGCCCAGCACCGACACCCCGCCGAACAGCAGACCATAAGCCAGGATCATGAAGACCACGATGATGGCGAAGCCGATGGCGGTCGACAGGGCGCCCGCGGCGACGGCGTCGGCGCCTAGTTCGGCGGTGACGACCCGGCGTTCCTCGACGTTCAGCGGGGCCGGCAGGGCGCCGCCGTTCAGCAGGTTCACCAGGGTCGAGGCTTCCTCGATGGTGAACTGGCCGGTGATCTGGCCTGAACCGCTGGTGATCGCGCTCTGGATCGTCGGGGCCGAGATGACCTTGCCGTCCAGGATGATGGCGAAGGGCTTGCCCAGGTTGGCGGCGGTGGCGTCGCCGAAGCGGCGGGCGCCGGTCCCGTCGAAGCGGAAGTCGATGGCGGGGCGGCCGCTCTGGTCGGCGCCCACGCTGGCGCGGGTCAGGTTCTCGCCTGCCACCAGGATGCGGCGCTTGACCAGATAGGGCGTGCCTTGCTCGTCGGCCAGAAGCTGCGAATCCGGCGGGACGCGGCCAGCCAGGGCGTCGTTGACCGAGTTCTCGGTGTCCACCATCTGGAAGGTCAGTTGCGCCGTCTGGCCGATGACCTCCTCCAGCTTGGTCGGATCGCTCTCGCCGGGCGCCTGGACCACGATGCGGTCGGCGCCCTGGCGGGTGATGGAGGGTTCGCGCGTGCCCAGGCTGTCGATCCGGCGACGCACCACCTCGATCGACTGGTCCACCGCGGTCGAGCCCATGCCGTTCAACGCAGTGTCGGTGTAGGCGAAGCGGACGCGGTTATCGCCGACGCGCGCGGCGGTGCGTTCCACCTGGCCGCTGGGGCCGGCCGCGCCGGCCAGGGTCCGCAGGGCCTCGAACGCCGCGCCCTGCTGCGCCGGATTGGCCAGGGTCACGACCACGCCGCCTTCCTCGCGCTGGAAGCCGCCGGTGCTGATCCCCGCCTCGTTCAACGTGACCCGCACGTCCTCGATCAGGTTGTTGATCCGCGCGGTGCGCATGGCCGGAACGTCCACCTCAAGAAGCAGGTACGACCCGCCCTGAAGGTCCAGCCCCAGGTTCAGCGTGTTCTTGGGCAGCCAGCCGGGCAGCGCCTCGCGCTGGGCGGGGCTCAGCAGGTTCGGATAGGCGAACAGCAGCCCGAACAGCGCGGCCAGGACGACGAGGGTGACTTTCCAGCGCGAGAGCTGAATCATGTGGGCGATCCCGGATCAGCGATAGGCGCTTGTCAGGCCTTGGAGTCGTTGGCGGCGATGGCGGTGCGATTGCGCACCTCGGCGATCATGCCCTTGACCACGCGCACGTTGACGCTGGGGGCGATCTCGACGTTGACCTCGGCGTCCTCGACGCGGGTGACCTTGCCGATCATGCCGCTGGACAGGACCACGGTGTCGCCGCGCTTGACCGCGCCGATGGCCGCCTGGTGTTCCTTGGCGCGCTTCTGCTGCGGACGGATCAGCAGGAAGTAGAACAGGATGAAGATGGCGACGATCGGCAGGAACTGCATGATCACGGCCATCATGCCGCCGTCAGCGGGAGCGCCCATAGGTTAGTCTCCAAGACACGAGGGGTCGGCCCTCGTCGGCGCCCCATCAAAAACGAGGCGCGGAACCTAGGGCCGACGTTGACGGAATGCAACGCGGCGAAAGCGCTATCGCGGCAGGACCGTCAGGGGGTCGATCGCCACCGGGTCGTCGCCCTGCATCTGCCGGGTCTCGAAGTGGATCGAGGGGCGGCCGTCGCCGGCGGTCAGACCCACCGTGCCGATCTGCTGGCCCTGGCGCACGTCGTCGCCATCACTGACGGTGGCCGAGCCCAGGTGGCCGTAGACCGTCCGCCAGCCGCCATTGTGCACGATCAGCACCGTCAGCCCCTGCCCGACCAGATCGTCGCCGACATAGGCCACGCGGCCGGCGCCGGAGGCGACCACGGCCGTCCCAGCCGAGGCGCCGATGTTGACGCCGTTATTGCGCTCGCCCATGCCCACCGGGCCGAAGCGGCGCAGAATCTCGCCCCGAACGGGCCACACCAGGTTGGCCGGACTGCTGGTGGAAGGCGTCGCGCCGACGCTCGGCGCCGGCGTCGTCGGCCGCGTCTGGGCCGGCAGGGCCGCATTGCCCGAAGGCGGCGGCGGGGGCGGCGGGACCGAGCCGTTGGGCACCAGCACGCCCACGGGAGACGGGCCTGTCGCATAGGGATCGCGGCCGGTGTCGACCGCCGATTCGGGCAGGATGATCCGCTGGCCCGTCGTGATCGCGCCCCTCGGCCCCAGGCCGTTCAGGTCGATCAACAGTTGCACCGGCGTCTGGAAGCGGCGGCCGACGCCCGAGATGGTGTCGCCCGGCTGGATCACATAGGCCGCGCCCGGCTGGCCGCTATAGACCGGCGGCGGCGGCGTCTGCGTCTGCGTCTGCGTCTGGGCGGGCGGCGTCACGCTGACCGTCGGCGGCAGGGCGCCGCCCTCCACCGATCCGACCGGCGCGGTCGCCGGCGGCGGCGCTTCATACTGACCGGGGCGATACGGTTGCGTCTGGGTTCCACCGGGGTAGGCCTGTCCCTGCTGGCCCTGCGGGGGATAGGACGTCGTCGGCGCGCCCTGTCCGGGCAAGGCCATCGGATGGGTCGGATAGCGCGGCTCGGACGGATAGCTGATGCACGCCGTCAGGCTGGCCCCCGCCGCCAGGATCAAAACCGTTCTCGTCCAGCCCGTCAGACCCGTCACCGGCCGCTCCTCGCATGGTTAAACTCGCCCGCCCGGTGTGCCCCGTCGGCGCCGCCAAGCCAACCCCGCAATGGGCGCGAAAGTTTGACGTGAAGGTTAACGGCGCCGGCTTTCGCGCCGATCACCCCTCCTTGGCCGTTCCCTCGACCAGGGGCACGAAGCGCACCTCCGTCAGGCTTTCGCGGCGGAAGGAGCCGTCGCCCTGGCCGACATAGCGGTGCAGCATCTGCACCGAGGTGCGCCCCACCGGCGCGACCAGCACCCCGTTCGGCTTCAGTTGCTTCAGCAGTTCGGTCGGCTCGTGCGGCGACGCCGCCGTGACCATGATCCGGTCGAAAGGCGCCTGTTCGGGCCAGCCCAGCCCGCCGTCGCCGTGCCGGGTGATGACGTTGTCGATGTCCAGCGTCCGCAGCCGCGTCTCGGCCTCGTTCAGCAGGCTGCGGTAGCGCTCGACCGAATAGACGTAGCGCGCCAGCTTCGACAACACCGCGCACTGGTATCCGCTGCCGGTGCCGATCTCCAGCACCCGGTGGCGCGGCTGGACCTCCAGCGCCTGGGTCATCAGGCCGACGATGTAGGGCTGGCTGATCGTCTGGGCGCAGTCGATCGGCAGGGCCTGGTCCTCCCACGCCTGATCCAGGAATTTCTCGTGCACGAAGACCGAGCGGTCGACGCTCTCCATCGCCTTCAGCACGCGCGGGTCCGTCACCCCTTGCTGGCGCAGGGACAGGATCAGACGCCCGGCCCGGTCGTCGCGCAGGTTCACGCCACCCGCTCCACCTTCCTCGGGGGCGCCCCGCCCAGCACCTTCTTCAGGTCGTTGACGCTGGCCATGTGGGTCAGGTCGATGTGCAGCGGCGTGACCGAGATGCGGCCCTCCTCGATGGCGCGCAGGTCGGTGCCCTCGGCGTGTTCCTGCTTCTGGCCGCGGAAGCTCATCCAGTAGTAATCCCGGCCGCGCAGGTCGGTTCGGCGCACCGCGTGCATCTCGCCCACGTCGCGGAAGCCCTGCGTCGTCACCTCCACCGCCTCGACCTGTTCGGGCCGGCGGTTGGGGAAGTTCAGGTTCATCACCACGCCCGGCGACCACCTCTGCTCCAACAGGCGGCTGATGATGGCGGGCGCATAGGCCTCGGCCGTCTCCCAGTGGGCGATCACCTCGTCGTGGAACCGCTCCAGGCTCTGGCTCAGGGCGATGGAGCGGATGC
>NZ_DLMO01000034.1 GCF_002479325.1 Brevundimonas sp. UBA7534
GCTCGCCAGGGAAAGGGCTACGCCCAATTCCCGGATCGGGCGCGCTACCGCATCACCTTGGACCAACTGCGCGATCCCGATGTGCGCAACCGGCTGTTGAAGGTCTGGACCGACCCGATGGCGCTGGACCCGTCCGCGCGAGTGGCGGAGGTGACCACCGACATCGCGGCGCGACTGGCCTGGCTGGTTCGTTCGATCCGCGCCCGCCTGGCGTCAGCAGGAGACGACCGGGCCGCCAAGGCCGCCCAGGCCAATCGCACCGCGCTGTTCATCATGCAGTGCATATTCGCCATGTTCGCCGACAGCGTCGGTCTGATCGAGGATCGCGGATTCCAGGGACTTCTGGAATCCTACCGCGGGGAGGCCGACAGGTTTCACGAGGGCGCGCGCGTCTTTTTTCAGACGATGGACCAGGGCGGCCATTGTCTGGCCACCCGCCGGACGATGCGGCGGTTCAACGGCGGTCTGTTCCGCGACGTCGATCCCCTGCCGGTCACGGAGCGGGAATTGGAGGCGCTGATCGCGGCGGCCCGTTGCGACTGGAGCCTGGTCGAACCAGCCATATTCGGCAGCCTGCTGGAACAGGCGCTCGACCCGGCGGAGCGCGCCGAGCTGGGCGCGCACTACACGCCCGCCAGTTTTGTCGAGCGCCTGGTCGACACGACGGTGATGGAGCCGCTGCGCGGCGACTGGGAGGCGACCGAGGCGCAGGCCATCGGGCTTTACCTCGCGGGAGACGTCCCGGCGGCACGCCGGATCGTGCGGGAGTTCCACGACCAACTCTGCCGCATCCGGGTGCTGGACCCCGCCTGCGGCACCGGCAATTTTCTGTATGTGGCCATGAAGATGATGAAGGAGCTGGAAGGGGATGTCCTCAGCGCCCTGTCCGAAATGGGAGAGGTCCAAGGCTTTCTGGACCTGGAAGGTCACGTCGTCAGCCCGGAGCAGTTCTATGGGCTGGAGAAGAACAGCTACGCGGCTTGGATCGCCGAGATCGTCATGTGGATCGGCTATCTGCAATGGCATTTTCGCGTTTTCGGGGACGCCAAGCCGACCGAGCCGATCCTGAAGGATTTCCGACGAGTCCAGTGCGCCGACGCCCTGATCCGCTGTGCGCGCATCGAAGTCGAGCACCGACGCGACGAGGCCGAGGCCGGCCTGTTCGCGACGCGCCGGGATCGCGCGGTCGAGCGCTATGTCGATCCGTTCCCGACGCCGTGGCCCGTCGTGCACTTCATTGTCGGCAATCCCCCCTTCATTGGCGGCAAGGACCTGCGGGCCGAACTCGGCGACGGCTATGTCGAGGCTCTGGCCACGATTCGTGGCGGCCGTTTCCGCTCGGCCGATCTGGTCATGGCGTGGTGGGACCGGGCCGCGGAGATTCTGGCCGCGAAGGGATCGATCCTCCGTCGCTTCGGCTTCATCACAACCAATTCCATCACTCAGACTTTCTCGCGACGGGTGATCGAACACCATCTGGAGCGGCGTCCCCCGCTTCGCATCGTCTTTGCGGTCGCCGATCACCCGTGGGCCGTAGGGCCGGGGCGGGCCGACGTGCGCATCGCCATGTCGGTGGTCGAACGCGGCGCGCCGGACGGCCAGGCCCGCTGGCTGCAAGTTTCGGGCGAAGCGGACCTGATCACCGACCATCCTCGACTGACATTCGAGGAACGCCAAGGCGTGATCGGGGCGGACCTGATGATCGACACGGGCCTGACCCGCGCCAGGGCGCTGAAGGCGAACGCCGGCCTGGCGCATCGCGGCGTGCAGCTGATGGGCGCCGGCTTTCTCGTGACGCCGCAGCGCGGCCGCGCCTTGCTGGCGGGATCGGATCGCGACGCGCCTTCGCCCCTGCGGACCTATCGCAACGGCCGCGATCTGGCCGACCGTCCGCGCGGCCTGGAGGCCATCGACCTGTTCGGCTGGGACGAGGCTGAAGCCCGCCGTCGACATCCCTTGCTGTATCAACATCTTCTCGAAACCGTGAAGCCCGATCGCGACCGCAACAATCGGGCGACCTACCGTGACAACTGGTGGATCTTCGGCGAGCCCAGGCGGGAACTGCGCGAAGCGGCGGCGGGTCTGCAGCGATGCATCGTCACGGTGGAGACGGCCAAGCACCGCTGGTTCCGCTTCCTCGACGCCGAGATACTGCCCGACAACAAACTGGTCGTGATCGCCAGCGACGACCCCGTGATTATGGGCGTACTGTCTTCGCGACAGCATCGGGCGTGGTTCGCCGCCAACGCCGGACGGATCGGAGAGTACGAACGCGAGGCTGTCTATGTGAAAGGCGCCTGTTTCGATCGTTTTCCGTTTCCGCAGCCGGGCGCGGCGTTGGCGGCCGAGCTGGGCGCCGTGGCCGAGGAACTCGACGCCTTGCGCGCCAAGGTCCTGGAGCGGAATCCGGGGCTGACCATGACGGGTCTCTACAATGCGCGCGCGCTCTGGCGGCAGGGAACGCCCTTGAGCGCGACCGATCAAGATGTGCATGACGCCGGCTGCATCGGCCTGTTGGATCATTTGCATGTCCGCCTCGATCACCTGGTGGCGGACGCCTACGGCTGGCCGCAAACGCTTTCCGACGACGCCGTGGTGGAGCGGCTGATCGCCCTGAACCAGTTGCGGGCTGAACAGGAGGGGCGCGGCGATGTGCGTTTCCTGCGCCCCGGTTACCAGACGCCCCGCTTGCCGAGGGGAGGAGAGGCGGTTCAGACCGAAGCGGTGCTGTTCGTCGAGACGCCCTTGCCCGCGCTGCCGGACGAGCCGGGACCGCTGGCGTCGGTTCTGCTCTCCATGCTGCGGCGTCGCGGCGTACCCATGCATCCTACGGCCCTGGCGGCGGCGTTCGATGGCTCGCCCACGCGCAAGAGACGCAAGATCGAACACACCCTTGCGGTCCTAGCCGCGTCAGGCGCGGTCCAGCGCTCGGAGCAGGGATGGTTCGCGCCCCGGCGGATGGCGGCCTGATGGGACGGGCGGCCGGAATGGTCGTCGCAGGCGCGGGTCAGGCTTGGGCCACGCCCATGGCTTTCATCAGGGCGTCGCGCACGGCGTTCTCGGTGAAGGGTTTCTGGATGGTGGGATTGCCGCGCCATTCGTCAGGCAGGCCGCCTTCGCCATAGCCGGTCGAGAAGACGAACGGCACGCCGCGGGCCCTCAACGCCTCGGCCACCGGAAAGACCTGACGGCCGGCGACATTCACGTCCAGCAGCGCGGCGTCCAGATCGGTCTCGTCGCGCGCCATCGCGGCGCCCTCGTCGATGTTGGCGGCGGGGCCGACCGGCGTGCAGCCCATGTCTTCCAGAATGGTTTCGAGAAGCATGGCCACAAGGGATTCATCCTCGACGATAAGAACGCGACGTCCGGTCAGGGGCTGGGTCATCACGCGTCTTTCCTTTCAAGCGGAACCGTCAGTTCCGCGACAAATCCATCGGCGGCGTAGACCAGATCAATCTCGCCCGCCAGATCGTGGCGAATGTTACGTTCGATCAATCGACTGCCGAAACCTTTTCTACTCGGCGGTGAGACGGGCGGGCCGCCAACTTCGCGCCAGGTCAGTTTGAGCCGGGGCGCGCGCTGATCGGCCAAGGCCCAGTCGATCAGGACCCGACCTTCAGGCGTCGAGAGGGCGCCGTATTTCGCGGCGTTGGTCGCCAGTTCATGGAAGATCATCCCCAACGACAACGCAAGCGCGGGCTCCAGATCGACCGGAGGTCCGTTGAGGCTGATGCGGGTCGGGCCAAAGGCTTCGGTCTCGTGAGCCAGGATGGCGCTCAGCTCCGCGCCTTCCCAATGGCTGCGTGTCAGCAGGTTGTGCGTGTGCGACAAGGCCATCAGACGCGACTGGAACGTCTCGGCGAAGGTGGTCGGATCGACGTGCGACCGGGCGGTCTGGATGGCGATGGACTGGACGGTGGCCAGGGTGTTCTTCACCCGGTGGTTCAGTTCGTCGATCATCAGCTTCTGCCGCTGGGCGGCCAGGACGTTTTCGGTGACGTCGTGGCCCTGGACGAAGATGCCGGCCACCGCTCCATGCTCGTCCCGGATCGGCTGATAGATGAAGTTCAGATAGACGTCTTCCAGCGGACCGTCGGCGCGGCGCTGGAGTTGGACCAGGCTCTCCTGACCCTCATACGGTTCGCCCGTCGCGAAGACGTCGTCCAGGAACTCGTAATAGCCTTGGCCGGCCAGTTCGGGCAGCGCCTCGCGCACGGGCAGCCCCGACAGATCGCGCTGGCCGATCAGTTGCTGATAGGCGGCGTTGTGCATTTGGAACACGTGCTGCGGGCCGGACAGGATGGCCACGAAGCCCGGGGCCTGCATGAACATTTCGACCAGGCGGTTTCGCTCGTGCTCCAAGCGAAGATTGTCTTCCTGAACGACTTCCGCGCGGCGCAGCAACCCCCCGCCCAAGATGGCGTCCAGCGCGCTGACCGGCGATGAAGGATCGGCGATGAACCCCCGGTGCAGGTCGGTGACGTCGGTCGTGTGTTGCAGCAGATAGGCGACTTCGCCTTGCTCATCGAGGATCGGCGTGTGTGTGGCGCTCCAAAGCCTGTCCTCGAAGGTGCGCGCGCCGTCGGGGCCGGTGCGGGCGATCGAAAAGCGCACCATCGCGAGGTGATCCCGCTGACGCGTGTCGCGCGCCTTTTCCAGGGACGCCTTCACTCGCCGCACATTCTCGGGCGCCTCCTCGCCATCGCCGGAATCGAACGCCTGGAACAATGGCTGCCCGATGATGTCTTGCCGACGAGAGGAGGTCACGTCGAGGTACGCCTGATTCGCGCCGACGATCAGAAGATCGGGCGTGACCAGGATATAGGGGTTTGGGGACACCTCGAACGCCGCGGCCAGATCGACGGCGGGTCGTGTCATTTGGATTAAGTCGTTCAATGCGCGCCCCACCAGCAATCCCCAAACGCAGCGGACGCGGATTGGTTCGCCAGGCCGGCGAAAAACGTCGCATCGTCGTTGGCGCGTCAGAAGAATTTGCTAATGACGGGGCATGACAATCGCAGCCGCATTCGCCACGCTGGCCCTGATGACGGCGCAGGTCGACCCGACAGCACAGGCAGAGACGCGGGTCGAGCAGGGGGTTCTGCTCGGTCGAACCGACGACGCCGTGACCTCTTATCGCAACATCCCCTACGCCGCGCCGCCCGTGGGGCAGTTGCGTTGGCGACCGCCGCGACCGCCTGTCGCCTGGGACGGGCGTCGCGACGCCACCGGCTATGGTGCGATCTGCATTCAGCCGCCGGCGAACGGCGACCCCGGCGTCGGCCCTCCGCCGATGAGCGAGGACTGCCTGAACCTCAACGTCTGGACCAACCAGGCGGACGACGCGCGGGCGCCCGTCATGGTTTGGATTCACGGCGGCGCGCTGATCAACGGCTCGGGCACGGCGGCGCTGTACGAGGGCGACGACCTTGCCAGGCAGGGCGTGGTGGTCGTGACGCTGAACTATCGGTTGGGGCGTCTGGGCTTCTTCGACCACCCGGCGCTGGCGGCCGAGAGACCAGCGGGCGAAGCGGCAGGCAACTACGGCGTGATGGACGTCATCGCAGCCCTGCGGTGGGTGAAGACCAACATCGCCGCCTTCGGGGGCGACCCGGACAACGTGACGATCTTTGGCGAGTCGGCGGGCGGGCTGCTGGTGAACCGGATGATGATCTCGCCCCAGGCGCGCGGGCTGTTCCAGCGGGCCGTGGTGCAGTCCGGTCTGGGACGTGAGCTCCAGATTCCGCTGGATCGGCCGGGGGCGGGCGGCGCGCCGTCGGCGCGACAGCGGGGCCAGGCCTGGGCGGAGGCGGCGGGCCTGACGTCGGCCGAGGCGCTGCGGGCGGCCCCGGCCGAGACCTTCTTGGACCCGGCGCCGTCGTTCGCCAACGGCGACCTGAACCTGATCGACGGCCAGATCGTGACCGAGACGGTCGAAGCCGCCTTCGCGGCCGGGCGACAGGCCCCGGTCCCCTATGTCATCGGCACGAACAGCGCCGAGTTCTGGTGGATCAAGCCCACGGACCGATCGGGTTACGGCCTGATCGACGACGACATGACCTGGCTGGAGCGGGCCGAGGCCGCGGCGGCCTATGGCGGCGTCGCGGCGTTCGACGCCCAGGTCGTGACGGACCTGGTGTTCACCGAGCCCGCGCGCAAGCTGGCGCGCCTGCATGCAAAGGCGGGTCATCCGACCTACCTCTACCGCTTCGACGTGACGTCGCCGGAGAACCGGCAGGCGCATGGCGGGGCCAGCCACGCGGTGGAGCGGCCCTATGTGTTCGGCAACCTGGGCATCCTTCCCTATCCGGTCGAGGCGCGCGACCGGCGCGCCTCGGAGGCGATGATGGGCTACTGGACCGACTTCGCCCGAACCGGAAATCCAAACGGGGGAGATCGGCCGGTCTGGCCCCAGGCCACGCCGGACGGCGAGCCGCGCATCGTCACCTTCGGCGACACGGGGCCTTTCGTCGAGACCGAGCCCTTCTCCGCGCGGCTGGACGTGCTGGAGCGGTTCCGGGAGCGGCCGCGCTGAGGCGGATCAGCCGGCGGCCATGTTCGCGGGCGTCTGCTTCTCCTTCAGAGTGACCAGTTCTTCGGCCATGGTCGGGTGGACGGCGCAGGTGGCGTCCCATTGGGCCTTGGTCAGGCCGGCCTTCACGGCGATGGCGGCCAGTTGGATCATCTCCGGGCTGTCGGGACCGACGATGTGAACGCCGACCACGCGCTGGCTGTCGGCGTCGACGACCAGCTTCATCAGCACCCGTTCGTCGGAGCCGGTGAATGCGTATTTCATCGGCCGGAAGCGGGTCACATAAACGTCCACGCCCTTGGAGCACGACCGACGCGCCTCGGCCTCGGTCAGGCCGACAACGCCGACCGGCGGCTGACTGAAGACGGCGGTTGCGACGGCCTCGTAGTCGAAGTGCTGGGGGTTGTCGCGATAGACGGTCTGGTGGAAGGCGACCGCCTCGCGGATGGCCACGGGCGTCAGGTTCATCCGGTCGGTGACGTCGCCGATGGCCCAGATGTTTTCGGCGGTCGTCTTCGAATAGGGATCGACCTTGACGGCCCCCTCGTCGTTCAGCTCGACGCCCGCGGCCTCTAGGCCCAGATCCTTGACGTGCGGGATGCGGCCGGTGGCGAACATGACCACGTCCGTTTCCAGGGTCATGCCGTTTTCCAGATGGTTGACCAGGCCGGTCGCGGTCTTTTCGATCGACTTGTGCTGGCAGCCCAGGATCACCTTGATCCCGCGCTTCTCGATCTCTCCAGCCAGGTGGGCGCGCACATCGTCGTCGAAGCCGCGCAGGATGTTCGGGCCGCGATAGATCAGGGTGGTTTCGACGCCCAGGCCGGCGAAGATGCCGGCGAACTCCACCGCGATATAGCCGCCGCCCGCGATCAGGATGCGCTTGGGCAGTTCGGGCAGGTGGAAGGCCTCTTCCGAGGTGATGGCGTGTTCGATGCCCGGCAGATCCTCCGGCTTCCAAGGGCGGCCGCCGGTGGCGATCAGGATCTTTTGGGCAGTGATGGTGCGGTTTTTGCCGACGATCTCGACGGTGTGGGCGTCCTTCAGGATGGCGCGACCGTGGACCAGCTCGACCCCGGCCTTGCCCAGGTTGGCGGCGTAGATGCCCGACAGCCGGGCGATCTCGACGTCCTTGGCCTCAAGGAAGGTCGGCCAGTCGAATTTGGCGTTGTCGAACGACCAGCCGTAGCCCTCGGCGATCTCAAGCGCGTGGCTGACCTCGGAGGCCATGACCATGAACTTCTTGGGCACGCAGCCCCGAATGACGCAGGTGCCGCCGACGCGGAACTCTTCGGCGATGGCGACCCTCTTGCCGCCCAGGGCCGTCAGCCGCGCGGCGCGAACCCCGCCGGAGCCCGCGCCGATGACGAAGAGGTCGTAATCGTAGTCGGACATCGGGGTCTCCGGGGTTCAGACTCGGAAAAAAGAGAGTCTGAATCGTCTGAATAGTGTGAAATCTCGGCGCGGGCGCCGAAAAACAGGGTGTGAATCGTCTGAATGGCGTGAAAGCCGGCAGCGAACCGCGAGGCCGATCCGACTTAGGCGCCGGGGCGGGAAGGGGCAAGGCGGGTGGGATACGCTCTATCCCGATCATCCCGGCGAAAGCCGGG
>NZ_DLMO01000032.1:0-1444 GCF_002479325.1 Brevundimonas sp. UBA7534
GACCGGCGAGGGCAAGACCCTGGTGGCCGTGGCCCCGGTCTATCTGAACGCCCTGACCGGCAAGGGCGTGCACGTCATCACCGTCAACGACTACCTGGCCCGGCGCGACGCCGAGACCATGGGCCGCGTCTATCGCTTCCTGGGGCTGGAGGTCGGCGTCATCGTCAACGGCCTGTCGCAGGGCCAGCGCCAGGCGGCCTACAACGCCGACGTCACCTACGGCACCAACAACGAGTTCGGCTTCGACTATCTGCGCGACAACCTGGTCTATGACCGGCGCGAGATGGTGCAGCGCCCGCACCACTTCGCCATCGTCGACGAGGTCGACTCCATCCTGATCGACGAGGCGCGCACGCCGCTGATCATCTCGGGCCCGACCGAGGATCGTTCGGACCTCTACAAGATCCTGGACGGCCTGGTGAAGGAGCTGATCAAGGACAAGTCGACCTACGACCTTGACGAGAAGCAGAAGCAGTCGCTGCTGACCGAGGAAGGCTCCGAACGCATCGAGGAGATGCTGGAGAAGGGCGGCTATTTCGCCGCCGACACCACGGGCCTGTACGACGCCGCCAACATCAGCCTGGTCCACCACGTCAACCAGGCCCTGCGCGCCAACACCCTGTATCAGCGCGACAAGGACTACATCATCAAAGGCGGCGAGATCGTCCTGATCGACGAATTCACCGGGCGGATGATGACCGGGCGGCGCCTGTCTGAAGGCCTGCACCAAGCCATCGAGGCCAAGGAGGACGTCAAGATCCAGCCCGAGAACCAGACTTTGGCCTCGGTCACGATCCAGAACTACTTCCGCCTGTACGAAAAGCTGTCGGGCATGACCGGCACGGCCGCGACCGAGGCGCAGGAATTCCTCGACATCTACAAGATGGACGTTCTGGAGGTGCCGACCAACCGGCCGATCCAGCGCAAGGACTTCGACGACGAGGTCTATCGCACCCACGCCGAGAAGAACCAGGCCATCGCCCGCCAGATCGCCGAATGCCACCTGGCCGGACAGCCCATCCTGGTCGGCACCGTCTCGATCGAGCGCTCGGAACAGCTGTCGGACCTGCTGAGCCGCTACGAATACAAGGTCGAGACCGCGCGCACGCTGAAGCCGGAATACGCCGGCAAGGCCAAGGAGGCGGAAAAGGTCGGCGACGCCGCCTATGACATCACCTACGAGACCAAGCTGCGCGGCATCCCGCACAACGTCCTGAACGCGCGCCAGCACGAGCAGGAAGCCTATATCGTCGCCGACGCGGGCCTGCCCGGCGCGGTCACCATCGCCACCAACATGGCCGGCCGCGGCACCGACATCCAGCTCGGGGGCAACCTCGAGATGAAGATGCAGAAGTGGCTGCTGGACCAGCGCAACCTGGCCATCGAGGTCACGCCCGAGATGGAAACGGCCAAGGAGGCCGAGTTCAAGGCCGAGATCGCCGCC